>BNVG01000018.1 GCA_025997935.1 Synergistales bacterium | reverse complement strand
ACCCCGTTTCAGTGGGAGCGGCAAAACAGCGTAGAGGAGTTTCGCGAAAAGGGGCGTATGCTGAAGGCCCGCGTCTTGGAGGGAAAAGACAGAGCGCGGTCGAGCCTCTCACTGTCGTATCACGAGCCGGAGCAGTCGTTTTTGGAGGGGGTTCTGGCGCGCGCGGACAGGCGCGCGGCGGACGTTATAGAGCGGGCGTGGAGAGACGGCGCGAGGTTTGACGGCTGGGGCGAGACTTTCGACCTTTCCCGTTGGCTCAGGGCCTTTGAGGGCTGCGGCGTCAATCCTAACGACTTCACGAGAGAACGCCGGGAGGACGAGGCTTTGCCCTGGGATAATATAGACGTCGGGTTGTCTAAATCATTCCTGTTGTCGCAGCGCAGGGCCGCTTATGAGGCCGCGCTGACGCCCGACTGCCGCGAAGGATGTTCGGCTTGCGGGCTCGCCTGTCAGGAGATGAGCAAATGAGCGTACGCGTAAGGCTTTTTTACGAGAAAAGAGGCGGAGCTTGTTTTGTGCCGCATATAGCGCTTGCTACGCTTTTCGCCCGCGCAGCTGGGCGGGCGGGGATTTTGCTTCGTCAGACGGAGGGTTTTTCGCCTCACGCCAGAATGAGCTTCGGCCCGGAGCTACCGGCCGGCGTCGTCGCCCTTTCGGAGCCTGTGGACGTGTGGTGCGGCATAGACCCGGAGACGGATGAGCGTTATCTGGCCGACGTATGGAGCGGACAAATGCCCGAGGGCTTCAGAATCAAAAAATGCGTTCTGCTACCCGATGGACTGCCCGCGCTCGGCAAGGACTGCCAGGCCGCGCTTTATTGCGTATGGGCGGAAAATCTCGCTTTCAAAGACTTGTCGGAGAGCCTGAAAGCCCACTACGGCGGCGGGCTCCTGAACGTGTCGGACGAGTGCGAAAAATTTTTTCCGCGTGAAACTCAGCTTGTGAAATCGCCGGAGGGCTGGACGGGCGTTTCGTTCACGGTCAAAGGAGCGGCGCAAAACGGAATAGGCGGCTGGGTGCGCTCGGCGAGCGACTGGCGGAATCTGCGCATAGTCCGCGTATGTCTTGGGCGTTTGAGAGGCGCGGAGATTGTGGAGTTAGGGGGAGGGCCGTGTGTAAGATAACGGACAGAAAAATAATCGCCGATACGCTCGAGAGCGAGGAAACGCGCGTGGCCATTTTAGAGAACGGTCGCGTCGCGGATATTTTCATAGAGCGCATGTTAGACCGCCAAAAGGCGGGGGAGATCTACAAGGCCAAGGTCGACAGCGTCCTACCCGGCATAAGCGCCGCCTTTATGAGCATAGGCGACGGGCGCAACGCGTTTCTCTACCTGAACGACGCGCGCGGGTTCGACGTTACGCCGAATCAGGAATTGGTCGTGCAGGTGACAAAGGCGGCGCGCAAGAACAAGGGCGCGCGCGTCACGCCCCGCGTTTCGCTCCCCGGCCGTTATCTTGTCCTTGTCCCGAACGGAGAGGAAGCGGGCGTCTCGCGGCGCATAACGGACGAGGACGAGCGCAAGCGCCTTCGCGCGATAGCGCGTGGTTTGCGCGGCGACGATTACGGCATAATCATCCGAACGGCGGCGGAGGGAGTGGGCGAGGAAGCGCTTAGACGTGACACGGAGTCTCTCCTGCTCGTCTGGCGCGAGATAGAACGCCTCGCCAAGGTCAGCCCCGCCCCCTGCCTTTTATATAAAGACATGGGCCTGCTCGGGCGCGTTCTGCGCGACGAGGTTCACGGCGACGTCGATGAAATATTAGTCGACGGGGAGAACGAGTTCGAGCAGGTAAGGGATTTTGTCGCGAGCCTTTACGGAGAGGGCAACGTCCCGACGCTCACGCTCTATCGCGGCGTCGTCCCGATTTTTGAATATTACGGCATAGAGCGGGAGATAGAACAGGCCCTCGAGAGAAAAGTCTGGCTGGAATCGGGAGCGTATTTGGTCATAGAGCATACCGAGGCGCTCACCGTCATAGACGTCAACACCGGCAAATACACCGGCGACTCGATAGAGGGCGTCCTGGACATGAGGCGCACCGTTTTGGACACCAACCTCGAGGCGGCGGACGAGATAGCCCGTCAACTCAGGCTTCGCGCGATAGGCGGGATAGTCGTCATAGATTTTATAGATATGGAGTTCGAGGAAGACCGCAAACGCCTGATAGACAGGCTCGAGGATGTATTCGAGCCCGACAGGCTGCGCGCGCGGGTGTTCGGCGTCACGCAGCTCGGCCTTGTGGAGCTGACCCGAAAACGCGCCCGCCCCGACCTCCGAACCGTCATGACGCGCGGGTGTCCGTTCTGCGCCGACAACGGCTGGGTGCTGCGCGAGGAGACTATCGCCGTATCCATAAAACGCTTTTTACGCAAGATAGTGAGCGCCAACAAGTTCGAGGCCGTCATCATACAGGCCGACAAGGCAATCGCCAAATACATAAGCGAGTTTTGGCTCTCTCTGTGGGAGGAGGAGCTCGAGCGCAAAATCATAATTGCCGGTATGCCCGGCTTCGCGTGGGGCAAATATCGCGTAGAGGCTCAGGGAACCGCGGCGATGATAGAGAGCCGATTGTCCAATATGAAAGAAGAGCGGGATAGCAGGGTTGAGGTGCACAGGACTGGGGACGAAATTTAATGCTAAGTATGCTCAATAATGGGGTGGAAGTATGGGTTCGTTCATATTAGCGTTTGCGTTCGCTACGGGCGCGGTGGTTCTGGCGGAGATGGGGGACAAGACTCAGCTTTTGGCGATGGCGTTCGCCACAAAGTATAAGGCCTCGAAAGTTATGTGGGGCGTCTTTATCGCGACGATTCTCAACCACGCGCTCGCCGTGGCGGTCGGCAATTTTATCACCCGCTTCGACTCCATCCAGGTTTGGATTCAGGGATTAGCGGCGTTGTCCTTTATCTTCTTCGGGCTTTGGACGATCAAGGGGGACAAGTTAGAGGGCGAGGAAAACAGAACCACAAAATTCGGCCCTGTCGCTACGGTGGCGGTGGCTTTTTTTATCGCCGAAATGGGAGACAAAACGCAATTAGCCACTATCGCCATAGCTACCAGATTCCCCGAACACCCGGTCGGCGTTCTGATGGGTACGACGATAGGAATGATGATAGCGGACGGCATAGGAATCATAGTCGGGATAGTCCTACGCAAACGGATACCGGAAAGGACTGTGAAGTCTGTGTCAGCGCTCATATTTATCCTCTTCGGCCTGATTGGGAGCGCGGAAGTGGCTTACGCGCAGCTACGCCTGTCGCCCCTCGCAACCTGCGCGCTCGTGGCGTTGTTGACGGTTGCAACCGGCGTATGCGCCCGTATGATTATCAAAAGCGACGAATAGAGGCGCGTTATGTATATAAGAAGGCACGCGGAAGCGGCGCTTGTAGATGACCGCACCGGAACGAAATCCATTTTAGTCATAACTTTTACGGAGTTCATTCCGTTTTGGTCATTTTCTCAAAAACGCCGGGGCTAACTCCACCAGTAGCACCGCGCCAAATATCAAAGCGCACCCCAAGCTCATCTGAAGCGTAAACGTCTCGCCAAGCAAAAAAACTCCCCCAAGGAGGCCGAACACCGACTCGAGTCCGAGAAGGAGCGCCGCGTGAGACGCGCTTGTGTGCTTTTGCGCGACGTTTTGAATCATGAAACACAAAAACGTGCAAAAAAACGTCACGAAGAACAACCCGGGCAGACTGTCAGATCCGCGATATACAAACCTTCCCTCGAAGACGAGCGCGAGCGTTATGGAGCTTATGGCCGCGACGAGAAACTGCCAAAACGTCAAGACGAAAGGGTCGCTTTTAGCGGCGCAGCGCGATATGGTGATTATCTGCGCCGCGAAGAACAGGGCGGCTATGACGGTCAGGATGTCCCCGATATTGAGCGGATCCGTGACGTCCGACGTCAAAAAACCCATGCCGGTGAAGCATATAACGGAACCGGCGATCGTGAGCCAGCCGGGGAACCTGCGGCTCATAACCCACACTATGAGAGGCACCATGACTATGTAACCGGCCGTCAGAAAGGCCTGTTTTCCGGCTGTGGTGAAGTTGAGCCCAAGGGTCTGGACGCCCATGCCCAGAAAAAGAAAAATCCCTATCACAAGGCCGCAGACCGCGTCGAGTAGCGCGTGCCCGCTTTTGAAGCTCGCTACTATGCGTTTATAAAAACACGCGCCCATCAGGAGCGTTCCCCCGCCGAAACGTACAAAGAGCAGCCACCATGTAGGGTATAGCTCAAGCGAGTCCTTCATGGCCACAAAACCCATCCCCCAAAAAAACGCGCATAAAACAAGGCACAAATCCGCAAACAACGTACGAATATTCAAGCTGACATTTCCCCTTAATTTATTTTCGAACCTTTTATTTTTCGAATTTTGTTTCCAATTTCTCTTTCCATTGATTTCTTTCCATTGACTCTTATCCATAGAATTGGTATATTTTACTGTAATATATTTATTTTGTAGCTTTAATATTATCTTCTCACTTTTGCCTTTCTTATGAATAGGTAAAAGTGCTTGGAGATAGTTAGACAAAAATCAGCGTCGTAAGGGTGAGAGGTGATCTTCTTTGAACGATATGGCCGAACGGGCCGGTCTTTACGCAGTGGGTCGAGTATCCGCGTCTTTGCCGCAACTGCTCTTCAGGGAACAGCTCAGCGGAGATACCGGGTTGGGAGCGCACTTAGAAGTGACGGAAGACTTCCCGAGAGCGGGAAAGACTATAGGCTTGCAGGTTCGTTCAGACGAAGGCGCCCGATTGGAGCGTAGCGCGCGGGGTTACATATACCGGGGCGAAATGCCGCACTTAGTTTATTGGCTTCAGCACTCCGTACCGGTTCTCGTGATGATACACGAGCACGAAAGCGACAGGATTTTATGGGAGTTCGTTAACGCCGGAAACGTCGAAATAGATGGCGCGGAATGGGAAATAGTCATCCCGTTCGACCAGATTTACGGCGCCGACTCGGCCCGCGCCATAGCGGCCCTGCCCTGTTACAGTCCGCACCTCGCCAAGCTCGCGACAGATAAACCCTGGATGGAGCTGATAGCTTCGGGAAAGACCCTATCCCTCGAAATGGACGAATGGATAAACCGCCCTTCCGCTCGGGGCGCTCTCAGGCTTTGCGTATCAGAACAGGGGCTCGCGCCCGCCGCTATCTACGACTGGTCGTTCCAGACCGATTCCGATATGCCTTATTCGTTCCGTCTGCCCTCTCTTTTCCCCTGGGCCGACCTTTCCGTTGACGAGGAGTTTTACAGGAGCAAGGGCGCCTATATAGACGGCCTTCCTGGGAGCGTCATTCGCCCCTGGACGGTAGAAGCCGACGAGATAGCGCGGTTTATGCTGAAATTCTCACTGAACGAGCTTGGAAACTCCTTTCTGAACGCAGAGCGGTTTTTGAGGCGCGGGGACTTCCCTGGCGCTGACAATGACGACAGGGAAAGCGACGATACTCGCGCCCGCTTAGGCGGTAGCGACGCCTGGAGAACCTACGAGAACGGAATGAAATACAGGCTTTACAAGAAAATCTGAGTTTTATGAAACGCCATTAAATTTTATGTGGGAGCGAGGTGAAAGTAAGATATGCCTGATGAGGGGATTGGCGTTGTAGGAGATAAGCCCGGCCAAAGAATATTAAGGAGACGAATTTCTCTTGAAGAACTGCGTGAATACACCAGCAGTACGGCTCACGTGGCCGATGATGTATTGACCGAACGAGGCACGATCCTCTTGCCGAGAGGCGCTGAGCTCGCCTCTCTTATCTCGTCTGTCGACAACTTGGAAAAAGCGCTCCAACGCTGGGGAATTTTCTCTATTCCGATAGTCATTGAAAACGCGCTCGACATAAACGAGCTTGAGGGCATCTTGCAGACGGCGGAAATTCAGTCGGACACTATCGATCCTGAATTGGCCCACGAAACGGTGGAGCAGCTCGGCAACGTCTACGAGCGTATATCGGAGGGCGCCTGTACGCCAGAGGACGTTTCCGATTTGGCCGCGCAGGGCAAAAAATTAGCCAACGAAGTCGCGGACGCGCCGCAGGTCATGCTCTGTCTTGGCAAAGTCAAAAGCTGGGACGAGTACACATATAAACATTCTTTGAACGTAACGCTCCTTGGAGGTTATCTGGCCGGGAAGATGTTCCCCGGAAACCACGAGATAGCCGAACAACTCTCCGTGGGCGGCATTCTGCACGACTTGGGCAAGGCCCTCGTCCCGCAGAACGTGCTCAACAAGCCCGGCAAACTCACAGACGACGAATTTGAGATAATGAAGCAGCACCCGGGGTTTGGCAAGCAAATAGCCATCCAGAACGGCATCACAGATCCCGATATTTTGGCCGTGATCTGCGGCCACCATGAGCGTTTCGGCGGGGGCGGCTACCCCGAAGGGTTGAGTGGCGATAATATACCCATGGCGGGCAGGATAGCGGCCGTAGCGGATGTTTTTGACGCGCTCACAGCCCGCAGGGTGTACAAAGAGCCTATGGCCAGCCGGGCGGCGGTCTCTATCATGGTCGGGAGCATGGGGGCGCACTTCGACCCGACTGTCGTTCGGACGCTACTTTTATCCATCGGCCTCTACCCTCCCGGCACTGTGGTGGAGCTTTCAGACGGCAGTATGGGCATTGTCGTTGGCGCGCGCGACAAAGACCTTATGCGTCCGTCCGTTTCGCTCCAGATAGACAAAATGGGGTACAAGGTCACCAAAATGCAAATAATAGACCTGAGCATTTCCACCGAACTTTTCGTGCAACGCACCCTGTCCGACGTCGGCAAAATAGCCTCTTGGAACAAAAACAGATAAATACCGCAAAACGCTGATTACAATATTTATATTAATTTAATAATATGTGAATAATAAAAACACGAAAGGGGCGTGCTGTCACAGTGGCGAAATTCAAGATTGACGTCAACGGCGCATGGTGTAAAGGGTGCGGTCTTTGTGTGGGGATTTGCCCTAAGTCCGTTCTGGAAATAAGCGCTCGCATGAAGTCCGAAGCCGCGCGCGGAGGAGACTGTATCGGATGCAGACAATGTGAGAATATATGCCCTGATTTGGCCATCACGGTCACAGAGCTGAAGGAGGTTGAGAAGAATGGCTGACGCGTCTAACGTGGCGTTTTGGCAGGGGAATACTGCTCTGGCGCACGGGGCTCTTCTGGCCGGCTGTAACTTCTACGGCGGGTATCCGATCACGCCTTCGACGGAAATAGCGGAGGTAATGGCGGAGGAACTGCCAAAAAAGGGCGGAAAGTTCATCCAGATGGAGGACGAGATAGCCGGTATAGCCTCCATTATCGGCGCTTCCATAGCCGGCGCGAAGTCTCTGACGGCCACGTCCGGCCCGGGCTTTTCCCTGAAGCAGGAAAACCTGGGGCTCGCGTATATCGCCGAGGTTCCCATCGTGGTGGTGAACGTCATGCGCGGAGGCCCCTCGACGGGACTCCCCACAAAGACCGCGCAGCAGGACGTCATGCAGGCGAGATGGGGAACTCACGGCGACCACGCCACTATCTGCTATTCTCCTTCTTCCGTGCAGGAGTGCTATGACCTCGCCATAAAGGCCTTCAATATGGCGGAGCGTTTCCGTCAGCCCGTTTTGATTCTGTCTGACGAAGTCGTCGGACACATGAGAGAGAAAATCATCAAGAAAGACCCCGCTTCCGTCGAGATAATAGACCGCGTCCGCCCGACTATGGCGCATGATAAATTCACGCCTTACGAGGCCGACCCGCGCACCGGCGTGCCGCCAATGGCGTCGTTCGGCGACGGCTACTCCTGGCACGTGACGGGACTCACCACAAACGACTGGGGCTTCCCCACAAACAACCCTCCCGAAATCGAAAAGAAAATGCTACGCCTGATGAACAAGGTCGACAGAGCGCGCAGTGAAATAGTGGAGTATGAGTCCGAGTCCATGTCCGGGGCTGACATCATCGTGGTGGCCTACGGAAGCGTCGGACGCTCCGCCCTCCGCGCCGTGCGTGACGCCCGCAAAAAGGGCATACCGGCTGGGTTCTTCCGCCCCATAACGCTCTGGCCCTTCCCCGGCGAAGAACTGGCAAAGGCGGCGCTCGGCGCGAAAGTGATTCTCGTGCCTGAGCTGAACTGCGGGCAGATGGTTCTCGAGGTGGAGAGAATCATCAGGGGCAGAAGTGAAGTTCGGGGGATCAACCTCGTGAACGGAGAGCTTTTCAAGCCGCAAGAGATTGGCAAAATCATAGAGGAGGTGGCTTAGATGCCGAATACTGAGGTTCTGAGTTGGCTTCGGACGCGGTTTATGCCGCATATCTGGTGTCCGGGATGTGGACACGGGGTAATTATGCACTCTATCATACGCGCGCTCGTCGCGCTCAAAAAGGAGAAAGCCAACACCGTGCTGGCGTCCGGTATAGGTTGCTCCAGCCGCATGGCGGGATATATAAACGCAAATACGCTCCACTCTACGCACGGACGCTCCCTCGCCTTTTCCACGGGCATAAAGCTATTCAACCCGGAATTGACGGTCATTGACGTGATGGGCGACGGAGACTGCTCCGCCATAGGTGGCAACCACTTTATCCACGCCTGCCGCCGCAACATCGACATAACGGCCATAGTCATGAACAACAATATCTACGGCATGACCGGCGGACAGGCCAGTCCGACCACTCCCGTAGGGGCTTGGGCCACGACCGCGCCCTGGGGCGTGGTAGACCCCGCGTTCGATATATGTAAGCTGGCCGAGGGCGCGGGCGCGTCTTATGTGGCGCGGACGACCATAGCCAACCCGAAACAGGCCGAGAGCTTCATAGTGAACGGGATTAAAAACAAGGGCTTCTCCGTCGTCGAGATAATCACCCACTGCCACACACAGTTTGGCCGTAAAAACAACCGCAAATTACCTCTCGACAACTACAACTTCTTCAAAGAAGCGTCCGTGCCCCTGACGAAGGCCAAGACCATGACGAGCGAAGAACTGGCCGGGAAGATCCTCGTCGGCGAGTTTGTGGACAAGAAAATGCCGGAGTACACCGAGCAGTACGGCAAAGTTATCGAAAAGGCTAAGAGGGGGTAGGGACAATGGCCGGAGAAAGATTTGAAATTCGCTTGGCCGGTTCGGGCGGCCAGGGAGTCATTTTGGCCACAGAAATCATTGGGCAAGCCATAACCCTTTACGAGACCGGGCTTTACGTTGTGCAGTCCCAGGCCTACGGCCCCGAGGCGCGCGGCGGCAAGTCCAAGGCCGAAGTCGTCATTTCGCGGGAACCGATAGACTATCCTAAAGTTATAGCCCCCAATCTTCAGGTTATCCTGAATCAGGCCGCCGTCGAGTACGCCCCGGACACGTTTCCGGGCGGACGCATAGTCTACGACGACTTTTTCGTGACGGACATACCGGGTAGCGCGTCGTCTTACGGGCGCGGTAGCGTCGAGGAGTTTCAAGGCAGAATAGACGCTCGCACATACTCCCTGCCTATAGTGCGTACGGCGCGGGACACTCTGAAAAACGAAATAGTTACTAACATGGTGGCGCTGGGTTGCGTCGGTCGAGTTCTTGACCTCGAAAAGATAGCGTCGTCCGACTCTCTACGTAAGGCCATAGCCGACCACTTCCCGGCCGGCAAGATAGCGGATCTCAACATCAAAGCCTTCAACGAAGGCTACGAGATATTCCACAACAGTCCGTTGCCGTAAAGCCAAAGCAATGGGCGAATCGGGACGCGAGAGCTTCATCTCCGGCGAGCGAGTTTACGAGGGGCGTATACTCAGTCTGCGCGTCGATAAAGTCGGGTTGCCAAGCGGCGGAACATCTATACGCGAGGTTATCGAGCACAAAGACGCGGTGGGCGTTCTCGCTATGTCAGGCGGTAACTTGCTCTTGGTTCGTCAGTTTCGCTACGCCATAATGGAGGAGACAATTGAGATATGCGCGGGGCTTATAGAGCGGGGCGAAAGCCCTTCTGACGCCGCCGTGCGCGAGGCGCGCGAAGAGCTTGGGCTTAGGCCCGGCTCCTTGATTGAAATTGGGAAAATTTACTCCTCCCCCGGCTTTTGCACAGAGGCGCTGACTATTTTTCTGGCGCGGGATTTAGAGGACGCTCCGTTGCCGCAGGACGACGACGAGAACGTCAGAACTGTCGCCGTCCCAATAAGTGAACTGCCCGCCCTCCTGTCAGGAAAGGAAACCTCGCTCGGCGCGGGCGTAATAAAAGACAGCAAGACGTTCGCCGCGCTGTCGTGGTTTTTGGCGTTTAATAAATAATACGCAAATAATAAACAAAACCGGCAAAAGACGCTGTATTCAACGTCTTTTGCCGGTTTTTTCGGAAAATGGTTTTCTTAAAAATAACGCTTCAGCAAACCCTGGAAACCGCAACCGTGACGCGCCTCGTCCTTGCACATCTCATGAACTGTGTCGTGAATGGCGTCGTAGCCGAGTTCTTTAGCGCGGGTCGCTAATTTCTTCTTGCCGGCGGTGGCGCCGTGTTCGGCCTCCATGCGGAGCTCGAGGTTCTTCTTCGTGTCGGCGTGGACTACCTCGCCGAGAAGCTCGGCAAATCTGGAGGCGTGATCGGCCTCTTCAAACGCGTAGCGCTTGTAGGCTTCGGCTATTTCAGGATAGCCCTCGCGGTCGGCCTGACGGCTCATGGCGAGGTACATACCGACCTCGGTGCATTCTCCGGTGAAGTTGGCGCGAAGCCCATCGAGAACCTCTTTGTCGACGTCCTTGGCGACGCCGATACGATGTTCGTCGGCCCAGGCAAGCCCGGCTTTCTGCTCCTCGAACTTCGACGCCGGAGCCTTGCAAGTCGGGCAGTTTGCCGGCGGCTCGTCTCCTTCATGCACATAACCACAGATAGTACAAACAAATTTTTTCATACTTGATCCCCTCCCTATACAAAACATAAATTCAGTACAGATTAAATATAAATCACTTTTGTAATTTTTACATCTGTAATGTTGCGCTGATTATATCATGTTTCGCTTTCTATCCGCGCCGGTCGCTTGCTTTTTTACCGCCCGAACCTCTATAATACATATATCATAATCTCAGAATATACCTTTCAAAAGGAGGCTGTATGGCATGATTTACGCTCTTTTCTGACGCTGTGAGCGCGTGAATGCACGGTGTGCATTTTTTGCGCGGCGGGGAGAGAGCCTTTGCCGTCGGCCTTAAAAGTATAGCCGAAGTTCGGCTCTGTCCATTCCGCTTTTGCCGTGCAGGGGGTTTTGTCGCCCTGATTTGTCTTGGGCTTTTTGAACACGGGAGAGTGCGATGCCAGTCAATGATTCCAGTAAAAAAGTTTTGACGGCGGCGAGGGCTGTCGTCATAGTCGCTATAGTCGCGGCTGTAGCCGCTTACTTCGTGTTTCCGCCATACGCCGATTTTTTGAAGAAAATCGCCGCGCCGTTCGCCACGGGAGACTTTACCGTGATGAGGGAGTTCGTGGCGCAGTACGGGGAAATGGCGGCGGTCGTTTCGTTTGGGCTGATGATTTTTCAGTCCGTCGCCGCGCCGCTTCCGGCGTTTCTTATAACGTTTGCAAACGCCAACCTTTTCGGCTGGTGGCAGGGCGCTATTTTGTCGTGGACGAGCGCGATGGCGGGGGCGGCGGTGTGTTTTTATATCGCCCGTCTTCTGGGGCGCGACGTGACCGAGCGCCTCACGAGCAAAGCCGGCCTCAAGCATATAGACGAGTTCTTCGACCGCCACGGGACGCAGAGCATTTTAATAGCGCGCCTTCTGCCTTTTATATCGTTTGACTTCGTGAGCTACGCGGCGGGGCTTACCTCTATGGGCTTTTGGGGGTTTTTCGTGGCCACGGGCGTGGGGCAGCTGCCGGCGACTATCGTCTACTCTTACGTCGGCGGAATGCTCACTGGGGGCGCGGGGCTGCTTGTGAGCGGGCTTTTGATTCTCTTCGCGCTGTCCGTGCTCGTCATTCTGGCGCGTCAGGTCTACAATGAGCGCCAGGCGCGTAAAGCCGCGAGCGCCCGAGGCAAAACAGCCGAATGAACTTTAAGCGCGAAGCGGGGCTTTTAGGCGTCAGGCTTCACCAGTTTTTGAGCGCGTCCCGCCTGTTCGACAAACGGACGGCTTCGGGTTCTGGGGGGCGCGTGTTTTTTCCGGGGTGCGGCATGGCCGGGCGCGGCCCTGAGCTTGTCGCGCGCGTTCATGATTTCCTGCGTGAAATTTACCCGGACATTGGATTGTTCGGGAGCTGTTGCGCCAAGCCATCGCAAGCCCTGGGCGGCGAGAGCTTCTTAAAGCGGGCGCGCGTTTTGACGAGGCGTTTCAGGGAAGCAGGGGTCAAGCGCGTCATAGTCGTCTGCCCAAACTGCGCCGCCACGCTTGCCTGCGTTCCCGGCATTCAGGTCGTCCCGATATGGCGCGTTCTGGACGAGCATTTCGACCGGCTCAAAGGCAGGATAAGGACTCAGGATCTGGTTTTACCCGCTCTCTCTATGCACGACCCGTGCCCGGCGCGCGGCGACGCGAGTCTTCAAGAGGCCGTGCGGAGCGTACTGCGCCGCGCTCATATTGAGTTTTTGGAGTTTCCGCAGGGCAAGCGGGCTATGTGCTGCGGAAAGGCCGGTATGCTGGCTGTCACAAACCCCAAAGCCTCCCGCGGCATACTGGAGCGGTGCGTAGCGCAAAGCCCGGCGCCGGACATGCTGACTTATTGTTTCTCCTGCGCTGACTCCTTCAGGAGCGCGGGACGGCGTAGTTTTCACGCGCTTGAGATATTGTTCGCTGACCCTGCCCCAATTCAGATATACAGCGGAGTCTGGCGCAATCGTTTCCGCACGTCGCGGTTTATCGCGTCTCTGCGATGACGCGCTCTAAATACTTCAAACCGGCCTGTCTGCTTGTCTTGGCCGCGTTTATATGTCTGCTGAACAGGTGTTTCGGCTGGGGGGAGACCATCGCCTCGGGAGGGCTGGATTTTTTGCGGACTACGGTCGCCGAAAACGAGCTCAAAGCCGCTGTTTTTTACGTTTTGGTCACAGTTGCCTCTTGCGTCGTTTTGGCGTTGCCGGGCGTGACGTTCGCGCTATTCGCCGGGGTGTTGTTCGGGCCGCTCCTCGGGACGGCGCTTTGCCTCTTTGCCACTACGGTCGGCGCGGCGGCGGCGTTTCTCGTGGGGCGGTATTTTTTGCGGGACGCCGTGAAACCCATGCTGGAGAGAAGCCCGCGCCTCAAAAAGCTGCTCTTCGACGACATGAAGCGAAGCGGCATGGTTCTATTAGCCATAACGCGACTTTTGCCGGTCTTCCCCTACAACCTGCAGAACTTCGCTTACGGCGTGACGGATATAGGTTTTTGGCCTTACACGATTTATACGTTTGTTTTTCTGGCCCCCGGCGTGGCCGTCTTTACGGTGGGCTTTGATGTTTTGGGAAAGTATTTTTTATGAAAATTATATCTAAGGAGGAATTATCTATGAAAAAATTTTTTGTTTTTGCGGTTGTAGCTTTGCTTTTGGGCCTTTCCGGCGCGGCTTTGGCGGCGGACGAGCCATTGGTCATCAATCAGGAAAAGCATGAGATTATAATGCAGGCGGAGGTCAACGGCAAATACTTCGACAGCCCGACGCGTCACGGCGTGGTTTATTTGACCGGCTCTAACGGCGAAAAATCCGTGCTTCGCGGCCTGACAAGCGAAAAGACCTTCCACGACGCGCTTCTCAAGATAGGCGCTACCCCCGGCAACAACGTCACGCTCGACGACATGAAAGCCGGCCCCACGGGCGGCGCGACGCCCGCCGGGAGCAAGCTCAACGTATTCGTGACCTGGGCGGGCGCGGAGCGCGAATACCCCTTCACCGACATAATAAAGGCGAGCGAGGAGCGCCCTGACGACTACCACTTTGGCGGCAACCTCCCGGCGGCCAACAAGGCCAACACCGGCTGTGTACTGTGCCTTGACAGCTGCGCCGTAGGCATAACCAGCAACGCCTCCTACCCGACGGGCACGACGCAGAACAACGTCGTGGAGTTTTACGGCGACAGCAAGGTACTGCCCCCGGACGGCACAAGGGTCTCGGTAATTTTCCGCTTAGCCGAATGATGGACAGGAAATTCAGAGTAGCGGGGGCCGTCTATAACGGCTCCCTCTGGGCGATGCTCGCCTCCTTGGCCGTTTTTCGCGTGACTTATATCGAGATGATGCTCAATACGGGCTTTGTTTTCTTCGGCCTGTGGGCGGCGTTCGCGCTTATATTGTTTTTTTGGAAGAGGCTCGGGGGGCTTTTCGGCCTCAAGGGAACGGTCATCAATCTGATAGTCTGCGCGGGTCTGGCCGTCGCCCTGATTGGCGCGGCGCGTCTTTCTTCCGTTCCGGCGGCGATAATCCGCGAGGGCCTGAAACAACCGCGTATGCCCTTTGCACAGCTAAATTGTGCAGTGAGCGCGTTTTTGATCGTCGGGCTGTTTTTCACGAAACGCGGGAAAATTCAACAGGAGGTAAAATAATGGCCACTTATTATGAAGATAAAGACCTGAGCAAGTTCGGCTCGGTGGGCGAAGAGGCTCCGGCTTTATGGGAGAAGTTCACGGCGTACTACGGCGCGGTGTTCGCGGAGGGCGCGCTCACGGCGCGCGAGAAGGCCATTATAGCTCTGGCCGTGGCGGAGGCCGTGCAGTGCCCCTACTGCATAGACTCTTACACGCAGGACTGTCTGTCCAAGGGCGTCACGGAGGAGCAGATGACCGAGGCCACGCACGTGGCGGCGGCAATACGCGGGGGCGCGACATTGGCTCACGGTCTCCAGATGAAGAACGTGGTCAAAAAGCTGGCCCTCTGATGTCCGTCCCACAGTTCGCCTCAGCGATAGCCGACAAGTCGCTGACGGAGACAGGCGACATACAGACGCTACAGATAAACCTCGGCCGCCTCTGCAACCTGTCCTGCAAACACTGTCACCTAAGCGCGGGGCCCGAAAAACGCGAGATGATGACGCGGGGCGCGGTCGACGCCTGTCTGTCGCTTCTGAGGGAGCGCGAGTTTGCCACTGCGGACATAACGGGCGGCTCTCCAGAGATGCATCCGGAGTTTCGGCGTCTCGTTAGCGAGGCCCGCCCTCTTTGCGCGCGCCTTATCGTGCGGAGCAACCTCACGCTCCTGACAGAGCCGGGCTACGACGACCTGCCGGAGTTTTTCGCCTCGCGCGCCGTCGAGGTATGCGCGTCTCTCCCTCATTACACGAAGGCCGCGGACAAAACGCGGGGGGACGGCGTGTTCAGCCGCTCCATAGCCGCGCTGCAAAAGCTGAACGCCTTGGGTTACGGGCGCGGCGGCCTTACGCTGAACCTCGTGTTCAACCCCGGCGGCGCGTTTTTGCCGCCCTCTCAGGCGCAGATAGAAAAAGAGTATAGGGCGGCGCTGGAGCGCGACTCAGGCGTCGTGTTCAACGGGCTTTTGACCATCACGAACAACCCGCTCGGGCGATTCGGCGAGTTTTTAGAGCGAAGCGGAAATATGGAAAGCTATCTCGAAAAGCTCTACAACGCCTTCAATCCGGCCACCTTAGTCGGCATGATGTGCCGCTCTCAAATATCGGTAGGCCCGGACGGCTCGCTTTACGACTGCGACTTCAATCAGGCGGCTGGGCTGCCCATAGAGGGCGCGACGATTTTCAGCCCGTCCGCCGCGACGGGCGCGCGCAAAATACGCTTCGGTCAGCACTGTTACGCCTGCACGGCGGGCCAGGGTTCAAGCTGCGGCGGGGCGATAAAAGAGTGATTTCCATAATCGTTCCGCTCTACAATGAAGAAAAAAATATCCTGTCTCTAACTGAGAGGCTCGCCACACTGCGCGGCGAGCCTCAAATTTTGCTTATCGACGGAGGAAGCGCGGACGACACTGTGTCTTTGGCGCAGGCCGCGCTGTCGCGCCGTCCCCTCCTGAACGCCCGCGTCGTCTTCGCGCAAAAAGGCAGAGCCAAACAGTGCAACGCCGGCGCTGACGAAGCGGAGGGGGACGTTTTGTTCTTTCTGCACGCCGACGGCGTCATAGAGCCTGACGCGCCTCTTCTCATCGAGCGCGCCGTGAGGAGCGGCGCGGAGTGGGGGTGTCTCAGACTGCGCTTTGACGACCCGCACCCCCTTATGACTCTATGCGCGTATATGTCGAACCTCAGGGCGCGGCGCGGTATAGTTTTCGGCGACCAGGGAATTTTTATCCGCGCGCCGCTCTTCCGGCTCACTGGCGGCTTTCCTGACATGCCCATAATGGAGGATTACGAGTTTTCGCTGCGCCTGAAACGCGCGCGCGTCTCACCGATACGGATAAACTCCCCCATAATCACATCGGCTCGGCGCTTCGCCGCGCGCGGACGCCTGCGTACGATGCTCGATATGGCGCGCCTGCGCGCGTTATACAGGCGGGGGGTCAGCGCGGAGGAAATCGCCCTGATGTACGGGGACGTGAGGTGACGATAGGACAGCCGCGAGCGCTACACAAACTCCGCCCTTATATCCCCCAGCTCCGAAAACCGCGCCTCGAACACATCGCCCTTCACGGCGAGCGGCGCGGCGGCGAACGCGCCGGACAGTACGACCTCCCCTTTTTTCAGGGCCACGCCGTACTCCCAGAGCTTATTGGCGAGCCACGCCACGGACAGCGACGGGTTGCCCATCACCTCCGCGCCCACGCCCTCGTTTACGAGCGCGCCGTTTTTGTAGAGTTTCATGGAGACGGCGGCGAGGTCTACGGAAAGGGGCGAGACTTTCTTCGCGCCCAGGACGTAAGCCGCCGCCGAGGCGTTGTCCGCTATGGTGTCGGCGAGCTTTATCTTCCAGTCCCTGACGCGGCTGTCGACTATCTCAAATGAGCATACGACGTAGTCGGTGGCCTTCAACACATCGTCAACCGTAACGCCGCCGCCCTTCAGGTCGCCCTTCAGGACGTAAGCTATCTCGGCCTCTATCTTTGGCGCGATGAACGCGCCCGTCAGGAGTTTCCCGTCGGGGCGCTCCATGTCCTTGAACAAGTGCCCGTAGTCCGGCGTGTCGACGCCCAGCTGCGTCTGTATCCCCTTGGACGTCAGGCCTATCTTCTTGCCCGATATGACGCGCTTGGCTATATTGCGCTTCACGTTGTGGAGCTGCACGGCGTAGGCGTTTTCGGGCGTTATGCCGGGATCCGTCTCCGTCAGCGGCGCAATTGGGCTACATGATATTTCGGCTTTATAAAGCTCGTCCGCAAATTCCGCTGTTCTCGCATAAGGCATAATTATGACCATTCCTTTCGCTTCACCACAGGCATTGTCTCTCAAGCCTGTATTATTGTAACAAGGCGACATACAAACCGCAATAGCTCCGACGTTTGGCAGGAAACAAAAAATTACCGCTTGACAAAGACAGATTCTTTATGATATGTTGTCCGACATCAGATATATGTCAAATCTGAAAGCGTTTCCGTTGGGGGATGCCTATTAATGACTATGGTAAGCACCGAGAACGTCTTTACTCCTCTGGAACGAAAGAGCCGAAGCGTCGTCGTGTTCGAGGCCCTGAAAGAAAAAATTCGATCCGGGTTCTGGACTCCGGGTGAACAGCTTTACACCGAGGCCGAGCTTGTGAGGGCGTTCCATGTCGGACGCTCCACTGTGCGCGAAGCGTTGAACCTCCTAAAGGCCAACAATCTGGTCTACACTGTCCCGGGCATGGGAACATTTGTCAATGATCCCTCTGACGTCGCCAAATCTCCCCCGGCGCTCGATCCCGAAAATCTTCAGGACGTCTTGCACGTAATGGAGTTTCGCGTCGCGTACGAGCCATATTGCGCCGCCTTGGCCGCGGAGCGTATCACCAATGCTGAAATAGACAAACTGATTTCCTGCGTAGAACATCAAATCGTCAACATATCATCCGACAGAGATCCGTCTATCTTCGCCGAGCTTGATATGAATTTTCACTATCTTTTGTCACAGGCCACGCGCAACGCGCTTTTTTCTCATTCTTTTGAATTGGTAAGAGAACATCTCCTAAGGCAACAAGTCCTATCGGCCTCGTATGCCGAAAGGCGAAAGCGAGCCATGAAATATCATCAACAAATAATAAAAGCGTTTCAGGAGCGAGACGCGAGACAAGCGGAACTTGTCATGTCAGAACACGTCAAAGAGACGCAAAAAGCCATATCCGCGCTCTTGGACGCTCATTAAAAATTGTGTATAAAAATCATTTCAGAATTTTATATTTTCGAATGGAGGTTTTTGAGAATTGGGCAAGATAGACGAGACAACATTGAAAGCCCTCAAGGAAAAGGCGCGTTCTGTTCGCCTTGGGATAATAGAGGCGCTTGGAATAGACCATAGGGGACATTTAGGCGGCTCTATGTCGTGCGCGGATATTGTGGCGGCGCTTTATTTTTATAAGATGAAGCATTCGTCCAAATCGCCGGACGACCCGAACCGCGACCGCTTTATTATGAGCAAAGGGCACTCCGTCTTGGCTCAGTACGCGGCGCTTGCCGAGTCTGGGTATTTTAGCAAGGACATATTAGCCACCACAAAAAGTTTCGGCAGCGTTTTGCAGGGACACCCGGAGCGTGAGACGCCCGGCATCGAGGCTAACACAGGTTCTCTTGGACAGGGGTTCTCTATGGGCGTCGGCATGGCCATAGCGGGCAAGCTCGACAAGCGCGATTATCACGTCTACGTCATAGTTGGGGACGGAGAGCTGGCCGAGGGGCAGATATGGGAGGCCACTATGACTTCTAACGTCTACTCACTCGACAATCTCACGGTTATCGTTGACGCAAACGGCATTCAGGCGATGGGGAAAACCCGCGATCGCTATTCTATACAAAACATCCCCGGTCGCTTCGCGGCGTTTGGATGGAAGACCTTCGAGATAGACGGCCATGACCTGACCGACATAGCGGAGACACTGGATAAAGCCACGGATGTAAAAGGCGCGCCCACGGCCATAATAGCCTACACAGTCAAGGGCAAGGGCGTGACTTTCGCCGAGAACTCCCACGCTTATCACAACAACCTTCTGACGCCGGAGACCCGAGAAAAAGCCATAGCGTCAGTCATGGCTCTTTAGAAGGAGGCCGCGCTATTATGACAGAGAAAACAATAGAGAAAAACCCGCGTATAGCTTATGGTACAGCCCTCTTAGAGGCGGCCAAAGCAAACAAAAACATCGTGGCTTTAGACGCCGACCTCTGCGCTTCCACTCAGTCCGTACAGATTCAAAGCAATCTGCCCGATCAGTATATCGAAATGGGTATAGGCGAGGCCAACATGGTCAGCGCGGCGGCGGGGCTTGCCCTTTGCGGCAAGATACCGTTTGTGCACACCTTCGCCATATTCGCGACCGGGCGTCCTTACGAGCAGATTCGTCAGGGCGTCTGCCTACCCAAGCTCAACGTGAAGATTGTCGGCTCGAGCGTAGGGCTTTCCGACTTTGGCGACGGCGCTACGCACCAGTGCTTCGAGGACTTGGCGCTTATGAGCGTACTGCCCAATATGACCGTCTTTGCGCCCGTGGACGCGACGGAGGTTCCCAAGGTTGTGAAGGCGGCTCTCGCCATAAACGGCCCCGTCTATATACGCCTCAACCGCAACGACACGCCGCTTGTCACGGAGGAATCCACGCCGTTTGAGGTGGGTAAGCCTCTTGTCTTGGCGGAGGGCAAAGATGTGGCTATATGCGTAAACGGAGTGACCGCCGATATGGGGCTGAAGGCGCGCGAGATTTTGGCAAAGAGCGGCAAAAGCGCGAGCGTCGTGAACTTCAGCACGATAAAGCCATTAGATGAAAAGGCCGTCCGCGCGGCGCTGGGTTCGGTTCGCGCGCTCGTCACGGTAGAGGAGCACAGCGTTATCGGCGGCCTCGGCGCGGCAATAGCGAGAGTTCTCTCTCGCGCCCCGCTTCCGACGGAACGCATAGGCTTCGCCGACAGATACGGGCAGTCCGCGCACGAGTACGAGCAGCTATTAGAGCATTACGGCCTGACGCCGGACGCGATAGCTAAAGCGGCTTTAGGGCTTTTGTAGATAAATTCGTAGGGGCGACCGCCCTCGGTCGCCCGTGTATATAACGAACGGGCCGACGCGGTTGATTTGCGTCCCGACACAGTTATCGGTCGCCCGTGCATATAACGAAACGGGCGCACAATAAAAACGGGCGACCGGGGCGGTCGCCCCTACGAGCAGGGATTTAATTTTGATTTTTAGATAACAGGGGGAATTATTATGGGCAAAATTGGATTTGTAGGTTTGGGCATCATGGGAAAACCGATGGCGAAGAACCTTTTGAAGGCCGGAAAGTCTTTGGTGGTGTTTGACGTCGCGGCCTCGGCTGTCGACGAGCTTGTGAAGGACGGAGCGGAGAAAGCGGCAAGCCCCGCGGCCGTCGCGAGCGCGTCCGACATAGTCATCACCATGCTGCCGAACTCGCCTCACGTCCGCGAGGTGGTGAGCGGCAAGGACGGGATTTTGTCGGTTGCCAAGAAGGGGCAAATAGTCGTGGATATGAGCTCTATAGCCCCGTTGGTCAGCCGCGAGCTTTGCGGCCTTTTGGAGGCCAAGGGCGCGGATATGCTGGACGCCCCCGTCAGCGGCGGACAGGAGAAGGCCGAGAAGGGCACGCTGGCCATTATGGTAGGCGGCAAGGAGGACGTGTACAACAAGGTAAAAGACATCCTCGACCTGATGGGCAAGAGCAACTACGTCGCGGGGATAGGCGCGGGGCAGATAGCTAAATTGGTCAACCAGACGATAGTCGGCATAAATATCGCCGCCGTCGCGGAGGGCATGAGCTTGGCCGAGAAGGCCGGAGTCGACCCCGAGAAGGTGTTCGGAGCGATAAGGGGCGGACTTGCGGGGAGCCAGTGTCTTGAGGATAAAGCGCCGCGCATGTTCGAGGCCCGCTACAACCCCGGCTTCCGCATAAACCTCCACATTAAAGACCTTGGCAACGTACAGGAGACGGGACGCGCTCTGCACCTCTCCATGCCCCTCGTGGCTCAGGTGATGGAGATGATGCAGAACTTGGCCGCCGACGGTCACGAAGCCCTCGACCACGGCGCGCTCGGGATGTTCTACGAGAAACTGAACGGCATATCGCTGAAGAAAAAATAAAAACACCCTATTCTTCGTAGGGGCGAACTGTGTTCGCCCGTGTCTGTAAAAAATGGGTGAACCGTAAAAAACGGGCGAACCGTAAAAAACGGGCGACCAAAGGTCGCCCCTACGAGGTGGTTTTTAGGTTTTGTTTTATGTTCCATATTTTATCTTAAAGGAGGAAGTGCAATGAGTAAGAAAGTTTTGGCGGTAGCGGTATTGTTGGTGGCGTTGGTCGCGGCGGCGGGTTCGGCTTTTGCGGCGGACAAGGTTTGGACTAAGGGCGCGCCTACGGTGTACGTCGGCTTTGGCGCGGGCGGCGGTACGGATACGGCGGTTCGTCCGTTGATAGCTCTGATGGAGAAGAAGATAGGCGAGACCATCAACGTCGTCAACGTGCCGGGCGCGGCGAGCGCCGTCGCGGCGGAGCAGGTTCAGGGGCTCGCTCACGACGGCTACGCCCTCTTCGCGACTGGCTCCGGCTGCTTTGGCGGATTCCTCATCACCGACACGTCCAAGCAGGGTATTCCGTGGAACTGGTGGGGATTCCATCACATTCAGGGGCCGGCGGCTCTCGTCGTAAACCCTGAGAAGTCCGGCATCAACACCGTCGACGACGCCATAAAGGCCCTCAACGACGGCAAGGCCAACGTCGGCATCTCCTCTATGGGCGCGGGGATTCACGCTTTCGTCGAGGCTTTCGCGGCGGCGGCGGGCGTCAAGACGAAGATAAATTACGTCACCTCAGGCGGCGACGGCGCTACCTGTGTGGCGGTTCTGGCCGGTGAAATCGAAATAGGCTCTATATCCTTCTCGGCGGGGATAGACTACGTCAAGTCCGGCAAGCTGAAGGTTCTCCTCCTCAACCGCCGCGAGGCTTTGAAGCTCTCTGACACCCTCACCCTCCCCGCCATCACCGACTTCGGCGCGCAGTACAAGGCCGTTCCCGACTTGGCCGAGACCTGGCCCGTCATGATTCCGCGCGACGCGCCGAAGGCCATCGTCGACAAGCTGACCGAGGCTTTTGTCTGGGCTTGTGAGCAGCCCGAAATGAAGACGTTTGCTGAACAAATGGGCTATCAGGTTATCGGACGCCACGGCGAAGAGGCCGACAAGGTTCTCGATTATCAATACGCCGCCTACGCGTGGGTCATGTTCGACGCCGGGCTTGCGCCCGAGTCCCCCGAGAAGTTCAACATCCCGCGCCCCGAGGCCTGGGACTGGAACAAGGAAAAGGCGAAATACGGCTACAAATAGACCTGTAATATATCTTTCGTAGGGGCGACCGCCCCCGGTCGCCCGTTTTTACAAACACGGGCGACCATTTTTATGACACGGGCAACGGTTTTTAGATTTAGACACGGGCGATGGTTTTTATGACACGGGCGACCGAGGGCGGTCGCCCCTACATAATCTGTGAAGGGAGGAATTTTTCTTGCCTAAAACTCAAAAATTGGCCGGAGCGGATTTTATCACGGCGATTTTATTGATAATTCTGGGCGTGTCATTCTCCGTTGAGGCTTTACGAATGCGAGTTTATCAGACGTTTTTAATTTCGCCGGGGTTCTTCCCCCTGATTTTGGGTGTGCTGTTTGTATTTTTCGGGCTTTTTCTCATATACAGGTCGTCGCGGCGCGGCGGCTTTGCGGACGCCAAGCGTATTTTGACGTCCGATAATCTCAAAAAAAGTTTGAGTTCGCCCGTTTTCAAAAAAGGCTTTACGGTTTTTCTTCTGATTCTCGCCTATGTGGCGCTTTTGGGAAAAATAGAATTTGTTTATCTGAGTATAGGATACCTTATATTTACGTTTTTATTCCTCAAGGCCGGCAAGTGGTATTTGATAATTCCTGTAGCCGTGGTTGCGCCCGTCTTGGTTCAGCTGGCTTTTGTCCATCTTTTCAGAATCCCCATGCCGTAAGGAGGAAAAGCTGAATGGAATACTTTAGCCATATCTTCGGGATGTTCAACTCTATGCTGAGCGACCCGTGGATTATCGCGCTTATCTTCGGAGGTTCCCTCTCCGGGCTTTTGGTCGGCGTCATACCCGGCCTGACAGCTACAATGGCTCTGGCGCTTCTGATTAACGTGTCTTACGGAATGCCCTTAGAGCGGGCCGTGGCGTTTTTGCTGAGCGTCTACGTCGGCGCCACGTCCGGCGGGCTTTGCTCCGCTATTATGATAAACATCCCCAGGCACTCCTGCCGCCGCCGCCACCGCGCTTGACGGCTTTCAGTTAGCCAAGCAGGGCAAGGGCGGAATAGCCATAGGGACGGGCTTTATAGCGTCCTTTATCGGGACTGTGTTCAGTATTCTCGTCATGTTGTTATTGACGCCCGTGCTTTATCTCATAGCCATGAAGTTCGGCCACTGGGAGATGTTTTTGCTCGCCCTCTTCGGTATCATGATCTGCGGATCTCTCAGCACGGACAAAGACCCGATAAAGGGCTGGATCGTCGGCTTTATCGGCTTCGCAATGTCAACGGTGGGTATGGAGGCTATATACGCCTACCCGCGCTTCACGTTCGGCTCGCTCCAGCTCAAGGGCGGCGTTCCTCTGATAGCGACGCTTATAGGAATTTTTGGCATATCCGAGGTCATAGGCGTGTTGCAGGAGACTGTGCCTTATAAAATAGAGGGCAAGATCGGACGTATCATCCCGCCGCTTGGGATGTTCTTCAAAAAGCTCCTTCCGGCCACGATACGCTCCGGCATTATAGGCGTTATCATAGGCATAATCCCCGGCGCGGGCGAGGACGTGGGCGCTTGGATGGCCTA
>BNVG01000017.1 GCA_025997935.1 Synergistales bacterium | reverse complement strand
CTCCCTGTGTATCCCCACGGACTTCAATTTTTTCTCTATTGTTTTGCCGAGACTCAGCGACGTTATTTCAGCCATTCAATTCATCCATCCTTTTTTCGTGTAAGTTGTCGGTAGAGTCTTTCGAGTATACACCTCACATCAAATGCCCCCTCTCGGACGCCTGTAGATTTTGTTTTTCTTGAAGTTTTGGCAAGATTGGGGCATACTGTATATGAGGGAGACGCGCCGCGCTTCTTAACATTTTCTGACAAAAAGGGCGCGTGAATGACTGCTTATGAATCTTTCTGACGAGTCTTTCATATTAAAGCTGAAAATCGCCGTCCTGAAAGCCCTGAAAGGCTCGGACGGGGACGGCTATTACGACATGATAATAGAGCCGAACAAGACCGCTTCGGCTTTTCTTATTGAGCTTATCAGATACCGCGAGCTGTTTTTCTTTCTGGCCTGGCGCGACATTTTGGCGCGTTATAAGCAGACCGTTTTGGGCATCGCCTGGAGCGTGCTCAGGCCGTTCTGCGCCATGCTAGTGTTCACAGTCATTTTTGGCCGCTTGGCGAAGTTCCCGAGCGAGGGCGTCCCCTACCCCGTCCTCGTGTTCTCCGCGATGTTGCCCTGGCAGTATTTCTCAAACGCGCTACAGGAAAGCTCGGGGTCTATCATCTCCCGAAGCGCTATGATAACCAAAGTGTATTTCCCGAGGATAATAATGCCCGCCAGCACGGTCATAGTGAGCGCCGTGGACTTTCTCATATCCTTCGCGCTCTTGGCGTTTTTGATGCTGTGGTATGGGTTTCTCCCGTCAGGCTATATATTTTTCATGCCCATGTTTTTCCTTTTGGCGACAATATCGGCGGCTGGCATAGGGTTTTGGATATCGGCGTTAGTCGTGAAATACAGAGATTTTCACCATATCGTGCCGTTTATGGTTCAGTTTGGGCTTTACGTCTCGCCCGTCGGCTTTTCAAGCTCCGTAATACCGGAGCGGTGGCGGCTTTTGTACAGCCTGAACCCGATGGTGGGCGTCATAGACGGCTTTCGCTGGTGCATTCAGGGGGAGGGAAGCCCGCTCTATCTTCCGGGGCTCGCCGCCTCCGTCGTTATGTCAGCGGCTTTGTTCTGGAGCGGCGCGAAGTTCTTCCGTCGAACGGAGCGGTTTTTCGCCGACTTTATATGAGGCGGGGGACAATAACTTCATGTCAAACACGGTTATAAAGGTCGAGGGCCTCGGCAAGAAATATAACCTGACCAAAAAAAACACGCTGGCTTACGTCTCGTTGCGCGACTCCCTGACGATGTACGCAAAACGCGTAGGCGAAAAAATAGCGCATCCGTTCGCCGCGCGCCCATCGAGCGCCCCCGCCTCAAAAAACGAGTTCTGGGCTCTGCGCGACGTGAATTTCTCGGTCGCTCAGGGGGAAAAATTAGGCGTAATAGGGCATAACGGCGCGGGTAAATCCACTCTGCTGAAGGTATTGTCGCGCATAACGGAACCCACGACGGGACGCGTTTCGATAAAGGGACGCGTTTCGAGCCTGCTCGAGGTGGGGACAGGCTTTCACTACGAATTATCAGGCCGCGAAAATATCTTCCTGAACGGCGCGATTCTGGGGATGAGGCGCGCTGAGATAAAGCGAAACTTCGACGCTATAGTCGAGTTTTCCGGCGTCGAGCAGTTTTTGGATATGCCGATAAAATATTACTCGAGCGGCATGACGGTGCGCTTAGCGTTTGCCGTGGCCGCGTTTTTGAATACGGAAATCCTGATAGTCGACGAGGTTCTGGCCGTAGGGGACGCCGAGTTTCAAAAAAAATGTATAGGCAAGATGGACGAGGTCAACCACAAAGAGGGGCGCACGGTTCTGTTCGTGAGCCACAACATGTCCGCCGTGGCGTCGTTTTGCGGGCGCGGCCTCCTGCTTGAGCAAGGCTCAGTTTCTTCGGTCGGCGATATTTCTTCCATAGTCGCCCGCTATGCGGGCGGCGGAGGCGAGTCCGGATCCTCCGCCTCGTTCCCCCCCGGCTTTCACGGAGATGACGAGGCGGAGTTGATAGAGGTGAATATCAAAAAAGAATCCGGGCAGAGGGCTATCGACTTCGCCATAACAGAGCCCATCAGAATCAGCATAAAATACAGGGTAAAACAAGAAAACGCCTCTCTCACCCCCGGAATTTTTCTGACCAACTCCACGGGCGAGCGTGTTCTGTTATCCAAGGACGCGCCGTTTGACGGCGACGGGACAAAAAAGACAAGCAGGGGCGTCTACTTGGCGTCCTGCGTCATACCGGGGAATTTTTTGAACGACGGGATGTACGCGATAGGGCTTGAAATGACCACCATGACTCAGGCGGTATCACACTTTTACGTCCCGAACGCGCTGAGCTTCATGGTCTTAGACAACATGGAAAACACGCCCACAAGGGGCCTCTATCGCGGCCCGTTCCAAGGCGTCGTCAGGCCGCTTTTGAAATGGGACAGCGAGAAAATATCTTAATCATTCGTAGTATGCTCCCTCACCCAAAGCATCCTCGCGGCAGTTAGAAATTGGTCGTAAACTCCGCTCGCGAAGTCTGGGAAGGTGTAGTCGAAAGGCGTCCATTTTTTATTTCTATACCTCATAGTCACCTCGGCAAAAATCCCACCCCGCAGATATATGCGGTGCGCGTGGTCTTTTGTCGAGGCGAGCACGAGGCGCGCGCCGTCGACGTAGCCCGGGTCGATATTGACGATTCGAGGGCTTCTGCTTTTGGCCTCTACCGCTATGGCCTCTTTCTTCCAGGCCGCGAGGTCTCCCGCGCCCCTCATACCGCCAAAACAGATAAAACGGCGCAAAAGAGCGGGGGCTATATCGCGATAGTAGTCCGTGCGGTCGAAGGGCGCGGAGTCGCTTATTATCTCAGGCTTTCCCCACAAAACCTCAAGCTCGCCCACGACCCATCCAAACCAGTCGAAGCCTTCCTCGTCCGGGTATAACACTCCGGTTATCAGCTTCACGCCCGGTTCACTCATTTTTGTCGGAATCTCCTGACACCTGCCCCGGCGCCAAAAGCCCCATAGCCTGCGGCCCAAGTATCCTTAAAGTCTCGTTCTCTTTGGAGTCCTTGAGCGAAGCGCCCTTTTTCTTAGGCGTCGCCCTTTTCAGCGTTTTTGACGGCGACGCGCGTCCTTTTTCCTTCTGGGCTTCCTGCGCTTCTTTCGTCGCTTTTCGCACTTCTTTTTGAACGGAAGCGCTTTGCGCTTTTTGGGGGGGCTGGGGCTTTTTGTTTTCTACGCAAAGATAGCCCAGACGCTCGCCGTCCCAGTCGCAGGGGAAAAGGAAATTATCGGAGTTGAGAGCCCCGAGTTCCTCCGCCGAGAGAGTTTCGATTTCGCGTCTCTCGAACCGGTGACAAACGCGCCCCTCCTCGGCCAAAGACACTATCCAGGCGCGCCCCGTAGCCGCCCACCAGACTATGTCATTAGCCTCCTCCGCGTCGCACTTCTCCACCATAAAAACATCGTCCTCCAAGCGGCGAAACACAAAAGAACTGTTATCTTTCTCGTTTTTCAGCTCCACGAGAAATTCTTCTTTCGCGCCACCAGGAAAAGACCGCGATAAACGCCTTTCGTCATCCCCAAGCAAAGCCTTGGCGAAACTATTTGAATAAAGTTTGCCGCTTTTGTGAAGTACAAACGGAATGGGCGCTTCCCACCAAACCGGAAATTTCGGGGCGCAAAGCGACCGCGCCTCTTTCAGGGTGGTAAGAACGCCCCCGCCCTCCTCCACAAACAAAACTGGCAAATCCCGCTGTGCAATATCAGGCTCAGGCATCGCGCCCGGCCTGAAGATGCCTTCTTTGATCATGCGCGGAATATCGGCGACCAAAGAATCCACGCTATCGCGCTCTATAAGCGTCACAAGCTGGTCTTTATTGAACATAATCAGGTTTTCGGGGTTGCGGTCGTCCGAGGGCAAAACCACGCAATAATCCATCATCATCTGATAAAGCGTACGCAACAACAGAGTCAGGCTCGACTGCGGCGTGAGAGATTTGAGCGCGGCTTCTTTTTGAGAGGTCATTCTTCGTCTCCTCCTAAATCCAAAAGCGCGGCCGCGAAAACAGCCGGGTCAAACGGACTGAGGTCCTCGGCGCTCTCCCCAAGCCCTATATAGCGTATCGGAACCTTCAATTCCGAGGCTATCCTGAGGACGATCCCGCCCTTGGCGGTGTTGTCGTACTTTGCCAAAATGACGGCGGACAGAGGCAAAATACCGCCAAACGTCTCCGCCTGAGTGAGGCCGTTCTGCCCCATGACGGCGTCCAACACCAACACCACCTGAATACGCTCCGCTCCCGCCTCGCGCTCTATCACTCTGTAGATTTTCCGCAGTTCTTCCATAAGGTTGTGCTTGGCGTGCAACCGTCCGGCCGTGTCGATAATCAGCAGATCTGCAAAAGACGCCTTGGCGGCCTGCCACGCGTCAAACGCCACGGCTGCGGGGTCGCTCCCCTGCTTTTGCGCCACCACCCTAACGCCTACGCGCTCGCCCCACAGCTGCAACTGCTCCGTGGCCGCGGCTCTGAACGTGTCCGCGGCGGCCATGACCACTTTTTTGCCCTGAGCCAAAAACTGCGACGCCAGCTTACCGGACGACGTGGTCTTGCCGCTGCCGTTGACGCCTATCATCAGAAGAACGAGCGGAGGCGAGGTTATTTCAAAGGGGCGTCCCATACCCTCTACGGACGACAGGCGCTCCGAAATCATCGACACAAACACGGATTTGAGGTCACGTTTCGTGGTTATTCCCTCTTCTTTAGCCCTCGTTTTGAGCTCTTTGACGATCTCTTCCGAAAGGTCAACGCCGACATCACCCGATATAAGCATCTCCTCGAGCTTCTCCCAGAAACACTCGTCAAACGAGCCATCCGTGAATAGCGCGGCTATGCCCCCGCTCCATAGTTCTTTGACGCCCTTGAGACTTTCGTTCAGACTCTTTTTTATCTTATCGAAAAAGGCCATTGGCGAACTCCTACTCTGTTTTGTTGGTCTTGGGATAAGAGCGGCGTCGCCCGGATTTGTGCTTGACGACTTTTCCCTGCGGCGCGGCCATAGAATCCTCTAAATCTATAAGGTCTCCGTGCTGAACGCTTGCTTTGTGAACGACGGGGGCGCGATCCGGCGTCGGTTTCACCCGCGCGTGTTTGGCTTCGTCGGAGGAGGCGTCGCGTTTTTTTCCGCGCTTTGCCGGAGGAACGGCGGCGGCGCTTTTGGCCGAAGCGCCTTTCGCGCCGGATGGTTCTGCCGTCGACTCTTTGCTTATCCTGTTGGCTATGTGCTCCTCAAGCGATATTTTTTCCGGCTTGAGTTTTACGTCGCGTAGCGGTAAACGGGCGGAGATTGGAGTGCGCGGCGGCGAAGGCTGCTTTGGCGCGGCAACAGGCTCCTCTTTCCACTGCTCTCCGCGCGTGATGGCGTCTTTGAAGTCCGCGAACTCCGATATCATAACGTCCATTCCCGGCCCCTCCGGCGGGCGAATCCTCACGGATTCGTTTTTCAGGTTCACACCCTCAAGAACGTAGTTTCCCTGCGGGGTCTTGAGCTTGGAGCCCGGACTCGGCAAGGACTTCCAAAGAGTGTTGTACGTAGGATACTCATAAGCCATACAGCACATAAGCCTGCCGCATATCCCCGATATTTTGGTGGGGTTGAGCACAAGATTTTGTTCCTTGACCATGCGTATATTTATCGGAGTGAAGCCGTGCAACCACTGACTGCAACAGCATGGGCGTCCGCAGGGCGATATTCCGCAGACGGTTTTAGACTCGTCCCGCACCCCTATCTGGCGCATTTCTATGCGTATACGAAACTCGCGGGCCAAATCGCGCACATAGGCGCGAAAGTCGATGCGCTGCTCCGCCGTAAAATAAAAAAACAGCTTTTTACGGTTCATAGTGTACTCGACATCCACAAGTTTCATATTGAGTTTATGTTCACTCAAAATCTGACGGGAACGGACGAGAACGCCGTCTTCGTCCGAACGAAGCTCGCCGTATTCTTTGAGGTTTTCATCGTCCGCGGTCTGCACAAATTCAACCTCCTGCAACATCGGCTCGGGCCCTTTGGCGTGCTCATCGCTCATGTCGCTCAAAGACGCGGCTCTGTACGTAGCCTCCTGCTCCGGGGAAAGGGGGCCGCCCAAAAACCCCATCTCGAGCCCTCTGAGAGTTTTTATGACTATCCATTTGCTACTGCCTTTCGCCGACTCGTCAATATTCACAAACCCAAGATAACGCGGCTTACCAAACACCGCTAAATATACGCTCAAAAGGAATATCCTCCTTTAGTGTTAAAATCAAAAGGTCGCAAGCCATATTCTGAGAAATTTTCTTCTGCGAGATCAGGAGCCTCAATTTTTCTAATTTTATGGCAAATTCAGGGTTTTCAGCCGGATTTTCATTCCATGACGATAACATGACCGGTAAATCAACTTCATCCTTAGAGGCCGCCGCTTTCTCCAACCAGGACAGCCACCCCGTCTCACCCTTAGGGGCGACCTGCGGTCGCCCGTCAAGATGTCCGCTAATCTCCGAAAGAACCACATAATTAGAGCGGCTTTTCAGCGTCGGCAAAAAGCCGTCGCTTTCCATAATAAAAAGAAGAACTGCGTGAGACGGCGGCTCCTCGGCTATCTTCAGCAAACTGTTAGCCGCGTGAACCAACAGCTTATCCGCCGCCAGTATAACGCCAAGGCGGCGTGGCGCGCGCACCGGCTTCATAGACAACTCATGAGCCATATCGCGGCAGTCTTCGATATTGCCCGCCTTATCGAAATCCCCTACAACGGTCAGGTCGGGATGATGATAAGCCTCTCCGCAATCCGCGCTATCATCGCAAAGAATCAGCCTCGCCATAGACTCCAGTACGGAAGCCTGCCAGCATAGGGGCGCTTTAATCGCCCAACAATGAGGAAAAACGCCCATTTTCAGGGTGTTTTCTATATTGCGCCAAGAGGCGCACTCTAAAAAAGGAGCGACACTATACACCCTTTAATCTCCTCCATCAACTGCAAAGCGCGAGTGCGTCCGCTCTCCTGCTTGAAAACCTTCTCGAGTTCCGCAAGCGCGTTCTCGGTTTTTTCTATGGTGACGTAGAGGTTGCGGTCAGTTCTGCGCCATCGCAAGTCTCTCTGAAGGCTGTATCCCTTCATGGCGCGCTTTAGAAGTTCTTTGATTATACGCCGATATTCCATAAGCAGTCTCTCCGCCGGAAAAACCGTCAACTTGCCGGATATGACCCCGAGGCTCTCTAAAAGCTCGCGAACCTCCATCTCCTCCATAGCGTCTTCGACAGACGCCCCGAAAGACCGATGAACCCCAGTTACGGCGTGAGACGCCGAGCCGTGCCGCGAGGAGCCGCCGCCGCTCCCCTCTATTTTACCCTCGACGCTTCGCTTGACTTTCACGATTGTCTGGTCTCAGCAACGCCAAAACGCCGCGTGACAGCCTCCCGCACGCGCACGCCCACGCTCAGCGCGTCGCCGCGCGCGTCAACGGTCACTATGCGCTCGACATGTCGCTTGGCCAGTTCTCTGTATCCATGCGCCACTTTCGACATAAAGCCGCCGCCCTCGCTACTCTCTATGCGGTCGAGCTTGCCTCTTTCTCTGAGACGAGCCTCCGCCAAGCTCACTTCTATATCCAAAAAAATCGTCAAATCAGGCTCGCGAAATTTACAGACGTTCAAAAAACTTTCTATTCTATCGAGCCCTATCCCACGCCCAAAAGACTGGTAGGCCAATGTGGAATCGGTGTATCTTTCGCATACGACCCATTTTCCCTCGCTCAGGGCGGGCGAGATAACGGAGTCTAAATGAGCGCTGCGGTCGGCCAAAAAAAGCAACAATTCGGTGTCCGGCGCAATGGCGTTTTTTTCGTCCAGCAAAAGCCGCCTCAGCAAAGCCCCCCCGCTCCAGCCCCCGGGCTCGAACGTCCTGATAGCGGGTAAGCCGCAAAACACGGCCAGCCACTCGCGGAGGTATTCGGCCTGGGTACTCTTGCCACAACCATCTATGCCCTCTAAAGTTATAAACGCGCCGCCGTTTTGCGTCATTTCTCGTCACTGTCGTCTTCGGATTTTTTGTCGGTCGCCAGCGTAACGACGCGCTTCATCATCCCGTCCACAACGTAGTCAGACCGAAAAACGCGCAAAGTTCCTTCTTTGATACGGCGCGCCTTTGTCTCGCTCAGGTACTCCTTTTCCTCGGGCAGCATCTGAGGTTTTTGCGCGTCCGCGCTCGCCGTTTTTGTAATTTTCGACAACGGGCGGTCACAGTTCAGCTCGACTATAAGCTCGTTGTTGGCGTCGCCCGCCCCCGCTTCGGAAAGGAATCTTTCAAACCCGTCGATAGATTTCCAGCCCTCGTCGACGGCAAGCTGAGAAAGCGGATGTTCCGAGCCGCTTCTTACGACCAGCTCGCAGGTTCCCTCCGCGTCGTTTGGAATAATCAAATCAAACCGCTTTTTTACGGGAGGAGCGCGATAAGGGCGGAGAGTCACGTCCACGCCAAGCGTATCCCCCGGCTTCGCGTCCTGGGATACAAGCACATCCTCTATGAAGAGTATTTTCGGCTCCTGAGTTATGGACACCTCAAGCCTGAATCCTATGGGGGAAATATCTGAGAAAGGCTGTTTCAAAAACGCGCTTATAATGGCCGTCGACTCTTTGAGCGCCGTTGTCTCTATGGAAGAATCGGAAAAAAACATGTTTTTCCGCGTCCATCCCCGCATAAGTCCGCGCCCATCGACCCTCAGTGACACCGAGGCCGTCCCCTGTCCCTTCCGTCCCCAGAGATCCGTTATCAATCCGCCGTACATGCCCTCCAGCAGCAGGGGCGCTAAAAAAGCGTCCGGCGTCACGCGGAAACTTCGGTTTAGATGAGCTGGAACGCGGCCTGATTTATCTAAATCGTCTAAATCCTGAAACGCCAAAGTGGCGGCTATCGACGGCGTGAAATACCCCGCCTGTCCGCCTATGCCCGCGCTTCTGTCCTGCGTGGCGGTTCCCAAAATAGAAACGGGGGTGGCCAGCTTGAACGGAAAAACGCGGCTGTCTATGACGTCATGCACAAACGCGCGCCCTACGGGGAAATTTACCGCCCCGCGCCCCAGAAAAGGATGCCCGAAAGCCAAAAAACGCCCGTCTTTAGACGTAGCCGTGACCGTACCCACCGCCGCGGCCTCTACATCGCCCCACACGAGAAGCGCCGCTATGGCGTCACCGGGAGCGAAACGCGCTCGCTCTAAGGGTAGCTCCCCGCCGTTTGACGGCAAGGACATAAAAGACACGCCGCTCAAACCATCAAAACCAGACATTTTTTCAACCGCGCTTTCGCTCAGACCGCCGACGATAACGGGCGATGACAGCGGATGCCCCGCGTTCTTCAGCTCCATCGGCCTGTCTTTGTACGAGAAAATATCGATCATTTCGCCTATCGGCGTCACTAAGCCCACGCGGTGATCTCCGAAATTCCAGCCCGAACTCAAAGCCCCGACAAGTTTGCCGCCAATAAATACGGGAGATCCGCTCATCCCCTGCGCAATCGAGCCGAGCGTACGCACCAGAATGGAATTTTCGGCGCGCCCCTGCCGATTTTTGCTCGAAGCCGAAACCACACTAACCACCTCGAGCGGCAAACGAACCGGCTTTAGCCCCTTCATTACCGTCAAAAGATACCCCTTATCCCCCACGCGCAGTTTATTGGCGGCCAAAACAGGCTGCTCGGGTACAAAAACAGCCGCAAGGACGCGCGCGCTTTCGCCGCTCGCAAAAAATAAAAGAAAAATCGCGGACAAAGACATAAAAAATCGTTTCGGTTTCAACTCAACAACCCCAGCTATACATTTCATCCGTTTTTGCGCCAGCGCAGATAACCCATGACAAAATCGTCTATGTCCCCGTCGAGCACGGCTTGAATGTTGCCCTTTTCCGTCCCCGTGCGGTGGTCTTTGACTAACGTGTAGGGATGCAAGACGTAAGATCGTATCTGACTGCCCCACGTGCTTTCTTTCTTGTCGCCCACGACCTTTTCCAGCTCGTCGCTGCGTTCCTGCATGGCCTTCTCGTACAGGCGGCTCTTGAGCACGTGCATGGCCACCTGGCGGTTCATGTGCTGGGAACGCTCATTCTGACAGCCTACCACAATTCCGGTCGGGATGTGGGTTATGCGCACGGCGGAGTCCGTTCTGTTGACGTACTGTCCGCCCGCGCCGCTTGCGCGGAAGGTGTCCACGCGAAGGTCTTCCGGGCGAATCTCTATCTCGGCGTCGTCTGACAATTCCGGCGCTACGCCGACGGACGAAAAACTGGTGTGACGCCTGTGCGCGGAGTCGAAGGGCGAAATGCGCACAAGACGGTGAACGCCCTTTTCCGCCTTCATATAGCCATAAGCGTACTCGCCCTCGACAAGGACGGTGGCGCTTTTGATGCCCGCCTCCTCGTCCGACGAAGCCTCAAGTATAGTGGTTTTGTATCCGTCCCGTTCGGCCCACCTCAGATACATGCGTAGTAGCATCTCCGCCCAGTCCTGAGAGTCCAGACCACCGGAGCCGGCGTGAATGGACAGGATGGCGTTTGAGCGGTCGTACTCCTCGCTCAAAAGAAGCAACAGCTGCCGACGAGAGAACGCGTTTCTAAGCTCGCGCGAGCGCTTGTCGAACTCCTTTTGAAGCTCGTCATCGGCGGTCTCGCGCAGTATATCGTCAAGGACGGAGAGCTCGTCTATTTCGCCGCATATCTTCGCCCACTCCTCAAGACGCCCCGTGACGCCCGAGAGTTCTTTCAGTACATCCTGGTTCCCCTCGCGAGTCCAAAAATCCGGACTCCCCGCGACGGCCTCAAGCTCAGCCGCGCGAGATTTCAGCGTGGGCAGGTCAAAGGCTGTCCTGCAAGTCTTGTTTAAGGGCTCGCAGTTCTTCCAATACGGAAACGTTAGCCTGTATCATTTATAAATTTCTCCCTTTCGAGTTTTTGTTTTGTTATCTTTATAATAGCGCAATTAGGAAAAATAGGCGAGCGTTAGATATTAATGAATTGGGGACGACTTGACAGCATGTGCGAAAGATGTTATTCTCTTATCAATATAATTTCTTAGTAGATATTAAATATCAATAAATACAAAGGGAGGAATTTACAATGGCAAAGTACGTTTGCACCATCTGCGGTTATGTTCACGAGGGAAACGCGGCTCCGGAAAAATGTCCGACATGCGGCGCTGCGGCTTCTAAGTTCACAGAGCAGGCCGTTGGCGACGGTTTGGTTTTCGCCGACGAGCACCGTATCGGTATCGCGCAGGGCGTCGACAACGAAGTTATCGAAGGGCTCCGCGCTAACTTCACCGGTGAATGCACGGAAGTCGGTATGTACCTCGCGATGAGCCGTCAGGCCGACCGTGAAGGGTATCCTGAAGTAGCGGAGGCTTACAAGCGATACGCCTATGAAGAAGCCGACCATGCCTCTCGTTTTGCGGAACTGCTCGGCGAGGTGGTTCACGCCGACACCAAGAAGAACCTTTCATTGCGTGTTGAAGCTGAACACGGCGCGACCGCCGGCAAGAAACAGCTCGCGACCCGCGCCAAAGAACTTGGCTACGACGCTATACACGACACAGTGCATGAGATGTGCAAAGACGAGGCCCGCCACGGCAAAGGGTTTGCGGGTTTGCTGAAGAGATACTTCAAATAAAGGCCGACGAGTTTATTGTCGCGTCAAAATAAAAGACAGAGACAACCTCGCCCTTGTCTCTGTCTTTTATTTTTTCTGCCTGTTTTGCATATATTGAATCGAAAATTTCAAGTGTAAAATTTGGGTATGGCGAAAATTGGAAACGTAGTGTTATAATGCGTCACTGCAGTATATATTGGACACCGTGGTGCTGAACCTCATATCCGCGTCAGGCAACTTTCCCTTCAAAAGGCGTTGTGTCAAAAGGAAAAGGTGAAACATGTTTTCAGAATTTTTCATCTCACGTCCCCGATTTGCGATGGTTATCTCCATCATCATCTCTCTGGCGGGAGTCATGTCCGCGTTTAACCTTCCTATCAAGCAGTACCCGGATGTCGCTCCGCCCCAGATTCAGGTTGCGGCGACCTACCCGGGCGCCGACGCTGAGACTCTGGCGAACACGGTGGGCGCGCCGCTCGAGGAGGCCATCAACGGAGTGGACGACATGATCTACATGAGCTCCACATCCGCCAACTCCGGGCGTTACACGCTCTCCATCTCGTTCAAGACGGGGACGGACTCCGACATGGCGTTAGTGAGGGTGCAGAACAGGGTACAGCAGGCGACCCCGCAGCTCCCCGCCGAAGTGACGGCGCAGGGCATAACGACAACGACGAGCTTGGCAAACTCGCTCGGCTTTGTCGCCCTCGTCTCACCGAACGGCACAAGGGACGCGTTGTTTTTGACCGATTACGCGACCACCGACGTCGCCAATATCCTGAAACGCGTTCCCGGAATGGGCGACGTTCAGGTTTTCGGCGCGAAGTACAGCATTCGTATATGGTTAGACCCGGAGCGCCTGTCATTTCTCGGCATTTCCACAAACGATGTCGCCGCCGCTATCGCAAGTCAGAACAGGCAGGCGTCGCTTGGTTTCATTGGCTCGTCTCCGGCCGCCACAGCAAACCCGTTGGTCTACTCTCTGACGACGCGGGGACGCCTCAGCACGATTCGCGAGTTTGAGGAGATAATCCTTCGCGCGGGACGTGACGGCGTCGTGGAGCTCGGCGACGTTTCGCGCATCGAGCTGGGAGAAGAAATGTACAACATACACGCGGACTTCAACGGCGCGCCTTCCGCTATGATAGCCCTGTCGCAGGGCACGGACGCCAACGCCCTCGACGTCATGCGCGAGACCCGGAAAACCATAGCCGAAATTGAGAAGAATCTCCCCTCGGATGTCGCGTTTGTCATAAACTACGACTCCACAGACTACGTGCGGGCGACAATCGCCGAAATAACTGAAACCCTCATTCTGACGTTCCTTTTAGTCATGGCGGTCTGCTACGTCTTTTTGCAGAGCTGGCGCGTTACGTTGGTTCCGGTCGTCGCCATACCCGTTTCGCTTCTGGGGACATTCATCGGTCTCTTTGTCCTGCGCTTCAGCATCAACGTGCTTACGCTGTTCGGCTTGGTGCTCGTCATCGGAACGGTCGTCGACAACGCGATTATCGTCGTCGAGCGCGTGCTGTTCGTCATGGATAGGGACAAACGCGACGCCCGAAGCGCGACAGTGCAGGCCATGAAGGACGTCACCGGCCCCATGACGGCTACCACATTGGTCTTCCTCGCCATATTCGTTCCGGTTGCGCTCATGAGCGGTATAACGGGCGAGATATACCGCCAGTTTGCCGTGACAATATCCGTTTCCGTCTGTTTTTCGTTGGTCGTGGCCCTGACGCTCTCCCCCGCTATGTGCGCGCACCTGCTTCGCGACGTCAAGCCCAAACAGCGCGGCCCCTTAGCCTGGTTCAACAAGGCGCTGGCCCTATCCACTCGGGGATACGTCGCGGGGGCTATGTGGATAGCGCGGAGAAGCGTTGTAACCATAGGGCTTTTCGCCCTTCTTGTCTGGGGCTGCTACGAGATAGCCGCTATCACCCCGACCGCCTTTATCCCGGACGAGGATCAGGGCATGATATTCGTGCCCATTCAGCTTCCCGAGGGCGCGTCGGCCGCCCGCCTCGATAACCTTATGACGGAGCTGCTTCCGAAGCTGCGCGCCATTCCGGGCGTCCAGAACACCGCCGGCGTTCAGGGGTTCAGCATCCTCGGCGACGCGGGCGAGAACGTAGGAACCACCTTCCTTCCTTTAGAAAATTGGTCGCGCCGAACGACGCCCGACAGGAGCCAGGAGAGCATCGTGTCTCAGGTAGCGCGAGTGTCCGCCTCCTTCCCCGAGGCGAGAATCAACGTTTTCGCTCCTCCCGCCATAGAGGGCATAGGCATAGCGGGTGGCTTGGATTTGCGCCTGCAGGCGACCCGGGACAAAGATCCCGCCAAGCTGGAGACCGTGATGAACGATCTTCTTGCGAAAATAAACCGCTCTCCTGAGTTTTCTTACGCATTCAGCAGCTACACCGCCAACACGCCCCATCTTTTCCTCGACATCGACAGGAAAAAGGCGGAGATGCTGCAGGTTCCGATAGGCAACGTGTTCGGCACGCTTCAGGCGTATTTTGGGACTACCTACGTCAACGACATCAACCTTGGCTCGCAGGTCAACAAAGTCATTTTGCAGTCCGACTGGGAATATCGGAACAGAATAGACAGTATCGGCGCTATTCACGTGACTAACCTGACGGGAGACCAGGTTCCGGCGCAAAGCTTCATGGCGCTGAAAAAGAAGCTAGCGCCGCGCGCCATCAGCCGTTACAACCTATTCCCCACCGCCGCTATAACCATATCCCTGAAGCCGGGCTTCTCTTCGGGACAGGGGATAGCGCGTATCACCGAGTTGGAGAAGACCCTTCCTGAGGGTTACACCTGTGCCTGGTCTGGCATGACCTATCAGGAGAAGGAGTCCGGCAATCAGGTTGGCCTGATAATCGGGATAGCGCTCTTGTTCGGCTACTTCTTCCTCGTGGCGCAGTACGAGAGCTGGACTGTGCCTATGGGCGTCGTCCTGTCGCTGCCGGTGGGCCTGCTGGGCGCTTTGACGGGAATTTTCGTCATGGGGATAAACCTGTCCATCTACACCCAGCTCGGCATTCTGCTATTGGTGGGCTTGGCGGCCAAAAACGCCATACTCATCATCGAGTTCGCGAAAGAACAGCACGACGATCACGGCCTTCCGATACTACAGGCGGCGGCGGAGGCTGGGTTTGAGCGGTTTCGGTCGGTTCTGATGACGGCGTTCACCTGCGTCTTCGGCGTACTCCCCATGTTGGCCGCGAAGGGCGCGGGGGCGGTCAGCAGGCTTCACGTCGGAACGACGATGTTCTTCGGAATGGGATTGGCCACTATCCTTGGAATCTTCCTGATTCCCGGACTTTACGTCGTGCTGCAGACCAACCGCGAGCGGGCGAAGGCGTTCATTGCCGGTCTCTTCTCGAACGACTCAGAACAATCTGATACGGAGGTGGAGTCATGAAAAACATCCTTACCGCGGCGGCGCTGTTTTTTCTCGCCGTTACGCTTCTTGCGGTAAAGCCCGTGGAGGCGGGCAGGACGATTGGCGGGCGGGACGCGGAACTTGACGCCGGGGACTGGACAAGGCTGGCGCAGCGGTATTCCAACCCCTGGATAGTCTCAGGCAATCCTTTAGAGCCACCCTCGGCTGAAATTTTGGCGAGCTGGTGGGAGGCTTTCGGAGACGACACGTTGAAGCGCCTCATCAAGCTCGCCCTAAATAACAACCGCGACCTTCTGATAGCCCGCTCCCGTGTCACAGAGGCCCGCTCCGCTCTTGGCATCAGCAAGGCAGCGCTGCTTCCATGGTTGGATAATGTCGATTCCTGGGGGCGGGCGCGGGAGCCGGTGAGCGCGGGCGGTACGGGAAGCCCCAATGAGCTTTACCGCCTCGCTATAGACGCGTCATGGGAAATAGACATATTCGGTGGGCGGCGTCAGGAGACTAAAGCGGCTACTGCTACGTTAGAGGCGCAGTACGCCGCGCTTCACGGCGCGTGGGTTTCATTATCATCCGAGGTTGCCTTGAACTACCTGTCGCTCCGCACCCTGCAGGAGAGGCTTCGCGTCGCGGAGAGCAACCTGTCATTGCAAAGGGAAACCCTCGATATGATAAAGTCTCAGCACGACACGGGGCTTGCGGATTCTTTAGCTCTGAATCAGGCGCAATACATGTTTCACCAGACTCAGGCTACCATTCCTACCCTACAGACGAACATCGAGGCGACGCTGAACCAGTTGGCCATCTTGGCGGGCAGCGTTCCGGGGAGCTTGGAGGACGAGCTGAACCAACCCCAACCCATGCCGAGTGTGAACAACGCGGAACTTATCGGGATACCGGCGGACTCGCTGCGCCAGAGGCCGGATATCAGGCAGGCGGAGCGTCAGTTGGCGGCGCAGATAGCCCGCAAAAAGTCCGCTCAAGCCGACCTGTGGCCTAAGTTTCGACTGGTTGGCGCTATAGGCTTCGAGTCGGGTAGCAGCGGTAGTCTCTTCGAGTCGAGTTCCAAACTCTGGAGTTTCGGGCCGCAGATTTCGCTGCCCATCTTCCACGCCGGAGCCATACGCAAGAACATTCAGGTTCAGACAGCTAAACAAGAACAGGCTTTAGCCGCCTACGAGCAGACCGTGCTCATGGCGGTAGCCGAGGTACGCAACGCTATGACCGCCAATGTCCTGGAGTATCAGCGCAACGCTTCCCTTCGCGGTGGCGTAGAAGCGGCGCGGGAGGCTTTGGCCGTGGCGACGGACAAATACAGAAGCGGCCTCTCGGACTTCAACAACGTCATCATCGCTCAGCAAGCTCTGCTGAGCTTAGAGGAACAGTACGCCGTCAGCGAGGGGCAGAGAGCCTCCAACGTCGTCCGTATCTTCAAGGCCGTGGGCGGAGGCTGGGCACCTTTAATAGCGGACGCGAAAAACACAGAAACGGAGAAAACTGAACATTATGGAAAATGAGAATATGAAATCCGAGGCTCCAAAGGCAAAAAAACCGCGAAAGAGAAGATGGACAAGAAAGTTGATAGCGCTTATCTTTCTTGCGGTCGCCGCATATTTTTGGGCGAACAGCGACTTGGCTCCTACCCGGGTTCACGAATATGCGGCCCATGTTACGAACTTTCTGAACGAAAACCCGGTTTACCGCTCGGTCGTTGCGTATGTCGCAAATCTCTTGAGTGGTTCCCGGACTTCCGGCGCGCCCGCTGTACAGGCTCATGCGCCGCAGGCTCCGTCCGTGACGCTGAACGTCATCGGTCGCGTGAACCTCGCGACGGAACGCGACTACATCGGCAGAGTCGAGGCCGTTCAGACCGTCCAGCTAAAGCCTCAAATAGCGGGGCAGATAGCCGAGGTACACTTCAAAGAGGGATCCATTGTGAAGTCGGGGCAGGTTCTGTTCTCCATCGACAGCAGGCAATATCAGGCGACGGTGGATTTGCGAAAAGCCGATCTCGCCGGAGCCGAGGCCAACTACAATAGAGCCCTGAAGTACCGCGACCGCCTCAAGGCAGCGGACAAACGTAGCGTATCGGCGTCAGATCTCGACGCGGCGGAAAGCGATGTTCTGCAGGGCAAGGCCGGCGTCGATCTGGCCAAAGCCTCGCTCAGGCTCGCTCAAATTGATCTCGACCACACGAAGGTAACCGCTCCGATAGCGGGCAGAATCGGCGCGGCTTTTTTCACGAAAGGCAACTACGTCACGCCCGCGGGAGCGCAGCCATTGGCTGTCATAGTTCAGGTTGACCCCATACGCGTGGTCTTCGCGCTATCGGACAGGGATTATTTGGACTCCTACGCGCAGTTCAAGAGCAGCGAAGACGTCTATAACGCCAAAATCCTTCTTTCCAACGGCGCGGAATATCCATTCACCGGAAAGCGCGACTTCGAGGAAAACGCCATGGACGAGCGCACCGGAACGATGACTATTCGTCTTGGTTTCAAAAACGAGGGTTCGCTCATCCCCGGAGCCATGGTACGGGTCAGGACGCGCCCCGCGAACGCCCACGCGGCTATCGTCATCCCGCAGGAGGCCATACTCGCGGACGCTCAGGGGGACTACGTCTACGTGGTGGACGCCGAAAACGTCACGCGCCAGCGCCGGGTGAACTTGGGCGCTGAGGAGGGCGCAACGCGGGAGGTCGTCTCGGGGCTTTCCGAGGGTGAGCGTGTCGTCGTCTACGGTTTGCAGTCCATTCGGCCTGAGATGAAGGTGACTCCGAAGAGATAGGAGCAGAACTAACATTAGATTTAGACTATCTGGAATGACGGAGATAATACCCTGACGCAAATATTTCTTGATTTGTGACAAGACGCCGAACACTATGTATAATGAACAATGTCTACATAAGATCGGGATAGACAAATGGAGGACGATATAAATTTTACGGTATCAGACTTGTTCCGCAGATGCTGACCGAAAGGGTGATTTCTCATGAATAAGCTGCAATTTTCCGTTGATCACGAGCGTTGTGTCCACTGCGACGCCTGTATTCAGGACTGCCCGAGGAAAATTATTCACCAAATAAACGGCTTCCCGGATGTTTCGCCGGAGGAAGATGACTGTCTCGGCTGCCAGCATTGTCTGGCGATTTGCCCAACCGGCGCGGTTTCAATTTTTGGATTAAATCCGGCGGATAGCATTCCCTTGGATTCGACCGCGTTTCCCACTGCGGAAAAGATGCGCGCATTAGTATGCGGCCGCCGAACAGTTCGCAAGTACGGCGAACAGAATGTCAATAGCGCTTTAATTGATATGCTGCTGGCGGATACCGCGCATGCGCCGACTGGCGGAAATACCTGCGGTTTGACTTTTTCCGTCATTGATAACCGTCGCGAACTCACGGCGCTGCTGGTGAAAATTATTGAAATCATCGAGACCGTTCATGCCGATGGTAGAGAAATTCCTAAATTTATTCTTGAAGGTGTCCGCGCTTACCGTCGCGACGGCAGTGATGAAGTATTTCGCGGAGCTCCACATCTGCTGATAGTTACAGCCGATAAAAAAGCCTACTGCGGTGAGACAGACGTGATTATCGCGTTGAGCTATTTTGAACTGATGGCTTCTACCGAAGGTATCGGGACTACATGGTGTGGTTTTATCAAGTTCATTATCGATACCGTACCGGAAGTACGGGGTTTACTGGGAATCGCGCCTGAGCATCCGTTTTATGCAATGGCCTTCGGCATACCGACGGTGCATTATTCCAGAACCGTGCAGCGCAGCCACGCTGCGCAGATTAAAACGCTCAGGTTTTAACAGATATGACATTTGCTTTCAAATCGAGCCGTTCAAAAACACGGTCCATAGTCGTCTTATTGTGCGTGGTTTTTATTGCCGTTCTTCTCCTTTCATCCGCGTTTATTTTGATACGTGCAAATCATACGCACGACCATGACGGCCCGGACGGAAACTGTGCGGCCTGCACTCATATCGCAGCTGCCGAGAATCTTCTGAAGACGCTCGGCGCCACGCCGATTGGCGCGTTGATTGTTCTATGCGGCCGCTATGCCGCTGTCGCCCGCTCAAAATCTGCCGTTGTCGCGCTTAGCTCTTCAGCCCTCGTCTCACTGAAAGTGCGTCTCAATAATTAAATAACCTCCGATTATTACAGAGATTCTCACGCCTTTTTCTGAAAAGCGGCTTTTCGAGCGTTTTTCAGAATATTTAGCGTGTCCTTGTGTTTTTGTATCCAAAAACAAAAATGGAGGTTATCCCAATATGAAACAATTGTTATTTTTTACCCTTGCCGCTGTTTTGCTGGCGGCGTCGCCTGGCTACGGACAAAACGGCAAGCCCATAAACATCATCGCCACCATTTTCCCTCCCTATGATTTCGCGCGTGAAATAGCCGGCGATAAGGCGAACATCACCATGCTGCTGCCGCCTGCTTCGGAAAGTCATTCTTTTGAGCCGACTCCGCGAGACATAATAGCGATTCAAAACTGCGATGTGTTCATCTACGTCGGCGGCGAGTCTGACGAGTGGGTGAATGGCGTTCTGTCGGGGGTGATTACGTCAGGGATGAAAATTATAACGCTGATGGACTGCGTGGAAGCAGTTAAAGAAGAAGTGGTCGAAGGCATGGAGAGTAAGGAGGAAATTAATTCGGAATACGACGAGCACGTCTGGACATCGCCGCGCAACGCCAAGCTGATAGCCCAAAAGATATCCGATACATTGAGCGAAGTTGACGCCGTCAATGCCGATACCTACAAGCAAAACACGGCTCGTTACCTTGCTGGGTTAGATGAGCTTGACGCGAAATTTCAAGCGGTTGCGGACAGCGCGGCGAGAAAAACTATAGTTTTTGGCGACCGCTTCCCGTTCCGATATTTCGCCGACGCTTACGGGCTTGCCTATTTTGCCGCGTTCCCCGGCTGCTCCACGGAAACGGAGCCGAGCGCGGCCACCGTCAAGTTCCTGATTGACAAAATCAACGCGGAGCATATTCCCGTGGTGTTCCAGATTGAGCTGTCCAACGGAAGAATGGCGGCTGCCATCAGCGAATCTACCGGAGCAAAAACGCTGTTGCTCCATTCCTGCCACAATATCTCAAAGAGCGACTTCGAAAGCGGCGTGAGCTATCTCGACATCATGACGCGAAACGCGGAGGCTTTGAAGGAGGCGCTGAACTAACATGGCGCTTGTCACTTGTCGGGACGCCTCCTTTTCCTATGAGGGCAATACGGCTGTAAGCGGTCTGAATTTTGAGGTGGAGCGCGGCGACTATCTGTGTATTGTCGGTGAAAACGGCTCCGGCAAATCTACGCTTATCAAGGGATTGCTTCGCTTGAAAACGCCGCTGTCGGGGAGCGTTTCGATGAGTAACGGCCTCAAAGCAAACGAAATCGGCTACTTGCCCCAACAGACCGCCGCGCAAAAGGATTTCCCCGCCAGCGCCTATGAGGTGATCCTATCAGGCCGTCTCAGCCGACTCGGTATTCTGCCATTTTATTCGAGAGCGGATAAGACGGCAGCGGAGGAGAATATGAAACGCTTGAGTATCGAGAATCTGCGTAACCGTTGTTACAGAGAACTGTCCGGCGGCCAGCAACAACGGGTTCTGCTGGCTCGCGCTCTTTGCGCCACAAAAAAGCTCCTGATTCTCGACGAGCCTGTGGCGGGTCTTGACCCCGTTATCACGCGGGAGCTCTATAGCGAAATCGATAAAATCAACCGCGAAATAGGTCTGACCATTATCATGGTTTCCCACGACATCCAAAGCGCGGCTCAATACGCAACTCACATTCTGCACCTCCGTACAGAGCAGGTGTTCTTCGGAACAGCCGCTGAATACACGGCGTCAAGCGTAGGCGCGAGGTTTTTGGGGGGTGAGCGGAGATGATCGACATAGTGGCGGAGATGTTTTCTTACGCTTTCCTTGTCCGCGCGATTGTTGTGGGTTTGCTGGTTTCTCTTTGCGCGGCGCTGCTCGGCGTAAGCCTTGTGTTGAAACGCTATTCGATGATTGGCGACGGGCTTTCTCATGTGGGTTTCGGCTCGTTGGCTATTGCTACCGCCATGAACGCCGCGCCGCTGATTGTATCCATCCCCGTCGTAGTGCTGACCGCATTCCTTTTGCTGCGCGTCAGCGAGAATAGCAAAATCAAAGGGGATGCCGCCATCGCGCTGATTTCCACAAGCTCCATGGCTATCGGCGTGGTGACAATCTCGCTTACGACAGGCATGAATACGGACGTGTGCAACTACATGTTCGGCAGTATCCTCGCCATGAGCCGCGGCGATGTTTCGCTCAGCGTTGCCCTTGCCGTCATGGTGATGACGTTGTTCGTGCTGTTCTACAACAAGATTTTCGCTGTCACTTTTGACGAAAACTTCGCGCGGGCGACCGGCGTTAATGTAGGGCTGTATAACATGCTGATCGCCTTTTTGACGGCAATTACTATCGTTCTCGGTATGAGGATGATGGGCGCTATGCTCATATCGAGCCTTATTACCTTCCCGGCGCTTACTTCAATGCGAGTATGCAAGAAGTTCAGGACGGTGACGATATGCTCAGGGTTTATTTCAGTTATATGCTTTTTCGTCGGCGTTGTGATCTCGTATCTATACGCCACGCCGACGGGAGCCAGCGTCGTAATTATGAATATTATGGCATTTTTGTTGTTTTGGGCGATAAGCTCTATAGCCAAAATTATAAAACGGAGGAAAAACGCGTGAAAAAGTGCTTAGTTTTAATCATGGTCTGCCTGTTGATTTTGATTGACGCCGCTGACTCGTCCGGCGGCGCGGTAGTGGAAATCAGGGAAAAGATGTTCATAGCGCAGTGCAATGACATCTACCTGAATCCAGAAGAATACGCCGGCAAGACTATCCGCATCGAAGGTATGTACGACGAGTACACCGACGAAGCCGGAACCGTGTTTCGGGCGGTTGTCCGAAACGGCCCCGGCTGTTGCGGCAACGACGGCGTTGCGGGGTTTGAGTTTTCATGCGACGGAGTTCCCGATTGTAAGCCAAATGATTGGATTTCGGTCGAGGGAATAATTTCGCTGTCGGCTTCTGACGAGAACGGCTATAATACCATCACTATCGCGCAGGCCGCTGTGACCGTAAAGACTGAACGCGGAATGGAATATGTGACGCAATGAATACGCGCGGAATGCTGTTGGAGTACGATAAAATACGGTTGCCGATGTCAGCCCTCCGCCCAACAGCAAGATATTCTCAAACGACTTAGTAGAGGCCAGCTTCGTAAAACCACCGTTTAATTGTACTCCACGACCAATCCTTCATGTATTGCAACAAAAAATACTTACGTCTTATAAAAAAATATGTTACGATAATATGCACAATGAGCGGTGTCGATCACGTAAGTCCAGTTGATTGACACCGCTCATTGTTTTTTGTTTTCAATTTCAATATTGATGGAGGATGGTATTTTATGGATTCTACGCAAAACGCTCTTCCGCAGAACAAAATGGCGACAGTTCCGGTCGGGAGGCTGTTGTTCGCTATGTCTGTACCGCTGATGTTCTCAATGATCTTGGAGGCATTCTACAATGTCGTCGACAGTCTGTTCGTATCCCATATTAGCGAGAACGCGCTTACGGCGGTATCCTTGGCGTTCCCGATTCAACTATTGGTAATTGCCATCACGGTCGGTACATCCGCTGGCGTCGGTGCGGTTCTGTCAAGGTTCTTGGGCGCTAGAAACCAGCGCGGCGTCGACAGCGTAGCGTCCAACGGAGTTTTTCTCGCCGCTGTGACGTATCTGTTGTTTTTGGTTTTTGGGTTGTATTTTACGGAAGCCTATTTCAGATGGCAGACATCCGACGCGGAAATAGTGCGGCTTGGCACGGATTATCTGTCCATTTGCATGATTTATTCGTTCGGCTCGGTGGGTCAGGTTATCTTGCAGCGGATTTTACAATCCACGGGCAAAACGGCGCTTTCAATGATTTCTCAGCTTGTCGGTGCTGTATTCAACATCGTGTTCGACCCCATCTTGATTTTCGGGCTATGCGGCTTTCCAAAAATGGGCGTGACCGGCGCGGCCGTAGCGACTGTCGCGGGGCAGATAATCGCAATGGGCATCGCGATATACTTCAATATTACAAAAAACGAAGAAGTTCATTTTCACATCAGAGGCTTCAGGCCAGGTGGAAAGATGATTGCGGAGATATACAAAATCAGCGCTCCGGCCATTGTTATGCAAGCGCTCAATTCTCTTATGGCCCTCGGTGTAAATCTTATCCTGATAACAGTGTCTTCCACAATGGTCGCCGCGTTTGGTATTTACATCAAGGTGCAGGGCTTTGTCTTTATGCCGGCCTTTGGGCTGAACAACGGAGTTATCGCCATCGCCGCGTTCAACTACGGCGCTAACAACAAAAAACGCATAGACGAGACGTTCAAATTCGGCTTTATCTACGCCGCCGCCATCTTGCTGGTCGGCACGGCTTTGGTGCATCTATTGGCCACTCAGATAATCGAACTCTTCGACGCCTCGGACGAGCTTCTGTCCATCGGAGTCCCGGCTTTACGCATTATCAGCTTAGGCTATATTTTAGCGGCTTTTTCGATTATCGCGCAGGGCCTTTACCAAGCTCTCGGCAACGGTATTTACAGCCTCGCCATCACTTTGCTGCGAGTCGTGATTATTCTTTTGCCGGTGCTTTATGTTTTTGTGAGGTTGTTTGACACAAATAACGTCTGGTGGGCGTTTGTTTTGTCGGAAGCCGGCTCGTCTCTCGTCGCGGCATTTCTTTTGAAACGTATTTATTCCGAGAAAGTCGTCCCCATGAGGGAGTAGCGCAACGCTTCTTTGCAAGAGCGTATTGCAATCGCCCCCTGACAGTTTGCGGTCAAGAGGTAATTCAGCATACTCAAGCCCGATATAGAAAGCCTCGTTTAGCACTGCTTGAGAGGTTTACACAGCATTAGGGACAGACCCATATGTGACGCAATGAATACGCGCGGAATGCTGTTGGACTTTATGATACTATAAGTAATCAGTTCTTAAAAACCACAAACACATTAAAGGAGTGAG
>BNVG01000016.1 GCA_025997935.1 Synergistales bacterium | reverse complement strand
GTACCGCTTCGTAAAATCGAAGCCTCTGGCGGAGAAGGCGGCACAATCACGCCCAAGGGCACGATCTCGATGCTTCCCGACCAAGGGCAGACGTTCATTATTAAGCCGCTCACAGGCTATAAAGTCCAAGAGGTGCTTGTCGATAGCGTCAAACAAGACGCAAAGGATTATACATTCCCGGCAGATTATGTAGTCCCAACAGGCGCGACTGACAGCAAAGGAACAATAAAGGTGACATTCGTGTACAGCCCGGAGGATCCTGGCAAAACAGATCCTGGTGAGACGGATCCTGGCGAAACGGATCCTGGTAAGACGGATCCTGGCAAAAAAGGCTCTTCCTCCGGCGGTGGTTGCAACGCTGGATTCGGCGCTGGATCCGGCGCGGCGACACTGTTACTTATCGCTGCCAGCCTCTTCCTAAAGAAGCGCGGTTAAGGCATATCTTGGAATAACCGCAAAAAAGACGAGGGGCCGTCCCCCCTCGTCTTTTTTTATTTTAACCTGCATGTTTTAGAACCGGTTTTTTCGTAGGGGCGACCTGTGGTCGCCCGTCTTTAATTTCCGGTCGTTTGTGTTTAATTTCCTGTCGTTTGTCTTTAATTTCCGGTCGTTTGTCTTTAATTCCCGGTCGCCTGTTTCTTCAACATCGCCCGTTTTCTCCCTGTCCGCCCCTGTCACGCGTACACGGGCGACCAAAGGTCGCCCCTACGAATTGGCGCGCAAGTTTTGAGGTGTTCCTGAAGCAGTTTTAGAACAGGTTTTTCGTAGAGGGCGACCTGTGGTCGCCCTCTACTTTAATTCTGGCCGAGCTGAGAACGAAGGCGAGCAATCTCCGCGTCCTTATTCGCGACGACAACCTGCCATTTAGCGTTAGCTTTAGCGGTCGCCTCGCGGGTCGCCTCTCGCCGCGCGTGTCCCAACGCCGACGCTTCATTATGACGCGCAAGCGTCCTCAGACGCTCTATCTCCTTGAACTCGTCAGTAGCGGTGATACCACGGTACGCTCCTATAGCTTCTTCCATTATCGGCACCTTGATTTCGTAGGTTCTCAATCCCTGTTGAGCTGAGAACGAAGCCGCGCAATCTCAGCGTCCTTATTCGCGACAACGGCCTGCATCTCCGCGTCCTTATTCGCCAATGCCGCGTCTTTATTCGCAACAACAGCCTGCCATTTAGCGTTAGCTTTAGCTGTCGCCTCGCGCCGCGCGTGCCCTAACGCCGACGCTTCATTATGACGCGCGAGCGTCCTCAGACGCTCTATCTCCTTGAACTCATCAGTAGCGGTGATACCACGGTACGCTCCTATAGCTTCTTCCATTATCGGCACCTCCAGGGCTTCGATTTGTTTTAGTTCTTCTTCCGTTTCGGCGTTGAACAAAACAAGCCATAATTCTAAACCGTTATCCGCGTCTATTGTTACAGGTAGTTTAGGAAGCTCGAAATAGTGTAGGCTCATTCTGTCGGTCAATGGAGTATGACGAGTCACTTCAAGCGGCATAAACTCAGAGTGAAACTCAGTACAGTCGAATAGATAGAAATCTATAATACTGATAATAACCGTGCGGGGTAGATCTGAGTATTCTCCACCAGAGACGAGCGATGTTGAATAGTCGCGCGCCCAGTAGAATAAAGAACGCTCAGGGTAATCACCCTCGTCCGATATTTGTATCTCCAGATCAACCCTCTGATTATCTACCGTCATATTGATGTCGAGCCTACAGAACTTATCACCTATCGACTCAGGAGGCATTTCAGGATTTGTTATGACAAACTGTCCTATGCTCTCAAAAGCTATGTTAAGCAATTCTGAAACAAGTCTCTTCAAAAGATTAGGATATTTAACGAACAGCATTTTGAACAGAGTGTCGTTCTTGAACGTATATTCGAGTTTCGTCATGGGTTTGCCCTCCCTCTCTCGTATAAAACATTATATCAATATCTGGCGCGGAGATGGATGTATTTAGGGATTTAGGAGACAAAAGGAGGCAGAAATAGACATGCGTAGGGGCGACCGCCCTCGGTCGCCCGTTCTTAATTGATCACCCGTTCTTAATTTATCAACCGTTCTTAATTTATCAACCGTCTTTAATTGACCGCCCGTGTCTTTTTGTCGGTCATCTATGTCAGGGCAACGCGCAAGAGACGGGTGACAGGGAATCAAAAACGGGCAACCGGAAATTAAAAACAAACGACAGGGAAATTAAAGACAAATGACCGGGAAATTCAAGACGGGCGACCGAGGGCGGTCGCCCCTACAGGTCACGCCTTTATGGCTATCTTATCTTCCTCCGTCGCGGCGGCTAATCTCTGGTAAGACGCCAAACGCTCCATAGCGTCGTTCTCGCACTTGTCAAACAGCTGTTGCGCCACCTCGGGGAACTGCCGAAGCAGCGCCGCGTAGCGAACCTCGCTCTTTAGGAACTCCTGAAACACGCCCCCCTCCCCTCTCGCGCCCTTGGGTAGCTTGGAGTCAAGGGTAAACGGATTCTTTCCGCTCGCCTTGAGCAGCGGATTGTAACGATAAAGCCCCCAGTACCCGGCCTCCACGGCTCGCTTCTCCTGCTCCTGCGATTTGCCCATGCCTATGGAAATGCCGTGGTTGATGCAAGGGCAATAGGCTATGACGACGGACACGCCGGGGTAGGCTTCCGCTTCCAGAAACGCCTTGAGCGTCTGGTTTTTATCCGCGCCCATGGCCACCTGAGCCACGTAGACGCCGCCGTATGGAATCATCATCATGCCGAGATCTTTCTTGCGCGTCCTCTTGCCGCTCGCCGAAAAGCCCGCTATCGCCGCCGTGGGCGTCGCCTTGGACGACTGACCGCCGGTGTTGGAGTAGACCTCTGTATCCACTATGAGGATATTGACGTCCTCGCCCGACGCCGCAACGTGGTCAAGCCCGCCGTAGCCGATGTCGTAGGCCCAGCCGTCCCCGCCGACTATCCATTGAGCCTTGCGGATAAAGAAGTCTCGCCTGTCGTATATCTCGTTCAATAACTCGTCCGTTCCCTTGTGACGCTCCAAGAGAGCCGTCAGGCGTACGGCGCGGCTTCTGGTGTCGGCGCTGACATCTCGCTTCTCATACCAGTCAGTCATGGCGTCCCTTAGCTCGCTCGGCAAAGTTTTGGTCAACGCCGCCGCCACTTTGTCCGCCAACAGCGCCCGCACTTGCGTGGCTCCTATATGTATTCCAAAACCGTACTCGGCGCAGTCCTCGAAGAGCGAATAACCGAACACCGGCCCGTGCCCCTCGGCGTTTTTCGTATAGGGGATGGAGGGGCAGCTTCCGCCCCAGACGGTCGTGCAGCCCGACGGGTTTTGGATATACATCCTGTCGCCGAAAAGCTGCGTAAGGAGCTTGACGTAAGGCGTCTCGCCGCAACCGGCGCAGGCTCCGCTGAACTCGAGAAGAGGACGCGAGAACTGACTGCCCTTTACCGTGCGCTTGTCCGCGTCGGTCATGGGTTTGTAAGAGATGTGAGACGCCGCGAAGCTCCAAAGCTCCGACCCCTCTGGCTCCACGGAGGCCAAAGACCTCATATCCAAAGCCTTTTCTTTCGCAGGGCACACGTCGACGCAGTTGCCGCACCCGGCGCAGTCGAGCGTCGAAATTGAGAGATGGAAGAGTTTATCAGGATAGCCCGTGGCAGGCAGGGTCTTTAGACCGTCCGGCGCGCCTTTTAACTCTTCTTTGTCGGCCAGCAATGGGCGAATGGCGGCGTGCGGACACACAAAAGAGCACTGGTTGCACTGCACGCACTTTTCGCTCTCCCATACAGGCACGTTCACGGCTATGCCGCGCTTCTCGAAGGCGCTGGTGCCGAGCGGAAACGTGCCGTCCTCGCAGCCCTTCATTATGCTGACGGGCAGCTTGTCGCCCTCCTGAGCGTTGACTGGCTCCACAAAATCTTTGACAAACCGGGAAAGAGGCAGCGCTTCGTCGCACGCTCCGGTGCGCGTTTCAAGCGGAGCGTCCGCCCAGCTTGCGGGGACAGTGACCGCGTGAATGCCCGATATTCCGCGCTCAATAGCCGCGAAGTTCATGTCTATGACTCTTTGCCCCTGCTTGCCGTAGGACTCCTCAGCCGCGTCTTTGAGGTACTTCACGGCGTCGGCTATGGGGATTATTTTGGCCAGCTCGAAAAACGCCGCCTGCATTATCATGTTGATACGCCCGCCCAAGCCAAGCTCCTGCGCTATCTTCACGGCGTTTATGGTGTAAAACTCTATTTTCCTGCGCGCTATTATCCGCTTCATATCACCGGGGAGGTTTTTCTCTATCTCCTCAGGTGTCCATTGCGTATTCAGCAAAAAGCGCGCGCCCTGTTTCAAGTCGCTCGCCATATCGTATTTTCCGACGTAGGCCGGGTTGTGACAGGCCACAAAATCGGCTTTATCTATGTAATACGTTGACTTTATGGGCGTTTTGCCGAAGCGGAGGTGAGATATGGTGACTCCGCCGGACTTCTTGGAGTCGTAGGCGAAGTACGCCTGAGCGTAGAGGTCTGTGTGGTCGCCGATTATCTTGACAGCGCTCTTGTTGGCGCTCACCGTTCCGTCAGAGCCAAGCCCCCAGAACTTGCAGGCCGTCGTTCCAGCGGGCGCGGGGTTGAAACGCTCGTCTATTGTAGAGGGACGCGGCAAGGAGGTCATAGTTACGTCGTCATCTATGCTGACCGTGAAGCCGTTCTTGGGCTCGTCCTTAGCCAAGTTTTCGTACACCCGGACTATATCGGACGGGCTGAAATTTTTGGCTCCCAATCCGTAGCGCCCGCCGACGACCTGCGGCAAGGCGGCGAAGCCGGCTTTGGACGGACCCTGAATGGCCAAATCATAAAGGGCGTTTCGGACGTCCAAATAAAGAGGCTCGCCCGCCGCGCCCGACTCTTTTGTGCGGTCGAGAACCGCTATCTTTTTGACAGTCCGGGGCAGGGCGGCTATGAGGCGCTCTGGCAGGAACGGGCGATACACGTGGACGTTAAGAAGCCCCACTTTCTCGCCTCTGTTGTTCAGCCAGTCGATTGTCTCCTCTATCGCGGTGCAGGCCGAACCCATAGCGACAATGACGCGCTCGGCGTCAGGCGCGCCGTAATAGTTAAAGAACGCGTAATCGCGCCCCGTGAGTTTGTTTATCTCGCCAAAATAATAATCTATCACAGACGGCAAAGCCTCGTACCAGGGGTTTACCGCCTCGCGCATCTGGAAAAACACGTCGGGGTTCTGCGTCATGCCGCGATGGACGGGGTGATCCGGGCTCATGGCGTGATCGCGGAAAGCTTTCAATGCGTCCCAATCGAGGAGCTTGGCTAAGTCTTCGTACTCAAGCGCCTCTATCTTTTGAACTTCGTGAGACGTTCTGAAACCGTCAAAGAAATGCAAAAACGGCACTCTGCCCTTTATGGCGCTGAGGTGCGCGACGGCGGCCATGTTCATGGCGTCCTGCACGTTGCTCGACGACAATATGGCAAAACCCGTCTGACGCGTGGCCATGACGTCCTGGTGATCCCCGAAGACGTTCCATGAGTTGTTGGCAAGCGTGCGGGCCGCCACGTGAAACACCGCCGGTAAAAGCTCGCCCGCCATGCGATACATATTAGGTATCATAAGCAAAAGCCCCTGCGCCGAAGTGTAAGTGGTCGTCAAAGCCCCGCCCTGAAGCGACCCGTGCACCGCAGCCGACGCGCCGCCCTCCGACTGCATCTCGACAACGCGCAGCTCGCGCCCGAAAATGTTTTTCTTCCCGTTGGCCGACCACTCGTCCACAAGCTCCGCCATCGGCGAAGACGGCGTAATCGGGAAAATAGCCGCGACCTCACTAAAAGCGTAGGACACATAGGCCGCGGCGGTGTTGCCGTCCATCATCTTCAATACTTTTGTTTTTCCGCTCACAAAAATTTCCCCCTATATGGAATCTAACTCAAACCACAGCAGTTTTATCTTCGCGGTTGGGATAGCCTATAAATCTCCTGTGCAAATTCCTCACGTTCGCCTGATTAACCATCGCGTAGTGTATTTAGGACATTGGCTATGTCTATTTCACCATATCCACTTAACATCATAGTTATGGACGTTATCGTCAGCGGTAATGAGTGTCATGCTTTCAGCTTGGGCGGTCGCGATTAGAAGACGGTCAAACGGGTCGCGGTGAATGAATGGCAAGGCCTCAACCCGTTCAACATGGTTAGCGGTGACATCAAGAAGTCGAAAATCATTCGCTCGAACGGCCTCTATAAAAGCTCTGACGCCGCCCGTGAAATCGAGTTTGCAGTTGCTGACTTTGATTGCGACTTCCCAGATAGAAGCCACGCTAACAAAAGCCTCAGAGTAAACGTCATCAAGCGCTTCGACAGCTTTTGACGATAGTTTAGTTTTGTCCTCAAACACCCACAGGGCAATGTGCGTATCCAAAAGATATTGCATTACATATAATCCTTAAAGTCATCAAGTGGCGCGTCAAAGTCGTCAGCTATCCGAATTTTTCCTGACAAGCAACCATATTGCGGCGCTTTGCGAACGATTTTTCTATCGTCCTGAACCACCTCGGCTGACTCAGCGACATCGAACGGAATCCGTCTCTGCATTAGAGCTTGGCGGACGAACATATTAACGGCTACGGACATGTTAAGGCCTAACGACGAAAACAGAGAATCGGCCTGACGCTTAACCTCAGAATCCATGCGGATATTAACGCTTGCTTGAGCCATAACGCACCTCCTTTAACAATGTCGTATCTATCTTAACATGACGCGCGCCGCGCTCCACCTTTTCGTATATCGTAAAATACTACAAATTAAAATACAGCAAAGCCTCCCCGTCTACGACGACGACTTCGTCCTGATTGACGCAAACCGTCGAGGCGCGGATATGATGTTTCTCGGGGTTAAGGTCGATTATCTCGACCTTTGCCGTTATCGTGTCCCCAATGAAAACGGGCTTTTTGAAGCTGAGGGTCTGGCTCATGTAGACGCCGCCCGGGCCGGGAAGCTGCGTGCCTAAAACGGCGGACAGCATACCGGCGGACAGCATTCCATGCGCGATATTTCGCCCAAGCGGTTTTTTGCCTATGCGAAACTCGCGCGCAAACTCCTCATCCAGATGAATGGGGTTGCGGTCGCCGGTGACTTCCGCGAAGCGCGTTATGTCCTCCCGCGTAATAACGCGCGACAGCGACGCGCTCAAGCCCACCGAAAGTTCGTCAAACGTATAAAGAACGCCCTTCATACATAAAGCCCTCCTTTGAAAACACGTAAAAACAAATATATTTAAGCGCAAGACGGTATCAATTTTAGCCTATAATAAGAATTATGTTGAGAATTTTGATCTTTGCGCGAATTTTTATTGAGGCGAAAATACAATACATGAAAAAGAAAAACTTTTTATTAAAATTAAAAAAGAAAAACCGCTCATGCGCGGCATAGAAGCCTCTCTCGTCGTCCTGTCCCGCGCGCGGGAGGGGAAGTTTTTGAGCGAGCTTCTAAGGGAGATGGGCAGGGATTTGCCGGTGAAAGAGCTTTCATTGGCTTCATCCTTGGCCTACGCCGCCATAAGGCGCAAGTCTCTTTGGGTGAATATATACGAGTCTTGCATTCACGCGAAACGCGAAGCCCCCGCGCTTCCTCCGCTTGTGTCGGACTGCCTCCTGGTCGGGACAGCGGGGCTTCTGGAGCTAAGGCATTTTGTTGGCGGCGTCTTGGTCAACGCGCTTTTGGAATTTCTTAAATCCAAGGGAGCCGCAAAATACGTTTCCTTAGTCAACGCCGTCCTTCACAAAGTCAGCGAAGAGGGCGCCGAGAAGTGCGAAAAGCTACGGCGCAGCCACAAAATAGAAGAGCGCGCCATCTGGGCCGGCATTCCTGAGTGGTCTTTACCGGCCTGGAAAAAGGGCCGGAGCAACGAGGATATGAATGAAATATTTGAGCAATCCCGCATCGTCCCCTGTTCGTCTTTACGAACCGCTCCCGGCGAAAGAGACGAGGTTTTGTTAAGCCTTGCGCGCGCAAATATCGAAGGCGTCCCGTCGGACTTGTTCCCTGATTCCGTACGCCTTCCGTCCACCGTTCTGCCAACGCTTGTCCCGGGGTTCACGGAGGGGCGCGTGACCGTTCAGACGGAAAGCTCCATGCTGGCGGCGGGCCTTGCGCGTGACTTTTGGAAAGCCAATCAGGGCGGCCTGATTCTCGATATGTGTTCAGGGCGCGGCGTCAAAGCGGGGCAAATGGCGCAGTCTATTCCAGACGCCGAAATCGAGTGCTGGGAGCTTTCTCGCGGACGGCACTTGGCCGCTATGAACGAAATGAAACGGCTGAACCCGACCGCCCCCGACCGTATAACGCTAAGAGTCGGCGACGCCCTGATTCTTGAACCTCCTCGCGCGCCGTCTCTTATTTTTTTGGACGCGCCGTGCTCCGGCAGCGGCACATGGAACCGCAAGCCGGAGTCCAAATGGAAGCTCGACTGGCAAAAACTTGATAAAATTTGCGCGACGCAACGGAGTTTGTTGATTAGAGCGTTAAATATGGCCGCAACAGGTGGTATTATAATTTACGCTACGTGCAGTCTTCTGCGTCAGGAAAACGAGAACGTCGTCGCCGACTCGCTGGCCGAGACGCCGGGTTGTGTGACGTTGTCCGTGCCCTGGAGTGGTTTTTTTGCGCCTGATAAAACGATTTTGCGCGAAGGGCGTCCGTGGGGAACTTATATCAAACCGTCTCTGCCGTGGTTGGATGGATTCTACGTAGCGGTAATTTTGAAAAAATAAAAAGCTGAGGCTTGATAACTATGGACAAAATATTTCGCTGGACTTTGTTGATCGTGGTTTTCGTTATATTCGCGTCGGGCGCGGTGGCCGTTTATACCGTGTTTTTCAGGCGCGCGCCTGACGATGTGCAGATGCCCCTTATGCGCGAGCGTTCGATTCTGGACGCCAGGGCCGACGCCGAACGCCTTGGCCTGACCGTGAAAATAGAACAGGTCGTGTCTTCTCTCCCGCCGGGGCGCGTCTTGGCGCAGTCGCCTGAGGCGGGCGTCAGGCTTTCCAAAAATAAAACCGTCGTCCTGCAAGTCAGCCGCGGAGGAGCGCGACGCGCCATACCTGACGTGCGTAACCTGAACATCGCGCGGGCCCAGACCGTCATAAGAGAACAGGGGTTCGACGTTGGGGACGTCATATACATAAAGGACGACACTCACGCGGGAGGTCTTGTCATAGCCCAGAACCCCGCCGCCCCCGCCAACGTGCCGAGCAACAAAAAAGTCGATCTCCTCGTAAGTCAGGGGGGCGTCAACGCCAGCGGCAACATTGTCGTGCCGGACGTGGCGCAGATGAGCGAGCGCGAGGCGAAGGAACTGCTATCGTCAAGCGGGTTCAAGGTTCCCGCCGTGGACTATGTTTATAGTCCGAACGCCGTTGAGGGGCAGGTTATAGGTACGCGTCCCGTCGCGGGCGCGCAGGTTCGCGTGGGCGACGGAATCCGTTTGAAAGTCGCCACCACGCGAAGGCCGGACGGAGTGCCTGACGTGGCCGCTACCGCGCCGACGTCCGCTTCGGCAACGCAGACGCCTAACCAACCGACGCTCCCGCAAGTGCGCGTCGATATTCCGGGGCGCGATCCCGTAATAGTAGGCGGCGTGCCGTCGGTGATTCAAAACCCCACTCTACAAAACACAAGCCCCGCCGTACAGCCCGCTCAGCCTCAACCATCTCCCATAGTAACGCCTGAGCCGCAAACTCAGCCAACGCCGCCCGCCAACCTAACGCCTATCCCCGGAAAAATAGCGCGCATTCGCTACCCGGTCCCTCCTTTGGCTCGCCCCCTGCAGCTGAAAATAGAGCTTACGGATCCATCGGGAACCAAGGTTCTGGTTGACAGACCCGCCAGAAGCGGAGAACGTGTAGAACTCGACGCGCAATACTCCAAAGAGTGCGTGGTCACTATTTACCTCGGCGGCGATTTCGTGTGGCAAGACAGCTATAAGTAACAAAGAGGACAAGCATGGCAATAGACAAAAAATTTATTTTAGCGCCGTCTATTCTGGGGGCGAACCCGCTTTCCGTGGGAAGCGCTATAGATTCCCTCGAGGGGAACTGGGACTGGCTTCATCTTGATATAATGGACGGGCATTTTGTGCGTAATCTGTCGTTCGGGGCCGCTATGGTCGGGGCCTTACGCGAGAAATACCGATTCGCTTTTCTCGACGTTCATCTTATGATTGACGAGCTTGATTATTTTTTACCGGTCTTTGCAAATGCCGGAGCCTCTCAGATTTCCATTCACGCGGAGGTTGAGCCTCAGTTTCTGCATAGCCGTCTGTCATGGATTACAGCGAAAGGGATAAAAGCGGGCGTTGCTATAGCCCCGGCCACAACCGTCGAGTCACTGCGTTACGTTCTGCCCTTGGTCGATGTGGCGTTGGTGATGTCCGTCACTCCGGGCTTCGGCGGCCAGCGTCTGATAGAAAGCTCTTTTGAAAAAACACGGCTTCTCTCTCGCCTGCGTTCGGAAGAAGGGCATCGTTATCTCATTCAGATGGACGGCGGCATAAAATTGGAGAACGCGAGAACGGCGGCGGAGGCAGGGTGCGAGGTGTTTGTGATGGGCAGCGCGGTGTTCGATAGTCCAAAGCCCGCCGATTATCTTATCGGGATCAGAAACGCGAGTAAGACAACTACAACAATCTATAGAAAATAAAAGGAGACATTTATAAATGTCGGCAGCGAGCAGAGAAGAAGCCTTAATAGAACTTGGCGGTATGGCAAGAGGCAGACGCGAGGAATCCCGTATATCCCTTGAGGAAATTTATGAGAGAACAAGAATCCGTTTGGAATATCTCAAGGGTATTGAGCAGGGAAGCTATAAGGGTTTCCCCGACCTCGTCTATATCAGGGGGTTTATCCGTACATATCTCAGCGTTATCGGAGCCGATGACCTGAAAGATGAATTTATATCATGGCTTGGAAAGGAAAACATACGACAGGAGAACATAATGCCGCCGACAAATCTACTGGGCAACGGCGCTCCGACAAAGGGCTTCAAACCGGCCTCGCATTTTTGGCTGTTTTTGATATTGCTCCTGATTTTGGCCGGTTCCGGCGGCTATGTTTGGTATTCCTGGACAAACCCCAACCCATTATCTATTTCCTTCCCCATATTCGGAAATAAACAGGCGACGCCAGCCGCAACCGAAGAACCCAAAAAAACGCCGGGGCCGAAAAATGTCACAGAAAATATTGCCGCAAATATTTCGCTCGACGCAACCTCGAAAGACAGCTCGACCGACGTGAAATTGGCGACTTCTCCCGACAGCTCACTTCTCTCCATCCTTCCCGCGTCAGCGTCCGTGACGCCCGCAGCGCCGGTAAGCCCGCCAAAGCCATATCTCCTTATTCAAGCCGTGGGTGACGTGTGGATGAAAGTGACCATAGGAGACAAGGTCGTTTACTCCAAAACGCTGCAATCAGGCTCCGCGGTGTCATGGGATCTCACGGCGACGGCTAAAATCACTTATGGCAGGCCCAACATGGCCGACGTCACATTGAACGGCAAAGCCTTAGGCTTGGCCAACCCCAGGGGGTCAAAAAAGTCCGAGACGTATTTTTACAATCCCGACGGGACGACGCGCAAGGCTCAGCCCGAGGGGCAATAGCGGCCTGAAAAGTAGCCGGTGAAGCCGTTTGAATCTATTTTTTATCAGTATGGGCTGCGCCAAAAACAGCGTAGACAGCGAACACCTCATAGGCCTGCTCACACGAGCCGGACATAAAATCGTGCCCGACGCGGAGGACGCGCACGGCGTCATAATCAATACCTGCGGCTTCATCCAGGACGCCGTCAAGGAAAATATCGACGCCATTCTCGACCTTGAGCTTATGAAAGAGCGCGGCGACATTGAAAAAATAATTGTCACAGGCTGCTTAGTCAACCGCCATGAACTCGAGCTACGCGAAGAACTGCCATCGGTAGACCTTTGGGCAAGAGCCGAGGAATGGGATAAAATTTTGACCTTTCTGAGTGACGACTCAAACAAAACCCCTCCCGACGCGGCGTCTAACTGCGCGCCGCGCGGAATATTGCCCGAAAATAAATTCTGGTCGCGCTATCTCAAGGTCGGCGAAGGCTGCGATACGTTTTGCTCTTACTGCACTATCCCGTTGCTCAGAGGACGTCTGCGTAGCGTCCCCATACCGCAGTTGGCTGACGAGGCCGCTCAGCTCGCAAGGCAAGGCGCTAAAGAAATTTGTCTTGTCGGCCAGGACTTGACGTCGTACGGGCGCGATATTTACGGCGCGGGCGCTATCCAAAAACTCTTGTCGTCTCTTGACTCGGCTCTGCCGGACGATATATGGATACGCCTTCTGTATCTCCACCCCGACCGCGTGACGCGTGAATTTTTAGACTTCCTATCCGAACAAAAAAAGGTCGTCCCATATCTCGATATCCCAATACAACATATCGACGACGACGTGCTATGCGCTATGAATAGAACTAAGGCGAGCCGGCACATTCGTGATATAGTCGGCTACGCGCGCGCGTCAAATTCGGCCTTCGCGCTTCGAACCACCATAATGGTGGGGTTCCCCGGCGAAACGGAAGAGCAGTTCGAGAGCGTTCTCGATTTTCTGGAGGAGGCTAAACTCGATAGAGTCGGCGCGTTCGTCTACTCGCCCGAAGAGGGAACAAAGGCCGCCGCCATGCCGCAACTTCCCGATGAGGTGAAAGAGTCGCGGTATCGTCGTCTGATGGAGTTTCAATCCGCTATTTCAGAGAAGCGCAACGCGCTTTTTGTCGGCAAAACCCTGCGCGTATTGGCCGAGGAAATAGATACTGATGACGACTCCGCTTGGGGACGCTCGTACCGCGACGCGCCGGAGATTGACGGCATGGTAAGAATAGAGCGTATCTCGCAAACCGCCTGCGCGCCGGGGGCGTTTATCGACGTCAAAATAACCGACTATGCCGAATACGACCTTTTCGGCGTTCCGGTTTAATTTTTACTTTATATTGAATTTTACCTTAATTCCAATTTTCATTTTATTTCTATGGTGATATACTAAAGAGACATTCTTGTGGCTCGGGGGGATAGGGAATAATTATGAGTGACAAAATCGAATTGCAGCGTTGGAAAGATGTGCCTGAAGTCATAAAGCTATCGGAGGAAATGTATAAATTAGGCTTGAAGTATCAGCAATACGTCTCTTCCGGCAAAAATGACGACAAGCCGTTGGCCAGAAAAACGTGGCAACAACTCTCTGATAAATACTGGGATTTGCTATATGAGATTGTGGACGCTCAGACTGAGTCTTTCCCTGCCTCTTTGACCTTCGACGATCAGGAGCGTCTTTTTATAGACTTTGGCTTCCTGAGCGATACGCTCACTCCGCGCAACAAAAATTTTGACGCGGCGCGGGCCTTGGGCTCAAAAGCCGTACCGGGCATTTTTCAATACGGGTCCTTTTCGGACTTTATAGCGGAATGCTGGACCGCTATCACAAATCAGTCCCCAACTTTCCCTGTCGTGGGGCCGTCCATATCCGAACGGCTTAGCGGAATGACCGCTCAGCTCAAAGAATTACAGGAAACGCGCAACGCGGCGTTCCGCACTATTTTATCGCGCGATAAAAATATAACGGGCCCTGAACTGGACTCTCTTTGCGAGAATTTATGCGACAACCTCATCGCCGCCACAAAGGTCACGCTAAGGACGAAAGAGTTTCGCGAAGCTAAAGATGAATACAAGCAAGAGTTGTCCCAGGCGCGTTTTCGCTACGCCGAGGCCGAGAGAGTGCTTGGCATTCAAATCTCCATAGCGCAAAAAGACGAAATGGATCCACTTGGGCTTCCCGAGGCGGAGGAGTTTGAAGCTCTCCACAATTCCACGAGAGTTCTCGCCCGCAAGATCGTCTACACTCTCCAGGAAGAAGAAAAACTCGCTCGGCGAAACAAAAGGATAGCCACCGAGTGCGCGCAGTTCTCGCAGAAGATGATGCGTACCGAACTCAGAAACATGATAACGAAGAAGAAGGAGTATATGGCCGTCCCCGCCAAAGTGGCCCGTTGCGAGCAGTCCCTGCTCTGCCCTATGGACTCCGAGCCTATGCTTTACGAAGCGGCGTCTAAACTGATGGAGAGATACGGGAACTTGGATATGGACATGTTCACGGTCGCCCGCATACGCATGTACGGTTTGCCGCGCGTTATCTTTGTGCCGGGACAGGGTTGGGGAACCTACGACTGGGGCGACCACACCATTCTTCTGCCTATGTTCCCTAATACGTCTACAGAGAAATCTCTGGCCTACGCCGCCGGCACGTTCCGCTGGGACAGCGACGAAGACCGCATTCTCAAGAACACCTACGAGAACATCAAAGACAACAAGGGGAAATCCATTCTGGAGATGGCGAAGTCGTTCTACAAAGATTATTTCCTCTGGATAACTAAAGAGCGAGAAGGATACCGCATTCTTCCAAAAGACACCCATAACGCTTTTATCCAGATGTTCGCCCCGAGAAAAACAGAAGAGTAACGCCAATACGCAAAAGGACGCGGCCATTTTCGACCGCGTCCTTTATATTGTCCGTCTACGCCCCGCAGGCCGCGATAAAGGCCTCGAACAGCTTAAAATGCGGCGCTTCTGAGAGCCGCTCAGGATGCCACTGCACGCCCATTAAAAACGGATAATCGGGATGCTCTAAGCCCTCAATCAACCCATCCTCAGAATACGCCGACACCACAAGCTCGTCCCCCGGTTTTCGCGTAGCCTGATGGTGAAGGCTATTCACGCCAAAGCTCTCGCCCAAAAGCCCGGCGAGTCGCGTTCCTTTGACGGTATTCACCTTATGAACCGTTTCATTTTTAGCGTCATTACGCGTATGGCGAAGATAGGACTTCCCGGACGCCTCGGCTTCTTTGGGGATATCCTGTATCAGAGAGCCGCGGAAGAAGACATTTATAAGCTGCAAGCCCCGGCAAATCCCAAAAATCGGTTTGCGCGCTTTATAAAAACTCTCAAACAGTTCTATCTCCAAATCATCGCGCTCCTGAACTATATCTTTCGAGCCGTCCATTGGTTCGGCGTAGTATCTCGGGTCTATATCCTCTCCGCCGATAAACAAAATCCCGTCGAGTTTTTCGGCCAACGCCGCAACAGAAGCGTCGTCGGTGAAATACGGAATATCAAGCGGAATGCCGCCGGCCTTCTCGACATTGGCAACGTACCGAGGATGAGAAACGTAAACGCTTTCATCGAACAGCGCGCGGAACGGAGCCTTCGCCGGCGCCTTTGGATTGAGATAATATGAAGTAAGACCGATCAGTGGCCGCATGTTGAATAAATCCCTCCGTTCTATATACTGAGTATGCTTGCCGCGCAATAAAACAAAAGAACGCCCATAAAAACATTCACGCCCATTTCATACTTAGCAAAAAACTTCTGAAACAGCGCCCCGCCCAATGCCCAACAATTCAGAGAAGCAACAGAAGTAAATGTCCAAATCACGCAAATAAACAAAAGAGGATAAATAGAGTTTACGTATGGCAAAACCATTGTAGACATAAGAGAAAGCCCGTAAAGAATCACCTTGGGGTTGATAAATTGCATAAGAAAACCAATGGCGAAAAGCTCTTTGTCTTGCTTCTTCAAGGTGTTCGAGTCGATATCTTTGTGCTTTTTCTTAAATAAAAACGGCTTCAGAGCCATCCAAACCATATATAAAGCGCCCAAAAAAGCCAAGTATTTCTTAACGTTCGGAATTATTCCCTCAAGAGTATAGTTGAAGAGCGCACATAAAAGCAAGACCAAGAAAAAACCTGTCACACATCCGCAGATAAGCGGCAAGGCCCCTCTATAGCCGCCAAGGCGAGCCTTGTTCATAGCGGTTATATTATTGGGTCCCGGCGAGAACACAGCTCCGCAAACTATTAAAAACCATTGTAACATAGGCATCGATTCGGGTATAAATTCAGGCATTATATTCATCCTTCCCTAAACATAACAACAAAAGAGACACCCGCCCCATCACTTTAGGCAAAATGTCTCTTCTGTTGTTTTTATTAAGGTTTTCCGGCAAAGACCTACTCTCCCATATGTACCCCATATAGTACCATCGGCGCTGACAGGCTTAACTTCCGGGTTCGGCATGGAGCCGGGTGTGACCCTGTCGCAAGATTCACCGAAAAACCAAATCTTACACATACTGTCTGTTTCGCTTTCAGTTCACATTACATTACATTAAATTACGTTACGTAATGTTATCTTACCGTGCTTTAACGTTATATTTTCACGTTCACCGTCAGACGTCACAAACAATACGTCACTCTATATAAACCCCACACATCATAACTCCTGAAATCAAAGACAAAAACAATATGGAGAAAAAAGCTTCGACGTATTAGTATCGGTCAGCTCAACGCCTCTCAACGCTTACACCTCCGACCTATCTATCCGGTAGTCTTCCGGTCGTCTTATTTCTTGCGAACAAGGTATCTCATCTTGGAGGCGGCTTCCCACTTAGATGCTTTCAGCGGTTATCCGTTCCGAACATAGCTACTCGGCTTATGCGGCTGGCGCCACAACCGATTCACCAGCGGTTCGTCCATTCCGGTCCTCTCGTACTAAGAACAGCTCTCCTCAAATACCTTACGCCCATGGTGGATAGGGACCGAACTGTCTCACGACGTTCTAAACCCAGCTCACGTACCGCTTTAATGGGCGAACAGACCAACCCTTGGGACCTGCTTCAGCCCCAGGATGCGATGAGCCGACATCGAGGTGCCAAACCACGCCGTCGATAGGAACTCTCGGGCGAGATCAGCCTGTTATCCCCAGGGTAGCTTTTATCCGTTGAGCGATGGCCCTTCCATTCGGCACCACCGGATCACTAGCACCAACTTTCGTTCCTGTTCGACCCGTCAGTCTCACAGTCAAGCCACCTTATACGCTTACGCTCTTACGGGCGATTTCCATTCGCCCAGAGGTGACCTTTGCGCGCCTCCGTTACTCTTTGGGAGGCGACCGCCCCAGTCAAACTGCCCGCCTGGCACTGTCCCGCATCGTGATTCAACGCTTGCGGTTAGAACTCCATCATATAAAGGGTGGTATCCCAACGTCGGCTCATCATCCACCAAAATGAATGACTCGAAGCCTCCCACCTATCCTGTGCATTACATGACAAAATCCAATACCAAGTTACAGTAAAGCTCCATGGGGTCTTTCCGTCCCACCACGGGTACCTGGCGTCTTTACCAGGACCACAATTTCACCGGGCTTACCGTCGAGACAGCGCACAGATCGTTACACCATTCGTGCAGGTCGGAACTTACCCGACAAGGAATTTCGCTACCTTAGGACCGTTATAGTTACGGCCGCCGTTTACTGGGGCTTCATCTCAAAGCTTCGGCTTGCGCCTAACCTCTCCATTTAACCTTCCAGCACCGGGCAGGTGTCAGACCCTATACTTCGGCTTACGCCTTATGCAGAGTCCTGTGTTTTTAGTAAACAGTCGCCTGTGCCTGGTTTCTGCGACCACTCTAAGCTCCATCCGCGAGGGACTTCACCAGAATGGCACCCCTTCTCCCGAAGTTACGGGGTTAACTTGCAGAGTTCCTTAACGATAATTCTCCCGCTCACCTTAGCCTTCTCAGCTAGCCCACCTGTGTCGGTTTCTGGTACGGGCGCGCCGATCTCTCCTTAGAAGCTTTTCCTGGCAGCGTGGCATCAATGACTTCGACTCCCCCGAAGGTTTGCCTCCCCATCAGATCTCGTCCTTAACACCAGGGATTTCCCTCCGATGTCAGACTACATCCTTAGGCCGGGACGTCCATCACCCGACTCACTTAGCCTCCTGCGTCACTCCTTCGTCAAACGATCTCGGCACGGGACAGGAATAGCAACCTGTTGTCCATTAGCTACGCCTCTCGGCCTCGCCTTAGGTCCCGCCTTACCCTGGGCGGATTAACCTTCCCCAGGAATCCTTGGACTTCCGGTGAGTGTGTTTCTCACACACTTTGCGTTACTCATGCCAGCATTCTCACTTCCCTGCAGTCCACCAAACCTTGCCGGTTTGACTTCACCCCACAGGGAACGCTCCCCTACCGATTAAACTTGCGTTCAATCCCTAAGCTTCGGTGCTATGCTTAGCCCCCAGTATTTTCGGCGCAACAATCCTCGACCAGTGAGCTATTACGCACTCTTTAAAGGGTGGCTGCTTCTAAGCCAACCTCCTGGCTGTCCGGGCATCGTCACATCCTTGCCACACTCAGCATAGCTTTGGGACCTTAGCTGTAGATCTGGACTCTTTTCCTTTTGACCACGAAACTTCTCTCCCGCAGTCTCACTCCCGCGCTCTTAAGTGAAGGTATTCGCAGTTTGATTGGATTTGGTACGGTCATAACCGCCCGCGTCCATTCAGAGCTCTACCCCCTTCACTAAACACGCGAGGCTGCACCTAAATGCATTTCGGGGAGAACCAGCTATCACCCAACTCGATTAGCTTTTCACTCCTATCCACAGCTCATCCGAGACTTTTTCAACAGGCTACGGTTCGGTCCTCCACCTCGTTTCACCGAGGCTTCAACCTGGCCATGGATAGATCGTCGGGCTTCGGGTCCATTGTGTGAAACTTGCCGCCCTATTCAGACTCGGTTTCCCTACGACTACAGTCCTTTTAGACCTTAATCTCGCTACACACAATAACTCGCCGGCTCATTTTACAAAAGGCATACCGTCACTCGATATAAATCCGAAGACTTATAGTCAAGCTCCGATCGCTTGTAGGCACACGGGTTCAGGTCTATTTCACTCCCCTCCCGGGGTGCTTTTCACCTTTCCCTCTCGGTACTGATTCACTATCGGTCATCTGTCATGTTTAGCCTTAGACCATGGTCGGCCCAAATTCAACCGGAATTTCACGTGCTCCGGCCTACTCAGGTATCTTACTGACAGGGATAAACTTTTTGCCTACGGGACTCTCACCCTCTACGGTTGGCTTTCCCAATACCATTCAACTAAATTTATCTTTTGTAACTGCCTGAAAGAACCGCAACTCTTTCACGTAAGACCCTATTACCCCACATACGCAACGCTTACGGGCTTACACGCATATGGTTTAGGCTGTTCCCCTTTCGCTCACCACTACTTAGAGAATCTCTTCGATTTCTTTTATATCCGGCTACTGAGATGTTTCACTTCGCCGACTCAGCTCCCGCATAGCGGGTCTCCGGCCTACGCCGGAGGGGTTGCCCCATTCGGAAATCCTCGGGTCAATGGTCGTTTGCTCCTAACCGAGGCTTATCGCAGCTTACCGCGTCCTTCGTCGCTGACAGATGCCAAGGCATCCACCGTGTGCCCTTAGTACTTTTTTCTCCATTTCGTTCTTGCCTTCTATTCAGTTGTCATGGTGCAGTGGGGTAAATCAGCTTTTTGTCAAAAACTAAATGCCCCTGCTGGTGGAGATGATCGGATTCGAACCGACGACCCATGGCTTGCAAAGCCATTGCTCTCCCACTGAGCTACATCCCCAAAAAATGAGAATGAAAACAAAACTAAACTGGTGGGCCGAGGGGGACTCGAACCTCCGACCTCGCGGTTATCAGCCGCGTGCTCTAACCAGCTGAGCTATCGGCCCCTAATTCGAAACCAGTTCACGTAGCAAAAGTCAAAAAAACACAGTGCACAAGAACAAGCAATTTTGAGTTTGATATTAACTTAAAAAATGAATCCTTAGAAAGGAGGTGATCCAGCCGCACCTTCCGGTACGGCTACCTTGTTACGACTTCACCCCCCTCACCAGACACACCTTCGACGGCTCCTTCCCTTACGGGTTAGGCCACCGGCTTCGGGTACACCCAGCTCGGGTGGTGTGACGGGCGGTGTGTACAAGGCCCGGGAACGTATTCACCGCAGCTTGGCTGATCTGCGATTACTAGCGATTCCAGCTTCATGAGGTCGAATTGCAGACCTCAATCCGAACTGAGATCGGCTTTTAGGGATCCGCTTCGCCTCTCGACGTCGCTTCCCTCTGTACCGACCATTGTAGCACGTGTGTCGCCCTGGACATAAGGGCCATGATGACTTGACGTCATCCCCACCTTCCTCCACCTTGTCGATGGCAGTCCATCTAGAGTGCCCAGCTTCACCTGTTGGCAACTAAATGCAGGGGTTGCGCTCGTTGCGGGACTTAACCCAACATCTCACGACACGAGCTGACGACAGCCATGCAGCACCTGTGTATGCTCATAACCCGAAGGCTACGTCGTCATCCTTTCAGACTCCTACCACATACATGTCAAACCCAGGTAAGGTTCTTCGGTTTGCATCGAATTAAACCACGTGCTCCACCGCTTGTGCGGGCCCCCGTCAATTCCTTTGAGTTTCAATCTTGCGACCGTACTCCCCAGGCGGAATGCTTATCGCGTTAACTACGGCACACCAGTATCTCTACTCGCACACCCAGCATTCATCGTTTACCGCTAGGACTACCGGGGTATCTAATCCCGTTTGCTCCCCTAGCTTTCGCATATTAGCGTCAGTTACCGACCAGCAAGTCGCCTTCGCCACCGATGTTCTTCCCAATATCTACGCATTTCACCGCTACACTGGGAATTCCACTTGCCTCTCCGGTACTCCAGCGCTGTAGTTTCAACTGCGAAACACGGTTAAGCCGCATCTTTTAACAGCTGACTTACAGCACAGCCTACATGCCCTTTACGCCCAGTAATTCCGGACAACGCTCGCCCCCTACGTATTACCGCGGCTGCTGGCACGTAGTTAGCCGGGGCTTATTCATGCGGTACCGTCATTTTTTTCTTCCCGCATAAAAGAACTTTACGACCCAAAGGCCTTCATCGTTCACGCGGCGTCGCTGGGTCAGGATTTCTCCCATTGCCCAATATTCCCCACTGCTGCCTCCCGTAGGAGTCTGGACCGTATCTCAGTTCCAGTGTGGCCGGTCGCCCTCTCAGGCCGGCTACCCGTCATAGCCTTGGTGAGCCGTTACCTCACCAACTAGCTGATAGGGCACGAGCGCCTCCCATATCGCATTGCTGCTTTAACCTCTCGGCCTATGGGGTATTAGCGTTCATTTCTAAACGTTGTCCCCCGTTATGGGATAGCTTCTCATGTTATACTCACCCGTCCGCCGCTCCGTCCGTAATCCGTATTGCTACTTCATACGTCGTCGCTCGACTTGCATGTGTTAAGCACGCCGCCAGCGTTCGTCCTGAGCCAGGATCAAACTCTCAGCTCAATACAAAATACTGACATCTCGCTCGCGCGAGATAAAACAAAAAACTCTCATCTGCTTATAGCTTATGCACTGTATTCTTTTATCAAGTTTCGGTTCGCCGCTCTCACTACCTTGCCCTGAGCGACAGCGAGGAGTAATATAACATGGTGATTTTGAAAAAGCAACCCCCCAATCGTGAAAAAAATATTCTGACTTTTAACGCGCCGCGAAACGCCAAAGGGTTCGAATATTTGAATTATAGGAGGATTTATTTTGAACAGAGTTCCCGTATCGCCAAAACAACAGAACAGGCCCGTTAAAAAAAGGGCGCGAAAAAAACATTCTGTCTTGAAGATTATATTTTTGTTGCTCTTCCTTTTGGTTCTCTTGGGAATAGGCTTGACCAGCGCGGGCGTGGCTTGGTACGTCGTGAAAATATCGAACGACTTGCCGAGCTCCATCGAGATGATGGCCTACAAAAACAGCGAGCCAAGCGTCATTTACGACCGCAACGGAGAGGTGATAGCCCGGTTATTTATCGAGAACCGTACGTCGTTGCAGCTCGCTCAGGTCTCACCCTGGCTCATACACGCCGTCTTAGCCGCCGAGGACTCGGCTTTCTATCAGCATGGAGGCTTTCGCATTACCTCCATACTCCGCGCTCTGTGGATGGACATCGTCGTGCGCGACAAAATGCAGGGCGCGAGCACCATAACGCAGCAGCTCGCCCGCAACCTTTTTTTGACGCAGGAAAAAAGCATAGCGCGCAAGGCGAAGGAAATAATCATCGCCATGCGCATGGAAAAACTTTTCTCGAAAGATAAAATCCTCGAAATGTACCTCAACACGATAAACTTCGGCAGGGGCGCGTGGGGCGCGGAGACGGCGGCGCGGACGTATTTCGGCTGCTCGGCGTCAGAGCTCAACATAGCGCAAAGCGCCATAATAGCCGGCCTGATAGCCGCGCCGGGACGCTACAACCCCCTAAGCAACCTCCAAAGCGCGAAAGTGCGGCAAAATTACGTTTTAGGACGCATGGAGGCCTTAGGCTGGATAACCCCAGCGCAGAGAAAAAACGCCTACGACGAAAAACTCGTCTTCAAACATATCCCGAACAGAGTAGAGGAATATAACTTAGCCCCCTATTTTGTCTCGCACATCCTGTTCAACGACCTTTTGCCGCGTTACGGCACGGATTTGGTCTATTCGGGCGGCATGAAGATATACACGACCCTCGATTTACAAATGCAGGACAAAGCGCAGGAGGCCATATCGTCGCTAAAAAGCCAGGGCGCGCTTGTATGTCTGGCGACTGAGACGGGCGAGGTGCTCTCTCTTGTCGGGGGAAAGGATTTCAGTGAAAGCAAGTTCAACCGCGCCACGCAGGCTTTTCGTCAGCCCGGCTCCGGCTTCAAGCCCGTGGTCTACGCCGCCGCGCTCGAGAACGACATAATGCCCTCGGACCATTTTTTGGACGCGGAGCTGTTGTTCGAGAACAAGGGCGGCAACGGCAAAAGCTGGTCGCCAAAAAACAGTGACGGCAAATACCACGGAGAGGTGACTGTTCTGCGCGCCCTGAGCAGCTCCTATAACACCGTAGCGGTGCGCGCCGCGGCCTACATAGGCACGGAGCCGATAGTGAACATGGCCCGCGCTATGGGCGTAACATCAGAGCATTTACCGAACGATCTCTCCGTGGCGCTCGGCGCGGCGAGCGTGACGCCGCTTGAGATGGCCGTCGTTTTCAACTGTTTCACAAACGGGGGCAAGAGGACGCCACCCATAATGATACGCGAGATACGAAGCGGCAACGGAGACGTTCTCGAGTCTCACGCGCCTCAACCCATGCAAACCATGAAGCCCGAAACGGCCTACGTTTTGCGCTCCATGATGTTCGACGTAGTGAACGGCGGGACTGGAGGGAGGGCGCGCGTCCCAAACCACGAGACGTTCGGCAAAACAGGCACGTCAAACGAGTTCGTCGACGCGTGGTTCATCGGCGGCATTCCCGGCCTGACGACGGCCGTATACGTCGGCAACGACAACCACAAGACCCTCGGGCGCAACCAGACGGGGGGAGTCGCCGCCGCGCCGGCCTGGAAAATGTTCATGGAGTTTGCCGCTACCCACCTGCAATCCCCTGAAAAATTCACTCCGCCGCCAGCCTGGGTAGAGGTCGAATCTGTCAAAATTTGCCGCGATACGGGCTTTTTAGCGCGTCAAGGCTGTCACGCCGTGAGCCTTTACATGCCGCTTGACACTGCCCCCACGTCCGAGTGCCCCCTGCACGGCGGCGACTACACGCTCGCCCGGGAAGACCCCAAAGCGCCGCGCCTATATCTCATAGAGCAGGACGACGCCGTAATCAGCGAGACTATACCCAACGAAGTCGAGCCTCCGAGACCCGCGCCTCAGTACACCCAGCCAGTGCCGAGCGAACCCGCGCCCTATCGTCAGGATCCAAGCCCTGCGGACGTCATAGAGGAACGCTATCAGAAGCTATTGCGGGAATATGGGATATCTAAGTAGGGGCGATATACCCCGTCGCCCGAGATTAAAGTTATGAAACGCTATAACCTCCTGACCCGTCTTTATATGGGGACGCGCTACTCCGTTAGCGGACTTGTTTGCGCCTTCAAGCAAGAGCAGGCGTTTGAGTTTGAGGCCGTCGCCTTGCTGGTTCTTTTCGCTATCCTGTTATATCTGAGGCCGGGTTTTCTGATTTCCGCGGCGCTGGGCGGCGCGTGGACGCTTGTAATGGCGCTTGAATTGGTCAACAGCGCCGTGGAAAGGGCGTTCGACCTCATAGACATGGAGTTCAATCCTCAGATTAAGGCCGGTAAAGACATGCTTTCAGCGGCGGTGTTTTTGATGATAGCGTTCAACGTGTTTTTGTGGTGCTTGTTTTTGTTATGGTTTGTACCCTTCCCGACCCCCTGACAAACTCCCCTATAACCGCGGCTCTGTCAAACCCAGCTTCCCGGCACACAGCCAGCATCTCCTTCGCCCTCTTTGGGGATACGGCCAGCAACAGCCCCCCGGATGTCTGAGCGTCGAACAGCGCGTCTATTTTACCCCTCGGGGTTTCGGTAGCGTCAAGGTCGCTCAGGTTCACCCTGTCCTCGTAAGCGGAACGGTTGCGGTACGCGCCCTCCGGGATAAGCCCCATATCGGCCAGCTCCGTGACGCCCTTTATAAGCGGGACTGCGCCCAGCGACAGGCGAAAGTCGAGCGAATGAGCCGTCATGTCAAGTATATGCCCCACCAAACCGAATCCCGTTACGTCAGTGGCCGCTCTTACGGCACGGTGAAGGGAGTCGGTCAGCTTGGGCGGAATTGAGTTTAGCTTGGTCATCCATTGGCTCGCCTCAGCGACAACCGAGGGGTCGTCCACCATTCCGGCCTTGACGCCTGTGGCGATTATTCCGGTGCCGAGCGGCTTTGTGAGGATAAGCGCGTCGCCGTCCCATGCGCCGGTCGTGCGCCAGACCTTGTCCTCTTCGACCTCACCGTACACGACCATGCCGTATTTCGGCTCGTCGTCCTGCACGCTGTGCCCGCCCAAAAGGAACGCCCCGGCCTCGTTTGTCTTGGACACTCCGCCCTCCAAGACTTTTTTGAGCACGTCAAGGCCA
>BNVG01000015.1 GCA_025997935.1 Synergistales bacterium | reverse complement strand
TGGTACGTTCTATATCCTCACACTCGTAACATATATGGTAAGGCATATTTTTGTGTTTTTTGTAGAGCGGGTACATGGGTGATGAACTGTCTATTGGAGCTATAAGCTCCACACGAAACGGGCCGTTTGACATAAAAAGTATATCCACGCCGCGCGCGGCGTCCCGAACCACATCACCCGAAGGCGCAAAGCCAAGAAGCATGAAAACGCGCCTTGCCGACTCTATATCTTTTACAAAATATCCGACGTGATGAACGTTAATATCCGTTTTACCTCCGGCTTTATTTATAGACCGTCGCGCGAGCGGACAAAATATCGGCCATAGCGCCTACGTTCTTCATGTCCGTAACTTCCACCATCGTGAACTTCATATCGAAACGCCTCTCCACAGACAGTATCAAATTGACGTGAGCGAAGCTGTCCCAGCCCTCCACGTCGGAGGCCGTCGTGGTTTCGCCAACCGCGAGGTCTTCGTCATCAAAGACGTCGCGGAACACCTCGTTTAGGGCGCTAAAAATCTCCTGTCTGGTCATTGTTTCTCCTCCAACACATCGCTAATCTGTAACCTCGATAACGGTATTCTTGGCCTCGTAATTTCGGGTCTCAAGAACCCACACGGCGTTTCCGTCCGTATCTTCAAATTGTTTAGTAAATTCCATTCTATCATAAAAGTCTTTCACCATTGCGTTTTTCGCGCTCCTGTAATAATAGCCCAGAATCTTCGTCAGGCCGAGCAAGCGGCAGCGCTTGACAAGCGTGTCCATCATGGCGTACTCCATATCTCGTTTCAGAACGCGGCAGCTCATCAGCCAAAGCTCGACGTGCAGAGCGCCGTCATCAGTTCGCCCTATTACGACGCTGACCACGCCGTTGTCGCCGAACTTGTCCTCCAATTTGCCGTAGAGCGTAATAAACCTGCCGTCTTCCGCAACCGCCTCAATTTCGCCCTGAGTATATCTCTTTGTGGTGAGGTTGAACTGGTTGCTTTTGTTTGTGAGTTGCGCTATACGAGACATATATACAGGTTCAAACGCGCGAATTACGGCCTTCATGCCAAGAGAAAGCAGATAGTCTTCGTAGTTTTCGAAGCTCGCCATCAACGTAGCTCGCTCGGCGTTCTCTTTGTACATAGCGCCCCGTCTGAGGTCGTCCTTCGAGAGGTTTGTAACCTCGAAGAAGCCGAATTTGTCGAGCGTTTGAATATAATGCTCCGGCCCCTTCATCACCGGCACGGCCACGCCCTGCGTCTGCTCCTCGACGATAGCGCGCTCCGCCGGGTTGTCGTCCGCGAAGACGAAGCTCTCGGGAAGAAGCGAAAGCCCCTCGGCGATCTCCATGATATTGAGGCTCTTTGGCTTCCAGTTGGCCTTGATGACGGCGAAGTCCTCCGGCCTCAGCGCCCCGTCGGGGTGGTTCAGCCCCGCGACGGCATTCTCTCGGTCGTTCTTGGAGTTTACGGTCAGGATAACCCCTAATTTCGAGTGCGACTTGATATATTTCTGAAACTCTAAGTACGCCTGCCCCTCCGAGGTCTCTTGTCCTACGACTATGCCGTTTACCCCGTCGTCACCTATGATGCCGCCCCAGAGCGTGTTGTCGAGGTCGAGAGTCAATACTTTTTTGTTTTTGCCGTATATGGATTTTATGATGTTCGATATGTTGTACGCCAGAAGCGGAATGGCCGGAAGGCAAAGAGAATACTTGTACATATACCAATAGAAGGGGTCGGCCCAATGCTCGAGGCCGTAACTTGACGAGATGTAGTTGATGTCGTTTATGTAAAAGTTGTCGCGTTGTTGGGCGTACTCGTAAAACTTCATGTTGAGCCTCGTTATGAAGTTCACCCGCCCGTGAACGTCGGAGGCCTCTTTGTTGCCCATCAGCCTGTAAAACGGATACTCGAAGTTATTTTGTATAACAGGGCAGCCGTAAACGGAGCGCAGCTTATCCCAAAACGCCCGAAATTTTTCGCTCTCCGCGTTCAAAAACTCGTCGATTTTCACTTCGTCATCGTCCGGCTCCGGGTATCTCGTAATATTGCGGTTCGATGTGTGAATAACGGCAATGTCCGGCGCGAACGATACGAGAGAGGGCGCGTCGAACATGACGTCCTGCCAGTATTGCCCATATTCAGACTCGTAAAACGTGGGTTTTATGCCATAGTTCAGCAAAAAAAGCTCTAATATCTCCATTATATCGCGCGTCGTGGAGCCGCCGAGCAACGCTACGCGTTTCTCCAAAAATGAGGACGGGGGATTTTTGAGAAGCTGTTTTTTTATGGATTTGCGTTTCATCAGTATCTTGTGCGGGTCAAAGGGGATTTTCAGCAGGTCGTGCGACATGGCAAATCATACCTTCCTTTTTTCTTTGTATACAATATTCCATACAGAAGACGTTGTATGTAGCGTCTTTGCAATTGCGCGACGCGTTTTATTTCTTGTCATACAACATCCTGTAAACCTCAAGATTGCCGGAGACCTTCTGAACGTAGTCGCATGTTTCGTCAAAACGCACTTTCTCTATCCAGTAATCTAAGGCAAGGCCGTCATGGCCGTCCGCGAGCCATTTGCGCGCGTTGCCGCCCCCGGCGTTGTAGGCGGCCATTATCCAGTCTTCGCGGGCGAACTGTTTCCCGAGCCATGATAAGTGAGACGCTCCGAGCGTGATGTTGTCCGCGACGCTGAAAATATCGTATTTTTGAAGTCCGGCGCGCTTCGCTTCGCCCTTGGCCGTGCCGGGCATAAGCTGCATGAGGCCGCTCGCCCCCGCGTGGCTCAGAGCGCGGGGCTTGAAAGCGCTCTCCTGTTTCATTATGGCCCACATAAAATTAGGCTCCACTTCGTACTTCTTGCAGGACGCTTCCACCTGTTTTCTGAAGGGGCGCGGATAGAGTCGCTCTAAGCCCTTGCGGTACACCGAGGTCCCGGACGTGAAATGCCTTGTGAGCAAACGCGCGCCGGCGTAGGCTTCGTCAAAAAAGGCGTCGTCGTCGCCGCTCAATTCGGAAAGCGAGATAGAATGATAGAGTTCTCTGGCCGTGGAGTTAGGGCGCTCTAATATCAGCTTGGCGAAGCGGATAAAACCCCACCGCTCAAGCGTAAGAGCTTTGGTTTCGTAGGAATTGAGTTTTACGGATTTTCCCGTCATGGCAAGCTCCGGCGGGTCTCCCTCCAAGAGCTTGACCGCGCCCGGGCAAGCCAAAAACGTATAGATGGAAAGCGGGTGGTTTCGGGCGAGACGGGAATAAGTTTTTTCGGATTCGGCGGTCTGTCCGAGGGAAAGCTCCGCCGCTCCTATCCAGTAGAGGGCGCGGGCCTTCCATGTCGAATCGAGTGACGGAGAGTAGACGCGCCGCCACCAGCGAAGCGCCTCTTTGGAGTCCTGCGCGTTCCAGGCGTCCCACCCGCGCCGCCAAAGCGTTTTTACGGCGCTGACAGAATCGGGGTAGGCCTGTATAAGCCCGTCTTCAATTGTCTTCTTCTCCGCCCCGTCAAGCAAATCGGCCAGCGCGTACATCGCGCGCGCCTGAACTTTGCCGACCCGCTCTTTGACTATGCGGCGCAGTACGTCGGTCGCGTCTTTTTTGAGAGGCCCCGGTTTTTTGGACGTTCCGGCCAACGCGGCGATACGACGAACGGAGCTTTCCGCCCATGAGTTGCCGGAAACGGCTAATCTCCCCCACAGGTTCAAGGCGTCGGAATATTGCCCGAGCCTGTAAAGAGAGTACGCGCGATAGTATGTGGCTTTACGGTACCCTGACGCGTTCTGCGGAACGGCGGACAGCAAAGCCACAGCGGTCTTGTGATTGCCCTTGAGATAAGCGTGCTCCCCCATCGCGAGAGAAACGGCGGCGCTTCGTGGCTTTTTGTCCGCGCTCAAAACGTCGTAAGCCGCGTCGTTCGTAGGCTCTATCTCCAAGAGCGCAAGCGCGTCGGATAAGAGAGACGTTGTGCGCGTTTTCTCCACAAGTCTGCTGAGGGCCGCGGCTTTTTGAGTTTTTGTTTCGGCCGCGGCAAGCATTTTTCGCAAAGGTTTTTCAAGCCCATCCATTTTGCCGGTCTCCATGACGCGATATTGGGCGTAAGCCAAGGTGTATCGCAGCTCAGAGGGCGCGTTTTTCTCAAGCTGCGCGGACAGCTTCAGGGCGGCGTCGTATTTTCCGGTCTTCTCATACCCCAAAATCAGCGTCATATCGGCGTATGGGCGAATCTCCGCCGGAAACCGGCTCAAGTGCTCTTCCAAGACGGCCACAGCTTCGCTCCATTTGCCCTGCGCGGCCAAAGCGTTGGCCTTGAGGGAATAATCTTGCGGTTGCAAAGACGCCGCATGCAACGTCTCTATGGATAATATGGCAAATATTAAAAATAACAGAGAAACGGTTTTGAATTTGCTCAAAACTACAAACCCCTGATTTTATCGACCTTCACCCGCTCTATCATCGCGCGGATGTAACCCAAGGCGTAGGCCATGCCGACGTACCAGGGCGCGGGAGAGGACACGAGCGGCGAGTGATCCGGGATTATGACGCCTCTGAAGTCGTTGTCGTTCAATATCTTGAGCACACGGTAAATGTCGATGTCCCCGTCGTCGATGAACGTCTCTCGGTATCGCGGCATCTGCCCCGTGATATTACGCAGATGGACATAACCTATCGCGTTCTGCTTCGCGTAGCTCTCTATGGCCTGATAGAAGTTCTGCCCGTTCATCTCGGCCAGCGTGCCCACGCAAAGCTCTATCGTGTTGCAGTGGCTCTTTTTGAGGTCGAGCATCTTCTGGTACAGCTCAGGCCGCCAGACAAGGCGCGGCGTTCCGCGAAGCGTCGCGTAGGGCGGGTCGTCAGGGTGCAAGGCCAATTTGACGTTGGCCTCCTCCGCCACAGGTATAAGCTCGGACAAGAACCACTCAAAGCGCCCCCAAAGCTCTTCGTGCGTTATCTGAGTGGCGGTCTCTATGCCTTTAGGCGCTTCGGGGTCATAGACCATGTTCCAGACCATACCCTTGGGGACGGGAAGCTCTACCGGGGCGTCTCCCCCTACGGACTCGGCCTCACCGCGCGCGAACGCGCCGCTTATACGGCTGGCCACCCCGGCGAGGCTGAAGTTGTAGCCAAACACCGGAATAGCGGCGCGGCCCACGTTACGTATAAGCTGTTTTAGGCCGTCCATCTGCTCGCGCTTCTTGGGCCCGTTGAGCAGAACGTCATACCAGAAGCCTGGGTCGAAGTTCTCTATCGCCTCGAAGACAAGCCCCTCTTCCTCGACCTGCTTGCGAATCTCTTTTAACTCTTCCTCGCTCCATACTTTACGGTTGCGGGTGACGCCCCAGCCCTCCGTGTCTCCTATCGGCTGATTGTCGCCCGTAATGGGGTCTTTTTCACGGTAAAAGTAATCTACGAGGTGAATGACAAGGTGAGTGCAGCCGAGTTGCTTGGCGTAACGAAAATTCTCGCGCGTCAACTGATGACGATAAAAAATCATAGCAAGTTTCATGCGGATCGCTCCTTTCGGAATTATTCTTTTGATAATATTATAGCGCAGTAGCGGCGGGGCGTGAGAACAAATTCAAAAACCTGTACAAATAACAAATTAGCATGGGTTTTTGAAAATTATTTTGTTAAAATACTTGAACGCCACAATGCCGTAAATATAAATTGCGCTGTTTTGGCGCGGTGAGTTTGTTGTTTTAATACAAAGGGGTTGAATTTTAGATGCTTTCACCCGAAGAATATCGTCAGCCAATTGAGCTAACCATTCTTATGCCATGCCTCAACGAGGCCGAGACGGTTGGGATTTGCGTCACTAAGGCCTTAAATTTTTTGAAAAACAACGGCGTCGCCGGAGAAGCGCTTATCGCCGACAACGGCAGCACGGACGGCTCTCAGGATATAGCGAGGAGCGTTGGAGCAAGGGTCATAGACATTCCAGAGCGCGGATATGGCGCGGCGCTGAATGGCGGTTGCGCTGCCGCTTTGGGTAAATACGTCATAATGGGCGACGCCGATGACAGTTATGATTTTTCATCTCTCGCCCCGTTTCTTGAGCGTTTGCGCGCTGGGGACGACCTTGTAATGGGAAATCGCTTTACGGGCGGAATAGAAGAGAACGCCATGCCTCCGTTGCACCGATATTTGGGAAACCCGGTTTTGTCGTTCGTGGGAAGGCTTTTTTTCAAAAGCTCCATAGGAGATTTTCACTGCGGGCTTAGAGGATATAATGTAAAACGAATCAGGGAGCTGGACTTGAGGACTACCGGGATGGAGTACGCCAGTGAAATGGTGGTTCAAGCCACGCTTCACGGTTATAAAATCTCCGAGGTTCCGACGACGCTCTCGGTAGACGGACGTTCTCGCCCGCCTCACTTACGCAGCTGGCGGGACGGGTGGCGACACCTGAAATTTTTACTTATGCACAGCCCGAACTGGCTGTTCTTTTATCCCGGTATTTTTCTAATCGTTCTCGGGGTTTTGTTCACCCTTCTGCTGGAGTTTCAGACCATTGTAATTTCGGGCGTAGCGTTTAGCATCAACACGTTGCTTTATAGCGTCGCCATGATAATAATCGGCGTCAACTTGGCGCTGTTTTCTATCTACACAAAAATATACGCGCTTCAGTCTCACTTTATCCCCCCCTCACCCACATCATCGCCAAACACTAAAAAGAACGCTCTTTCTTTTATTTATAGGCTAAACACTGAAAAATGTATCTTGTCCGGCCTCGCCTTCGCGACGGTTGGCCTCGCGCTTGCCGTTTTGTCCGTAGCGCTATGGGGCGGAGAGTCTTTTGGAGCTTTGAACCCAGAACGCTTCATGAGAATCACCATCCCCGCCGCCGGCGCTATGGTCATTGGCGTACAACTCATGTTCGCCGGGTTTTTCATTGATATTTTACGGATCAAGACAAAATAGTCTATAACATTAAAATTCCAGGGAGGTTCTGCACAAAATGAATACTGAACTTCAAAATTCCTCTGGTCTTCGGGCCGGGTGGATGCTTAGAGCCGGGGCTTTTTTGTTGGCGCTTATTGTGATATATCTTGCGCTTGTCTGCGCGACGCCGCTTTTGCCGAGAGGAAACTTGGACAAGAACCTGAAAGACGCGTCTGAGTTACTTTCAAGGGAAGGAAGATACCGGATGCCCTTTGGGCAAATGCCCGTATTAGATAACGGCGCCGATGCCATTATGATAAATATAGCGGGGTCTTTAGACGCAGATGAGCCTGTACGTTCAGGATTGCTGACTATGATTTCCTACGCGCCGGATGACGAAAACATTTCAGACCCTGTACTCGACCTCAAAAATTTCACGGAAGGAAAAGCGACGGCGACAAGGAGCTATGCCAGATATTGGCATGGCTACATAGCTTTTTTGCGTCCAATGCTATCTATAATAACTCTGTCCGACGTGCGAAAAATTTCGTTTTTTCTTCAGATGTTCTTATTCTCACTCACGATAGTTCTGTTATCACAGAAAATTAGCATAGGCGTGGCGATTGGCTTCGCGGTGTCGATGGCGCTTGCCGATTTTCCGGTTCTGGCTTTTTGCTTGGAATATTCCGATGTGTTTGTGATAGCGTTATCCGCTATGTCGGTAGTTTTGTATCGGAGTTCGTGGAATGAAGAGAGTTTGGTTAAGTTATTTTTATTATGCGGCTCCTTGACTGTTTTTATAGGCTTCGGAGGACTTACGGCGCCTATGACTGTCCTTTGTTTTCCGTTGTTGACGCTTATTCTCATGGATATGAAGCAAGAGCTATTTCGTTGTGACTGGGCTTATATTAAGAAGTTTATCCGTTTAGGTTCAATGTGGGCAGCTGGGTATATTTTGACTTGGTCAGCGAAATGGATTTTGGCGGGTATGACGCCTGACGCCATTCAGCAGATTGCTTACCGTACCGGCAACACGGAAAGTTTCGCTTTATTTGACAGATTACTCGCAATAGCAAAAAATATTTATATACTCTTGCCCTTCTCCGCTGTTCCTTCGGAAAGCGCGGCGCGCGCGGCCCTTCATCAGATTCTTGCCGGCGTTAGCGGCGCTGAAAATATATCTTTGTGGGAGAAGTTCATTCTTTTGATAGAAAACGTATACGCCGCCTTTCCCTTCTCGGTAATTGCTGGTGTTGCGTTAGCCGCTTCAGCTGTTCTTGTCTACGCGATATGGCTAACGCCGATGATCGCCTTTCGCGAAAGACGACGGCATTTCGGCGTGACATTCTATTTTTTCATCGCGTGCCTGTTTCTGATTCCTTACGTTTGGCTTTTTTTGACCGCCAACCATTCTTCCATACACTGCGTATTTACCTTCCGCAATCAAATATCGTCCGTGTGGCTGTTTTTGATTTTGCCGTATATTATGCGACCCATGCCTAAAAACCGTGAGATTTGATGCCCTCTTGAAACAACCTCGTTTTAAGAGGGTATACGTAACAGGCTTTTATCCAAAAACAACGACAACCCCGGAATATCGAACAGCAAAAGTAAAACGAACAGGGAGATCAGAAAAATGATATACAACATAAGTCCGCGTTCTCTGTAGAGCTTCTCTGGTTTCTGTACGACGGAATCCTCTTCGTAGCTCAGCTTGAGGTATACGCAATAAAGACCGCACAGGAAGGGGATGGTCAAGATAAGTTCAAGCCTGTACTTAATCAAAAAAACGCCGACAAAAAAGATGGAGACAAGCGCGTAAAACACAGAAGAAACGAGAAGGCTCACCTCGTCGTATTTTTGAAAAGATTTACGATACTGCCCGGCGGTCTGCGGGTTTCCGATCATTCTGTACTCCGCGTAACGCTTTATAGCCATTAGAAAAGCGCCGCCCATCCAGTATCCTATAACGAGGCTGACCGGAGGAAGCCACATATCCGTAACGAGAAACCAGCCCAACAGAAGCCGTATGGCGTTATTGACGGATTCCGATAAAACGTCTACGTAAGGAATATCCTTGGTACGCATCGGTTTGACGTTATAGACAACTCCCATAATCAACAGAAAAAATTCGCTCAGCGCGAGATGCAAAGAAACAAACGCCGCAATCGACGTCCCGACCGCCGCGAAGAGAAAATATTCCATAACGATAACCTGGACGGACATGGAGCCGGATACCACGGCTCTGTTCTTCTTGACAGGGTGAAAACGGTCAAATTCCGCGTCAAGCCATTCGTTGATGACGTAATTCGCTGAAGCGACAAGGGACGTCGCGAGAAAGCCCAGCGTAATATGAAATAAAAGGCCCGCCGTTACGGATGTTTTAGTTAAGAATATGGCAAAAACCACGCCTGGAATGATGAAAATGTTTTTGACCCAATGATCCGGCCTGGCAATTCTGATATAAGGATTTACGCTCATATCCCAACCGCCCGCGCCCAGACGCGCACAACTGCGCTTGGGTGTTCTGAAAGCGCGGACAGGCGGTCACGGCATGAGACAGGGCACGGAACGCCCCTCTGCTTCATAGCGCTCAAAAGAGGCGTCAGATAGCCCTCGTCATCTCTTGATAGAAGCTCTTCTATTGCGGGGGCGGACAAAAAACGCCACTTTGGCCACAGCCTCAGCATTGAGGCGACGCCGCGAGGGGACGCTTTTTGGATGTATCGCTCAAGCGTGGCGCAGTCCGCAAACGACGCCTCTCTCATATTCAGAAGCCAAACCAAAAAAAAGTCCGGCATAAGACCCGCTCTGTCGACAAGAGACTCCGCGAGGCGTTTGCGGTTTTCTTTCGAGAAAGGAAGAAGCGTCACTATGCGAGCCGTCTTTTCGTCGATATTCCTGTTTTGGAGCATGGCGCTTATCGCGCTCAGGGCTTCGGGACTGTCCGCAAAGCTCCCGAAAGCCGATAAAGCGAGATGTCTCACCTGTGGTATGTCACTCGCGACGCGCAAAATTAGGCTTTGCGCGTCTAATTTTTTTGTCTCGCGTAACAGGCGCTCCAGAGTAGCTTCGGCCTTTTTTTCGGCGCGAGACAGCGCGGCGTCCACGCGCTCCTGTTTTACACGGGACGCGCGCTCTTCCGCTTCGCGTTTCTCTAATTCTCGCCGCGCGGCTTCTTTTTTGAGTTTTTCACGTCTTTGCGCGCGCCAGGTCATAGGGTTTCTCACTCTCGAAAACCACTTGGGGGCGGCCTTTGAATCGGACGGCGCGTATGGCACATCTATCTGTAGAAGCTCGTCCTGCGGAAGGTTTTTCAAAAACGTATAAGCGCCCGTAATTCGCTCAAAACGACGCGCGCTACCGCGCCCTGCCACGTCAGGGTGATACGCCCTGGCCAGACTGCGAAAAGCGGCCCTCACCTCGGAGGCCGTCGCCCCCGGCGGAAGACCCAAAGTACGCAGATTATGAGTTATTTCAAAAGAAACATCCATAAGCATCCTTCTCTTTTAAGCATTCCCAACCTATTTTAAGCATTCCCAACTATCTTTATAAAGCTATCTTTGAAATAATAGCGCAGATTCAAGGTCTTTGACAAGCCCCTCCATGATTTCTTCGGACGCGGAGCTATTTTCGAAGTCATCTAATCTCTCAATCAGGCGCGTCACCGAATAAAGTTTATCTCTTTGCGCCTCCGTCATGGACATTTCGAGCGAGGCCAAGCGTAGCTTGAGATTGTCCGTCTTTTTGGCCTTGTAGTTCAAGTCGGTGCCGGAAAAAAGCGGCATGTCGGTAATAAGAGCGCCCAATTTCGCTCTAAGCTCAAGCTCGCCCGAAGGCGAAAGCTCACAGTAAAGCGTTACGTCAGAGTCTGTTTCCGGCTCAATGTTCAGCTCCGACAGAACCGTCCGACGAGCGAAGCGCGCGGGCTCTTTCATATCGCTCATGTTCTGAAATACAACTATCTTCGCCGGCTCGTCTCTCTTTGGGCTAAACGATACCTTTGTCGAAATGGGCAGCGGAGAACCGGCGCGCGCGAGGATTTTCGGCTCGCTCGAGTTATCAGGCTCGAGAGCGACCCCTATATCGCCTGAAAGCACGTCCAACAAAAGCCGCTCCTCGCCTACCATAGAGCAAAGAGCCGCCCCGGCCGCGACGGACTCCTCGGCGCAAAGAGAAAGTCTTTCCGGCTTGGCTATCTCTTTTTCCAAAATCCTGTGGAGAAGCGGTATACGGCTCGACCCTCCGACAAGCAACAGATGCTCGGGTTTGTATCGCTCCCACATACGGCGAACGGAGTGGGTCATGCGCCTGATAGAAAAGCGCATGAGACGCTCCATATCCTCGCGCTCAATTGTTATTGAGTCGCTATGGGCGTTTCCTCCCCAAGCCGGCGGCGTCCACCTGAAACTTTCACAGGACGAAAGAGCTATTTTTATATTTTCGGCCTCCACGATCAAAGAGCGTTTCAACGGGTCGTCAGGCGCGAAAGGAGCTATTCTGAGGCGCTCTCTAAGCCACTCCGCGAGAGCTAAGTCGAAGTCGTAGCCGCCAAGCCCCGGGCTGCCGGCGCTCTCCAAAACCTGCCAGACGCCGTTTTCACTCTCCACGACTGAGACGTCGACTGTCCCCGCCCCAAAGTCCAGAATCAAAAAACGACCTTCCATGCCAAAAGCGAGCGCGGCGGCGGTGGGTTCGTTTACGATACGAGACTCGACAAGCCCGGCCGCTTTCGCCGCGCGTTTCATGGCGTCGCGCTGAGAGAGCGAAAAACAGGCGGGTACGGCCAAAACGCATGAAGAAACCAACGACCCCAGAAAAACCTCCGCGTCCTCCCTGAGAGAGCAAAGCAACGGGACAAGCAGTTCTTCGGGCGAATAGCTACGACGCCCGCAAAACGCCCTGAAATCTCCGCCGACTTTGCGCTTTATATCCCACCACACAGACGCCGAGCCCTTCAACGACAGCGTCACGGCGTCGTCGCCCACAACCCACTCATTGTTCCACCCGACCACGGACGGCGTTGACGTTTTTCCACGGCGGTTCGGTATTATAACAGGGCGCGCCCTCTCGTCCAACGCGGCGCAGAGGGCGTTGCGCGTCCCTAAATCTATGCCTATCACGGTTTTGTTCATAAAACGCACGCCCCCCTCAACGAGCCGCCAACGCACTCCGCGACTTCAATATCATATTCCCGCCCCGCCGCGCCGGAAACGGCTTCTCCGGGAATAGCCGCGGCGACCGATATAAACTCCCGCGAATGACCTTCCAAAACGCCGTCCTTTACGCTCTCACAGAGAACGGATATAGTCCTCCCGACAAAACGGGACGCGTAGCGCGACAAAAGCCGCTCGCCGTTCTCCGACGCGGCCGCGGCTCTTTCTGACGCAAGTAGCGGCGAAACCCTGTCGCCGAACGACCAAGCCTCGGTTCCCTTTCGCGGCGAATATGGAAAAACATGAACCCTCCCAATGCCCGAACGCTCCATAAGAGAGAGCGTATTTTGAAAAGCGCCGTCCGTCTCTCCCGGAAAGGCCACAAGAATATCGCTGCTGATATGCAGGTCGTCCCCTAATTTCTCTCTCGCCAAATCACAAAGAGCGGCAAAATCGTCGGCCTTATATCCACGTCTCATGCGGGACAGAATACCGTCGTCCCCGCTTTGCGCGGGCAAATGCAGATGACGGCAAAATATGGGAGAATCGGCGAGCGCGCTTAAAAGCGGCGCGGCGAGCGCGAAAGGCTCAAGAGAGCCAAGCCTGAGCCGCGTAAGCCCCCGTAAGGCGGAAAGCTCACGTATCAACGTCCCCAGCGTGACCCCGCCCGAGCCGTAATCGCCGAGGTGAATGCCCGTCAATACAATTTCCCGACAACCCGACGCGACGACTCTTTTGGCCTCAGCTAAAACATCGTCCGGCGAACGGCTGACTGAACGTCCGCGCAAAAACGGGATTACGCAATATGAGCAAAAATGGTCGCACCCTTCCTGCACCTTCAAAAACGCGCGTGTCCGCAGACGCGGCCTGTCAAGAGAAAGAGAATCCCACTCTATATCTTCCCCCGTATCCTCTTCCCGGGACTTTCCCCTGAACTCGAGCGGCGCGGAAAACGGAGCCGCTATCTTCGCGCTTATGGCGGGCGGCAAAAGATGTTTCATTCGGCTTCCGGCAAGAATGTCTATACCGAGGCTCAAAGCCTCGGAGAGCGGCAGCGCCTGAGCCCAACATCCGCAAACAGCCACAACGCCGTGTTCCAAAGCGCGGCGAGCCTTACGCACGGCCTGACGGCATTTTTTATCAGCCGTCGCCGTCACGGAGCAACTGACTATAACGGCCACCCCGCAACCTTCAACTTCCGCGCTTATCTCAGCCCCGCGCGCGGTCAACTCCCCGGTTATGGCCTCGGCCTCGTATATATTTGAGCGGCAGCCAAACACGCATATCCAAACGCGAACGCCGCGTAACGAATCAGACAAACCGCGCGGCGCACCCCCACCAGTTCTTAGACGTCAGCTCACTGATAATCTCGGCCCCGGCCTCCGAAAGAGCGTCTAAAAACCTTGGCCTTTCGTTTTCCGTCATGCCGGAGAAAATAGCGACGCCTGACGGCTTCAGAGCTTCGCGCGCGCTTTTGAGAAGAAGCAGGTTGGGTTCTATAAGAATATTGGCCGCAAGGATGTCGGCCTTCACCTCAATTCCGCCCAAAAGCGCGCCCACACGCAAGTCGCATTTGTTGAGGGGTATATCGTTCAGTGTCATGTTGCGAAGGGCTTCGGCTACTACGGTCGGGTCTATGTCGCGGGCTATCGCTCTCGCGGCGCCGAGCTTCAGCGCTACGATAAAGAGAATGCCGGAGCCAGTGCCTATGTCGATTATCGTGTCACCGATTTTGACGAATCTCTCTATCATGGAAATGGCTATCTGCGTGCTTTCGTGGTATCCTGTGCCAAAAGCCGAGCTTGGATAAATATAGAAAGGAATTTTGCCGAGATTGTCATTGTCCTTGTGCCACGGAGCCATGACGGCGAGGTTGACCCCGACGGCGAGCGGAGGAAAGGCGTCTAAGAAATTTTCCTGCCACTGCTTGTTTTCCACTTTTGATTCAGAACATATTCGCAAACCCGGAAAATTCGGCAAAAGCTCCTCTAAAACCGAGATCCAGTGAGTGATGTCCCGAGAGCTAACGTAGAACGCGCGCAACGTTTTTTTGCCGGCTTTATCCGCAAATTCAGCCCCCACGCTGCCCGACATATCGACTATATCGGCAAGCCACTCCTCCGCCGCCGGGTTGTCCGCCTCGGCCTCGAGCTCCACACTCCACCAAAAATCAGCGGCTGTTTTATTGTCTTCCAAAATGACTCCCTCCAGACCGCCCCGAATTAGGGTTTTAATTCTCTTATGATATTCCTTGCGACGCTCGTGATGTTTTTGGCCGCGGCCGCCAATATGAGAATGTCCACAGAATACGCCAAAAACTTAAATCCTTGTTCTATGCGGTTTTTAACCTCTTCCGGAGAAGAGACAAGAATGCCCGTCATCTTGTCATATTCTTTACAGACCGCCAATATCGCGTCTATGGCGTCCGTCATCTTGGGGTGATCAAATTCGCCCGGTACGCCAAGCGAAAGAGACAGGTCGTAAGGGCCTACGAATATCATGTCTATCTCTTCTATTTTGGCTATTTCGTTCAGGTTGAGCACCGCGTTTTCCGTCTCGCACTGGACAATGCGAAGAAGGTCGGAGTTGGCCTCCGCGAGATATTCGGGTATGGAGTCGATAAGCCCGTAGCCCGTGGCCCGAACGCTTGCGAAGCCGCGGCAGCCGAGCGGCGGATAGAGAGTGGCGTCTATAAAGGCGCGAGCCGTCTCAAAATCGTTGACCTGAGGGGCCAAAGCGCCGCTGACGCCAATATCGAGAGCGCGAAGGACGGTAGTTCGCGCCGTGTTCGGCAAGCGCACTATGGCGTCCATGCCGCGCCCCTCAGCCGCCCGTAGCTGATTTATTATGGACTCAGGCGTACCGGGAGCGTGTTCGGTGTCGAGAATAACAAAATCAAATCCGCTGTTGCCCAATATCTCGACGGAATTAACGCCGTCCGCCCATACAAACGTCCCCAGAACAATTTCGCCCGCCAACAGTCGTTTTTTGAGCGTCGAACGTATTATCACACCAAATTATCCCCTTCCAACGCCGAAATTTTCAACAAATTCAAGTCTCATGGCGGATATGATTCTTTCAATATTATTGTATAATCATTATAGATTATACAGCAAACAAAAAAAGTTGCGGCGTAGCGCGAGATTATTCACCGACTTGAATTTTATCTTAAATTTTATCGAAGGGATACTGTTAAAATGTCAAAATTGATAGAGTGCGTTCCAAATTTCAGCGAAGGCCGCAGACAAGACGTTATAAAAGCCATAGCCGACTCGGCTCGCGGCGTAGAAGGCGTGAAGGTTTTAGACTGCTCGTCGGACGCCGACCACAACAGGACGGTTTTGACTTTTGTCGGCGACCCTCAGAGCGTAAAGAAAGCGGCGTTCTCCTGCTGCAAGACCGCCTCACAGCTTATCGATATGGAAAAGCACAGGGGCGCGCATCCGCGCGTAGGAGCTACGGACGTTATTCCTTTTATCCCGGTGGACGGCGTTACGATGGAAGAATGCGTCGCGCTCGCTCACGCTCTTGGCATGGAGATAGCGGACAAACTTTCTATCCCGGTCTATTTTTATGAGGCCGCCGCAAGGAGGGCGTCCATGAAGGCGTTGCCGGATGTCCGCAGGGGCGAGTACGAGGGCTTGAAAGAGCTCATCAAGACGCCCGAACGCGCGCCGGACGAAGGCCCTCACCTGATGCACCCCTCAGCCGGCGCCACGGTAATCGGGGCTCGCCCCTTCCTTATAGCGTATAACATCAACCTCGATACGTCAAACCTCGCCTTGGCGAAAAAGATAGCCCAGACCATCCGTTCGGCCCGAGGCGGCTATGTGAACTGCCGCGCTATGGGCGTCATGCTGGAGGAGCGTAGCATCACCCAAATCTCCATCAATATGACGGACTACACGGCCACGCCGCTTCATCGCGTCTTTGAGACCATAAAGTCCGAGGCCGCGAGGTACGGGGTGAACGTGGTGGGCAGCGAAGTTGTCGGCCTGACCCCCATGCAGGCCCTTTTGGACGCCGCCGTCTTTTATCTGCGCATAGAGGATTTCAGACGCGAACAGGTATTAGAAGCTCGTTTGCTCGAGGAATAAACGAAGAATAATATACTATATTGAGTAATTTTCAATCAATAGTGCGCTATAATATAGCGCACTATTGTAGTATGAAGCAATAATGTAATAATACGCAAAAAAGGATGGGAAGCAAAGCATGAAAAATTATTATGAGATTTTGGGAGTTCCCCCCACGATCCCATCTCAGGGTTTAAAGGCGCGTTTCAGACACATGATGTTAGAGTATCACCCCGACGTCTCAGCGAAGCAGGACGCCGAGGAGCGCTACGGAGAGATAATGGAGGCTTACCGAACGCTTATCGACACAAACGCGCGCATGGCTTACGATTTTTCCAATGGTTTTCCGGGCCCGGCAAGCGCCGCTCGCCCGAGCTACAAACGGGAAACGCCGGACTCGCAGCGCAAAAAACCTGAAATGACCACCGAAGAGCGCAGGGCGCAGCTTGAAAAACTCTTGGCCGAGAAGCGCGAGAAGGGGGAAAACAGAGGCATTTTTTCCGTTTCGAGATATTTCAGCCGAGCGAAGCTCTGGTTGGTCTTCATCGCCCTCGCGATTATCATCCCGACCATAAGCATAGTGTTGGAGTTTTTTTACTATATAAACACGTCAAACCGCAAGCTCGAAGTCTCAAAAGCCGGCATTATCAGCGCGGGCGTGACGCTTGGGATTTTAGGCGCGTTTTTGATTTTGCGCGCGCTCACGTTATCTTACAGATACAGACCGTCTAAGGGCGCTTTGTGGGGATTGTCGTTTCTTTGCGCCTTCGCCTACGCTTACGCCAACTTTTTCTTAGGAGAAAAATTCAGTTACAAATCTTATTTTTCCTCGACTCTGATAGACAGAGACTCAATTGTAGGCATTGTGATATTCACGTTATTATTCGCTATAGGCTTATTTTCCGTGGAGAATAAGCGCATGTTCTGGAAATAAAAACAACAAAAACGCCCCGGGGTCTATGACTCCCCGGGGCGTTTTTAGTTCAGTTATGAAATCCTTTTAGCTCTTCTGATAAACCAGGCTCCGGCCAATAACGCGAATATCGCCGCGGATACGCCGCCCTGATTGCAACCGCTTCCGCCTTCTCCGTCGCCGGACGATTTGCTCCCCGGATTGCTCAAATCAGGCCCGGACACGTTTCTGTCGACGTAAAAGCTCAGGTTCCACTTGTCGTCTATCTTCCCGTCTCCGAACAGGATATACGGAATCTCATCGTCCTCTACGACGTAGCAGAAGGCGCTTTTCCCGTCACGCAGACTCACCGAGTCGGCTATGAGCGCGACAAACTCCACGTGCAGAGAATTGCCCTCGATGAACGCCCCTACGCAATCACTCACGGAATAAAGCACGCCGTTAGTGTTGTCATCTCTCCTTATAGCGTCAAAGAGGTTCAAAACCTTCTCGGCGGTGTTGGGCGAATACGCCCATATAGTGTATACTTCGGCAAACTTGTCTATCACGCTTTCCGCGTTCAGCAGCTCGTTCCATTTCTCCTTGTCGATAAGATCGAAGACCTGCCGTGAGAAAGTCATACGCACCCGCACCGGAAGGAGCGGTGTTTCTTTGTCTTGGCTGACCGCGCTGAGTGTGATGTCTTCCGATACCCGCTTTAGGTAGTCCGGCACGTCCGCGCTTATCGTGAAGGCGTTCAAAGGAGCTCTGCCAAAATAACCCTCATTGATTCTTGAAAGCGTATAGCCCGAACGGGGCATCTTCGGCTCTGAGCCGGTATATCTCGTTATTTCCTTGAGCGTATTGTATTTGACATCGTTTGTGTTTAATTTGTCATCTACAAAAGTCATACTAAAGCCCGTAACGGACACGCCGTCCGCGCGCTGAGTCCCGTAAGACGCCATGCCGCGCACTTTGCTGAAAGTGAGCTCTAAATCATGCGGCGCCGTTAAGTCATCAAATCCAGAATAACCGCTCCACTGGTCAAACGGATAAAGGCGGAATGACTCATGTTTACGAACGCTCATATCCACACTGGCGGTATAATGCGTGATAAGCCCGGGGGCAATCTGACTTTGAAGATCGAGATGGAACGACTTTGGCAAAGTTTTATACAGGTCGTCCGGTATGTCATAGCTCCAGTAGGAAGGATAGATAGTCTGCGCGTCTCCGCCGGTGTCATATCTTTGCTGACGATACCGAACTCCTGTCCTGTTGGTTATCTGAGTATCCAACCGATATTCCGTCTTATCGCCGTCAATCATAAAAAACGTGCCGAGGCCTTGTATCTTATTCTTGTCCGCGCCCCAGCGAAACTTTTTGCGCGCCACCATATCGCCGCTTACATCAAAAAGCGACATGTCAAAATACAGCTCGTTGCCGGGGTCTGACGCCGGGCCGTTATGTACGTTAGCTACGACGAGGGGGATATTTATCGACTCACGGTATCCATTGAAACTCACGTCAAAACTGGCGGATTGCCTGAACGTCAGCCAGCCTTGAGAACTGCCGTAACTCTGTGGATTTGCGGCGTTGAAATTCATTTTAGCGGGAAGATAGTCGAGGGAGGGTACAAGCTGCGGTTTGGTCAGGTGGCTAACTGAATAATAGTCGTTAAGCCCTCCGACCAATATGTCCTCCGTCACGGCATACGGCGTGCCAAACATATTTTCGGGCGGATTGTGGGAGGCCAAGTCGTTGTAAAAGTTAATATTCAGCTCGCCCTTCCCGTCAGGTATGACTAAATAGACGGAATCCATCCGATCAAAATTGAGGTCTTCTCTATGATAATACCAGACCCAAGGGTCTTCCGTACGATAGCGCCACTCGTCGGGGTATTCTGTATAATATGGATTACCGCCTTTGTAGTGTTGGGGGTCTTCCATATATACGCCCTGAAAATTGTAAATCAAATCAGCGGACGTGACCATCGGAACGCTCGTCTGCGCGCCTTCCGTATCCTGAAATATACCCAAACGATTATCTACAGGTGAAAGATACCAATCGCTTACCGTGGCGAACCACTGAGCGCCGGCTACGGTGTGTCCGCTACGCAAACCGCTCACGTCGCGCAGTTGATAATAGTGAAAATCATAGCGATCATTAGTCGCCGCCTCCGCGCGGACAGCGAAAATCAGCGCGGCGAATAACAATAGTATCCCGAGAATTTTTATCTTTTTCAACCAACAAACCTCCCTGTGCCAAATTTGATTTCAAGGATTATATTTAGAATATTTATTTTATATATATTAACAGATTACCAGCGATATTATCACACTTATTAAAAACAAACTTTGGTAAATTTTTTAACTGGAATTTGACTTTTTGTTCATAGATTTATATAATTGAGGCAGTATGAGGGCAAAGCAGCCCTAAAATTCGCAGGAGGTTTTATTATGGCAGGCAGTAAAGGAAAGGTCGTCCTCGCGTACAGCGGCGGATTAGATACGTCCGTGGCCGTGGTGTGGCTTTCGGAGAAGGGGTATGACGTCATCACCATGACGGCCGATGTCGGGCAGGAGGCCGTGGATTTGGAGGCGGCAAAAAACAAGGCTCTGCACAGCGGCGCTGTGAAGGCCTACATATTCGACCTCAAGAAGACTTTTGTCGACAACTTCGTGTGGCCGTCTCTCAAGGCCAACGGCATGTATCAGGGAACTTACCCCCTGACTTCGGCTCTCTCCCGTCCGCTTATAGCCAAGACGCTCGTCGATATAGCCAACAAAGACGGCGCCGTGGCTGTGGCCCACGGCTGCACGGGCAAGGGGCAGGATCAGGTGCGTATAGAGGTATGCGCCACGGCCCTGAACCCAAAAATAGAGGTCTTGGCGCCCGTGCGCGACTGGCACTTCACGCGCGAGGCCGAGATGGAATACGCCCTGAAACACGGCATACCCGTGAAGGCCACCACGTCGTCTCCTTACAGCGTGGACGAAAACCTGTGGGGGCGCTCCATAGAGTGCGGAATGCTCGAAGACCCTTGGAACGAGCCGCCGGAAGACGCTTACGAGCTTACGGCAAACCCGCTCGCCGCCCCGAACGACCCGGAATTTGTCGAGATAACCTTTGACAAAGGCGTCCCAGTCGCGCTGAACGGAACCGCGATGAACGGCCCCATGCTGATAGCCGAGCTGAACAAAATAGCGGGCCGTCATGGCGTGGGCCGCGTAGATATGGTGGAGGACAGGCTTGTCGGCTTCAAGAGCCGCGAGGTTTACGAGTGCCCCGCGCCCATCACTCTCATCACAGCTCACCGCGCCCTCGAGACCCTGACGCTTGACAAAAGAGTGCTGGCCGCGAAAAAAGAGCTTGAAGTCAAGTTCGCGGAGCTGGCTTATGAGGGATATTGGTACTCGCCGCTGAGAAAGAGCATCGAGGCCTTCGTCAACGAAACCCAACAGTACGTCAGCGGCGTCGTCAAAATGCGCCTTTTCAAGGGGCAGGCCGTCGTCCGCGGCATGAAGGCGGGAAAGAGCATTTACAGGCACGACTTGGCCACTTACTCAGAAGGCGACGCCTTCGACCACTCCGCCGCCGTCGGCTTCATCAAAATCTGGGGTCTTCCCATCAAAACATGGACATCGACATACCCATCTCAGGAAAAGGCTGAAATTCCCATCGAGGCATAAATAAAGGGGGCGCGGATTTTTCGCGCCCCCCGTTTCACGTGTTTATAATCTAATCTATCTATCGCCTTTTCTCTCAAATGTGAATTGCAAAACTATGTCCTATCTACGATGTTGAACGAGTCATAATGCTTTTTCAAGTCAAGTAATGCCTCGGACGGCTCAAAATCGCGCTCCAACGCCGCTATGAAATTTTGACTTTCCTCTGCGTTCAAGACGATAGGGGCGATTTCTCGTATGGTTTCGGAACGTTCACGGATAACTTCTTCGGCCTTTTTTAATGATACGGACAGCATAAACGCCGACCGCGACTGGTTGGTGTATTTGGCCGCGGAGTCCAAAACCGCCTTGGCGTAGTCGTTCATTCTGATTGTTGTCGCGGCGTTTGACGTAGGCATTGAAAATTCTCCTTTCAGCCCAGAATGGCATAATTATTTGTTAAAGTATATGCCATAATGACATACAAATCAAATAAAATTCAGAGACGACTATCTATCGCCTTTTCTGCTCATCTTGAGCAATTTCACTCTATGGTCTTCCAAATCCATAACGCGAATAAGCCAATCGCCGTACTCAAACTCGGAGTTTATCTCCGGAAACTTCCCAGCCAAAGACAGAACTAATCCGGCGATGCTCTCCGCGTCCTCGGACTCGAACGGACAATCAAGCGCCTCGCTCAGGTCTTCAAGGCTCATATTTCCCTGAACAAGATATACGCCGCTTTCCTGCTCCTGAATTTCCGGTGTTTCCTGATCGTACTCGTCCTGAATCTCCCCCACTATCTCCTCGAGCAGGTCTTCCATGGTCACGCTACCGGCTATCCCGCCGTACTCGTCCACAACTATGGCTATATGCACGTGGTCGCGGCGCATAAGCTCCAGAAGCTCCACAGTGCGTATGCTCTCAGGCACAAAGAGCGGTTCGCGGGCCAGCTCTCCCACGCCGCGCTCCAAGTCGCCCTCCACAAGGCTCTGGAGCGTATCTTTTACGTACAGAATGCCCGTTATATTATCGGGGCTGTCTTCATACACCGGAAGACGCGAATGCCCGCACTCGATAAACACCTCAACGGCCGACCCCACAGTCTCCGAAGACTCGATTGTCACCATATCGGTACGCGGCACCATAATCTCGTGCACCCGTTTTTCCTCAAAATCTATGACCCCGTGTATCATTCGCCGTTCGACAGGCTCGAGCGCGCCGCTTTCTTCTCCGATGTTGACAAACTGCTCTATTTCTTCTCTTGTCACGAACGGGCCCCGGCGCTTCATGTCCAAGTGAAAAATCCAGCCCAGCGTACTGACGGCCTTCTGTGTCAGCCATGTAACCGGATAGATAAGAAATCCCAACGCGCGCAAAAACGGCGCGCAGAAGAGAAGAACGCGTTCGCCGCCGGTCAGCGCCATGCTCTTGGGCACAATTTCCCCAAATATGATTACAGTCATAGCCAAAGCCGGCACCACGACAATCAAAGACCTTTCTCCGAAAAACCGCAAAGCCAAGGCCGTGGCCAAAGTGCTTGCCCCGATATTTACGATGTTGTTCGATATAAGACAAAGCGTCAGGACATGCTGCACATCGTCTAATATCCACTGAAGCATTTTTCTGTAAAAAGGCTTGGTATCCTGCAAGGTCATAAGCCTGCTTCTGGGCGTCGCGGTGACTACGGTCTCCGACGCGCTACAAAAAGCGGAAAGGCAAAGAAGAATAAACAGCCAAAAAATCCCCTGCGCCACCGGAATGGCGGAGTCGGCAAAACTGCCCATCATGGCCTCGGCGTGACGATACATCTCGACGCCGTGAACTAAGACGCTGTCGGGAGAGGTCTCCATTTATGCGGCCTCCTGAGCGTTCAGGGCCGCGAGAAGACGAGCGGCCAACGCGTCCTGACGCTTCCACATCTCCGCTTCCTTCTCGGGCGTATCGTGATCCATCGCCAGAAGGTGCAAAAAACCATGAGCCAGCACCAAGCACAGGGCGTCAAGCGGCGGCGTATCACACAAGCGCTCCGCCTCGGGAGCGCAAATAATTATATCGCCCAAAGGCAAAATCCCCGGCATAAAAAACTCCGGCATAAACGCCCCGTCAATTTCCCACAAAGGAAAAGACAGCACGTCCGTGGGCTCGTCTATCCCGCGATGCTCCTTGTTTATCGCTCTTATTTCGTCAGGCGTCATAAATGTGAGAGATATTTCACCTGAAGCCTTGGTTGTAGCGGCTTGCCTCTCCACTTCAGGATACAACGAGGCGAGCTCAAGCGCGAGGATAGAAGCGAGAACGTCGATATTGCGCCTCGCGACTTGTCGCGCTCCGGTCTCCTGACAACTGAGACCGGCGGGGTCGCCTTCTTCTGATTGGTCAATCTCGATATGTAACTTCAAAAGCCATTTCCCTCCCGAAAACTTTCTTTATTTCTCATGATTTGAAGTGTTTTTGTGTTCGCGCGGCTCGTTAGATTCTTTCGGCTCCCTGATCTCTTTTACGACCCTCGTATGATACATGGACTGAAGCGCTTTAAGAAGAGACATTTTTACGCGCGTCATCTCCCTGTATGTGAAATCCACGTCGTCGAGCTGATGCTCTGATATTTTAAGAGTCACAACCCGCTCTACGACGTCTTGAATATCCTGAACGCTGATGACTTTGCCATGCCCACTCTCGGCTCTCATGGCCGCCTCCGTGGAGTCTAAAAGCATAAGAAGCGCGGTCTCGCGCGACTGAGGCTTAGGCCCCGGGTAGCAAAACTGTTCATGATCGACCTTTTCGCCTTCGGCTATGGCCTTTTTATAAAAATATCCAAGGAAAGTCGTGCCGTGATGCTCCGATATAAACTGTTTTACCTTCTTGGGCAGGCCAAACTCGTTTGCGAGTTCAAGCCCCTCTCGGACGTGCGCCGTTATCGCCAAAGCCGACAGGGCGGGCGACATATTATCGTGAATATTGCCTGCGCCAAGCTGGTTTTCAATAAAAAAGAACGGATGGCGTAATTTTCCGATGTCGTGGTAGTAAGCGCCTGTTTTCATCAGGTTTTCGTCAATGTCCAATTCCTTGGCCACGGCCTCCGCGAGCGTTCCTATCATCAAGCTATGGTGATATGTCCCGGGGATTTCGGTCTGCATTTTATGAAGCAAAGGGCTCGACGGATGGCTCAGCTCTCTGAGGCGTAAAACCGAAAGTACGCCTATGGATTTTTCAAACATAGGCAGAAGCACCGTTATCAAAGACGTCGATACGAGACCATACGCCAAAAACAGCCCCATTCTGCGCCACGTCGCGCCCATAGGCCAGCCTATGGCAAACGACACATTGAAACCCTGATAGTGTATGGCGGCTATTTTTAGCAAGGTCAGAAGCACGGCCAAAACTATTACTTTATACCCCAAGTTTTCGCGCGACTGTATCCTGTGCAAAGCATAGTAGCCGACCGTCGCGGCCATGAGGCCATATACCAGCAAAAAGAGCGTGTTCGACACCGACAGCCCCACAATCAGAAATATCGCCGATATAAGAATCTCTATGCATATCAAAAAAGCGTAACGTCGGGGCATACACAGGTAGGCGGTCGTTATGGCGGGAAGAACGCCGGCTCCGACTATCCCTATATGGGAGGCTATGGCCTCGAACGTCCAGCCCATTACAATAACAAAAATGACGCATCCCCAACCCACTCCGGCAAAACCGGCGTAGCCGCGCGGGACGTTCACCTCTCCCCGCAAAATGTCAAACCACAGAGGAAGGGTCATAATCAAAAGAGAGGCCGCGGCAAGCTGGCTCCACGGAAAGTCGCGCGAAGTATATCCCTGGTATCTCAAAACGCGCGCAATAGCTGAGGTTATGGGCTGTCCATTTTCCACTATGACGTCTCCGGCCTTCAATCTTCTCTCAATGGTAGGCATCGAATATTTAGCGGCGTTGCGTACCATTTCTGTCGCCGAGACATCTATCTTGTAGGCGGGGTCTATAATCAGAATCAAAAGCTGGTAAAGCAGGTTTCCGTCTCCGGCCGATAAAGACAGCTTGTGAATTTCGTCCCACACGACGCCCCTGTCCTCCTCGGTCATTTCTCTGACGTCCGACTGTCCGATTTTAGAAACGCCTATCCTGGGCAAACCCTCTCCAATTTGGGACATAGTCTCAAAATAAGCGTTTCCGATCTTGTCCGCGGCGCTCAACAGGTTCTCTCTCTGTGTAGGGTCAAGCGTGCGAAAAGCGGCGATTACTTCCTGCGGAAAACTGGGCGCGCCTCTCTTGGCGTTCCCCTCGAGAAGCATACGAAAATCGGCCAAATGCCCCCTCGCCCGCTCCGCCGCGCCGACGTCTCTGACTACAACCCCGGCTATGGATTCCCCCGCCATATCCGACAGGTATTCCGTCGCGGC
>BNVG01000014.1 GCA_025997935.1 Synergistales bacterium | reverse complement strand
CGCATCAAAAATCCCTCAAACCCGGCCGCGAAGGCCGTCAACCCCACCACGAGACAGGTGGTCATATAAGCCATCTCCCACATAGTCCCCTTAGTCAGAATTTCAGGAAAATACGCGAAAGTAAACGGCAAAATGAAGATCAGAAGGCTGTATCGAACCCCCACAAGGCCTGTTTTCATTGGATTCGACCCCGCTATGGAGGCGGCGGCAAAAGCCGCGACGCAGACGGGCGGAGTTACGTTGGAGACTATGTGGGAGATAGCTTATATGACCACCTGTCTCGTGGTGGGGTTGACGGCCTTCGCGGCCGGGTTTGAGGGATTTTTGATGCGTAACCTCGGACTTCTCGATCGAATCCTGATGATGACCGCGGGGCTTTTGCTGTTCATCCCCGAGGGATTCACGGACGTGGTCGGCCTTGCCATCATCGCCGCAATAACTGTAATGCAGAAGCGACGACTTAAAACGCAAATTCCATAAATGGAGGATTATTTGAAATGATAAAGACCATAGCTTTTGTGGGTATCGGCGTCATGGGGTATCCTATGGCGGAACATCTTATCGACGCGGGTTACAGCCTTAGGGTATTCAACCGAAACTCCGATAAATGCAAGGGACTCGTCAAAAAAGGCGCGCTTCTTGCCTCGTCTCTTGCGGATGTAATGAAGGACGCGGACATCGTCTTCACTATGCTGCCCAACGAGGCTATAGTTCACGATGTGATTCTGGGCGACGACGGGCTCGCGTCCGCAGCTAAAAAAGATTGCATTTTCGCCAACTCCTCCACCGTTTCGCCCGAGTCGAACATCAAGCTCGGGCGGAAACTCGCGAAGCTGGGGATGCGCTTCATAGACTCCCCGGTGACGGGCAGCGGGCTTCAGGCGAGGGACAAAACATTGCTATTTATCGTGAGCGGGGAAGAGGCGGCCTTCAACGAGGCGCTGCCGCTCTACAAGGCTATGGGCGTGGACGCTATCTACGCCGGAGATACCGTCGGGACGGCCTCTTACGCGAAGGTTTGTAGCAACGCGATGATGGCGATGAACATGTTGTCATTTTGTGAGGCCGTAGTCATGGCAAAAAAGGCCGGGGTTGACCCGCAGGTGTTTGTGAAGTTCTGCGCCGGCGGAGGGCCGCGTAGCGCGATGGCCGACAAAAAGGTCGGCAAAATTGTCAAACGCGATTTCAGCCCCGCGTTCCGCACGGCGCTGATGTCCAAGGATACCGGCTTGGCGGCTCAGATAGCGCGCGACCTCCATATTCCGACGCCCGCGCTAAACCTCGCCAAGGAGATGTTCCAGATAGCCTGCGTAGAGGGCTACAGCGACGACGACCTCTGCGCCATAGTGAAGTGCTACGAAAAATGGGCCGGAGTCGAGGTTAAATAGATGATCAGAAAACGCGGCTCGTATCCGGTCGAGGTCATCGAAAAAATGAGGGGCGGGGCCGGGGAGTTTCACATCGAACACATTCTCTCCCGCCCGGAATTGGGAAGCGCGGGGCGTCTATTCTCCTGGGGGACGTTGAAGAGCGGTCACTCCGTTGGGATGCACACTCATGAGAACGACATGGAGATATGCTGCTTCGTGTCGGGTAGCGGCGTCGTCGCGGAGCCGGACGGAACGAGGTCTCAGGTCGGCCCCGGCGATACGAACTACGTTCCGAAAGGGGCGTCGCACGAGATAATCAACACGGGGAGCGAGGATTTGGTCTATTTGGCCTGCGTTCTCTATCCCGACGGGCAACCGGTTTAATATAAACGAGGAGGATTGAGATTCGATATGTGGCAGACAATACCATTCAGAACGCCCAAGGTCGTTTTCGGTATGGACTCCGCGCGCCAGACGGGAGCGGAGGCCAAGGGACTTGGCGCGCAAAAGGCGCTTCTCGTAACGGGGCCCAGCGTCAAGTCGTCCGGCGCTCTTGACGCCATAGAGAAGAGCTTGCAGGAGGCCGGAATAGCCTTTGAGGCGCACATCCTCACCCGGACGACCTCAGAGCCAACTACGGATATGGCGGAGGAGACGGGGCGTATCATACAGGAGAAGAAGGCCGACCTCGTCATAGGAGTAGGGGGCGGCAGCGTTTTGGACGTCGCGAAAATGGCGGCGGCCATGACGGCGAACCCCGGCAAGGTCAGGGAGTATTTCGGCCCCGGCAAAGTTAAGAACAAGGGGACGAAAGCCGTCCTGATTCCGACGACCGCCGGAACGGGTTCCGAGGTCACGCAGCACGCCATTTTTCTCGACTTGGAGAACAACGTCAAAAAGGCCGTGGCATCTCAGGCCATCATGGCTGACGTGGCCATAATAGACCCAATGCTCACGGTCAGCAGCCCCCGCTCCGTGACCGCCGCTTCGGGCTTCGACGCGTGGCTACACGCGGCGGAGCCGTTCATCTCCAAAAACGCCAACCCCATCACGGACGCGCTTGCTCTTGAGGCCGTGCAAAGGATTACCCGCAACCTCGGGACGGCCTGGTCCGACCCCAAGGACTTAGACGCGCGCTACAACATGTCCCTCGGCTGCCTGACGTCGGGGTTCGTCTTAGCCAACGCCGGAACCAGTCTCGTTCACGCTATGGCCTATCCTATCGGGGGCGAGTTCCACACCCCTCATGGCATTTCTCTTTCCGTTCTGCTTTTGGCCTGCTTCAAGGCCGTCGTCGCCTCTAAGGGCGAGCGTCTAAAACAGCTGGCCGTAGCTATGGGGGAGAACGTGGAGGGCCTTTCGGTTCGCGAGGCGAGCGAAGTCGCCTTAGAGGCGATGTATAACCTTCTGAGAAGCGTCAAACTGCCGGTATGTCTTTCCGAGATTGGAATAACCGACCGAAGCAAGGTGAAGGGCTGGGCGCAGGACGCCTGGAACGAAAGACGCCTTCTGGCCCGCGCTCCCGTCGAGTTGACCGTTGAGGAAATAGCCGATATCTACACGGACGCGTTCGACCCCTATTTGTAATTTTGTAAAACCATTAAAAATGGCTCGGGGAAACGCCCGAGCCATTAAACTATCGCTTTCGAACCGTTGTTTCTTCAAGACGCAAATATCTGCATAAACCAGAGAATTAGCGGCAAGGCCACGAGGTCTATCAGGACGGCGCTACAAAGGGGCACTATAAGAAAGGCTTTGTATGACGGCAAATTGTGGTTCTCACAGGCCGCGCGCATCGTGGAGACCGCGTTCGAGGGCGAGCCAAGGCCGTGCCCCACAAAACCCGAGCACATTATGGCCGCGTCGTAGTCTCCGCCCATAAGGGGGAAGATAATGGAAACGGTTATAAGCAAAATGGAAACGGCCTGCGCTATCAGTATCAAAATGAGCGGCAGGGCAAGGCTGTAAAGTTCCCATATCCGGAGGCCCATCATCGAGGTGGTCAAAAACAGACTGACCGAGGCGCGCGATATTAAATCCATAGAGTACGGGTGAACCCTTATAAGTTTAAAATGGTCGTTGAGGTTGCGGAAGGTCACAGCCAAAAACATAGCCCCGAGATAGCCGGGAAGGGTGAAATTATTCCAATTGGGACGACTGTTTATGTAAGATTCGAGGTGTTCGGCCCCCCATTGTCCAACCGCCATGATGGCGACGATAATTCCGAGAGTCTGTATAAAATCGTGAACCTCCACGTCTTCTTTTTCATTATCCTCGTGGTATCCCTTGTATAGGTCGTCGTAATTTGTCATGAGTTCGAGATCGTGACGCTTAATGAGCCAATTCGCCATAGGCGCGCCCAGAAGCCCCCCGGCTATAATACCGAATGTGGCGGCGGCCATAGCGGCGGCGGCGGCGCCCGATACGCCCATAGACTCCGCTAAGGGGCCGAAAATAACCGCCAGATTATGCCCGCCCTCCATCGATACGGCGCCGGCCATGATGCCAAGCAAGGGATGCATATCAAACAGGCTGGCGAGCCCTACGCCGAGTAGGTTTTGAAACAGGACGAGAGCCCAACACGCTAAGAGATAGTATATAAGCGTCCGTCCACCCTTACGGAGAGCTGTGAAGCTGCCCGTAAGCCCGACTCTTGTGAAAAACATGGCGATGAGAGGCATCTGAAGCGAATAGTCGAAATGCACTACGGCTATCCCCGGGAAATAAAGAAACCAAACGATCAATGCCATAATAAGTCCGCCGGCGACGCCGGAAGAGACGCTGAAACGGCGCAGAACATAAAACTTTTTCCTGGCTATGAAGCCGCAATAAAACATCATGGCGGCTATGGCCACGGTAAATTCGGTGTTGAAAGTCAAATTCGAAATTTCCCCTGCGAAGTCCCACGTCATAACTCGCCACCCTCTCGCATTGATATCTAACCCCTGACTTGCCCTGAGCCGTAAATTATGAACTTAGTGGAAGTGAGCTGTTCCACGCCCATCGGCCCGCGCGCGTGGAGCTTCTGCGTGCTTATCCCCATCTCCGCGCCGAAGCCGAAGACACCGCCGTCCGTGAATCGCGTAGAGGCGTTGACATAGACGGCAGCCGCGTCCACGTGGCCCAAAAAGACCTGCGCGTTCTCGTAGCTCTCTGTTACTATGGCTTCGCTGTGCTGAGTGCCGTATTTATGTATGTGGTTCATGGCCTCGTCTAAACCGTCCACCACGCGAACCGCCAATATGAGGTCGTGAAACTCCGTCTCCCAGTCCTCTTCCGTGGCCGCTTTTGCGCCCGGGAAAAGCCGCCTCACCGTTTCGTCCCCGCGAAGCTCTACGCCCCGCTCAGTCATCGCCTTCATGCAGACCGGGATAAAGCGCGGCGCTATATCTTTATGGACAAGAAGAGTCTCCATCGCGTTGCATACGCCGGGGCGCTGGCACTTGGCGTTTATGGCGATATTTAACGCCATGTCCATGTCGGCCGACGCGTCCACAAACGTGTGACAGTTGCCCATGCCCGTCATGATATACGGCACGCGCGCGTTTTCCATTATTGACTTCTTGAGCCCTACCCCCCCGCGAGGTATCAGGACGTCCAACGCCTGAAGGCGCATGAGTTCTACGGACGCCTCGCGGAGGGGCGTCGATAGTAGCTGAATAGCGCCGCCTGGGATTTTAGCCTCGCTCGCGGCCTTGGATAAAATGTCCGCTATAACGACGTTGCTCCTCCGGGCCTCCTTGCCTCCGCGCAGTATGACGGCGTTGCCGGACTTTAGGCAAAGCCCGGCGGCGTCCGCCGTTACGTTTGGTCTCGCCTCATAGATTATTCCTATGACGCCGAGCGGCACACGGACTCTCCCTATGCGTATACCCTTGTCTCCGTTCCACATTCCCAGGCATTCGCCAATAGGGTCTCGGAACGACGCTATCTCCTCGAGGCCGACGGCCATGCTCTCTATTCTCGCGCCTGTCAGAGCCAAACGGTCGAGAAGGGCGCTTGTAAGCCCGGCCACTCGTCCGTCGTCGAGGTCGAGCTTGTTTTGTTTCAGTATTTCCGGTTCGCTTTTTCTGATGGCCGAAGCCATAGCGCGAAGGGCGGCGTTTTTGGTTTCCGTTGGCGTGACGGCGAGCTCCCGCGCCGCCGTCCTTGCGAGACGCCCCATTTCTTCAAGGTTGTATTCGTCCATGATGAATTTATTTCCTTTCTTTGTCAGACGACAGGCAAAAATAGCGTGCCTATATTTTCGCCGCTCGCGACGCGGCGAATGACGTTCGGCTCCGCGCTCGACGCTATGACCATCGGTATGCCGCGCTGCGTGGACAGCCGGGCGGCTACGAGCTTGGTGTACATCCCGCCGCTCGAGAGGGCGCTACCTTTGGCTTTTGAGTTCTCCATCATTATCTCGGTTATCTCGCTTACTTCATGGATAAGTTTAGCGTCTTTGCTGTTTCTCGGGTCGCTGTCGTAGAGTCCGTCGATGTCGGACAGGATTATAAGCAAATCGGCCTCCGCGCTGACTGCCACCATCGCGGAGAGGGTGTCGTTGTCGCCGAATTTCAACTCTTCTACGGCCACGGTGTCGTTTTCGTTGATTATGGGTATGACGCCAAACCGCAGAAGCGTGAAGAGCGTGTTGCGAAAATTGAGATGACGGTCTGGGTCGGAAAAACAATCACGGGTCAGAAGCGCCTGAGCGACAGGTTTTGAATACTCCGAGAAAAATTTTTCGTACATGTGCATAAGAAGCCCCTGCCCTATGGCGGCTAAGGCCTGTTTCTCCTGGAGATTGGACGGGGGCGGGACGTTGAGCTTCCCCACGCCCGCGCCGACCGCGCCCGAGCTTGTGAGGATTATTTCGCGCGACGCGTTGTGAAGATCTGAAAGCTCGCGGGCCAAGGTCTCCATCTTGCCCAAATTGATTTTGCCCGTTGAGTAAGTGATGGAGCTTGTCCCGACTTTAACGACAATTCGCTTAGCGTTTTGAAGCTCTGAACGTTCCATTTTTTATCGACGCTCCCTAACTTTCTAAAAAACTTTATTTTCTATTGTATAATAAATTTATGTAGTTTTACCAACAAGGAGGCGCGAGTCATGGAATTAAATTTTATTAAACTGAGCCCCACGCAGAACATGACCATTCTTGTGGACAACGAGAACGCGAGTTTTGGGCGCGAGCTTTATCCCGCGCTGTCCGAGTTCGTCATGGCTTACGATAACGTACACGCGGAGCAGGTGGGCTTCATAGAGAGAGCGGGTTCCGGCGCCTGGGCCCGTATTCAGATGGCCGGCGCGGAGTTTTGCGGCAACGCCACGATGAGCTTAGCCGCTCTCAAGGTCTGGGAGAGAGAACAAAAAAGCGAAAGCGTCGTTGTACCTTTAGAGTCGTCCGGCTCTGACAAGATTATCGAATGTGAAGTGAAGCCCACAGAGAATCCGAACGCTTTCTCATGCGTTCTGCAAATACCCGTTCCCGAAAAAATCAAGGAGATAGAGCTGCCCGTGGATCGCTCCATGAAAAAATTTCAGGCCGTCTACTTGCCGGGTATCACTCACATCATCGTCCCGGTACGGGAGGCGGAGTACGCGCCGTTTGGCTCGCGCGGCTTCGTCGAGCTGTGCGCCAAGGAGTGGGAAAAACTCATAGAGGAAGAGGCTTTCGGCATAATAATATATGACTACTTAGAGTCGCGTATAACGCCCCTTGTGCGCGTCAAGCCGGCCGTAGACGCGGCAGGTAAGACTTATGGCGGTAGCTTGGTATGGGAGCGCGGCTGCGGAAGCGGTTCCGCCGCTCTCGGGGCGTACTTAGCCAGCGTCAGCGGCGAAAAAAATCTCACGACCCACGTATCGCAGCCGGGCGGCGTAATCGACGTATCCACAGTGCGCGACGGCGAAAAACTCACGCGCCTCGCCATAACCGGAACCGTGAAGATAGCTGCGCGCGGAGTGGCTTATATTTGATGAGCGGGATGTATAATCATATTAACGTAACAGCGTCGCCATATAATAAAACAGCTTGAAAACAAAAACTTCATGGAGGTCTTAAAAGGATGGAAGCGCCAAAAATCACCAAATTTGCCTCGGCTGTTCCTGTGGGGGAATACGGCAAAGATCGCCTCGAATATTTTTACGAGACGATGCTCAAGATTCGCAAGTTCGAGAAAACCGTCGAGGAGAAGTTCTTGGGCGGGGAGATTCCGGGGTTTGTGCATCTCTATATCGGCGAAGAAGCCGTGGCCACGGGCGTCATGTCCAATATGTCCTACAAGGACTACATCGAGAGCACTCACCGAGGACATGGGCACACTATCGCCAAGGGCGCCGACCTCAATATTATGATGGCCGAGATTTTCGGCAAAAAAACCGGTTACTGTAAAGGCAAGGGCGGCTCTATGCACATCGCCTCGTTTGAGATAGGCATGCTTGGAGCAAACGGCGTCGTAGGCGGCGGCTACAATCTGGCGGCGGGCGCGGCCCTGGCTCAGAAGATGCAGGGCAAAAAGGACATATCGGCCGTGTTCTTCGGAGACGGCGCGAGCAACCGCGGCACCTTTCACGAAGCCGCCAATTTCGCCTCAGTCTGGAAACTCCCCCTCCTGTTCGTCTGCGAGATGAACGAATACGCGTCCACGACGCCCTACCGCGCGGCCACGTCCGTGGCTGACATAGCTCAAAGAGCCTACGGCTACGATATGCCCGGCGTCATTGTAGAGGACGGCAACGACGTCCTCTCCGTGCACGAAGCCGCGAAAAAACTCATCGAGTACATACGCGCCGGAAACGGTCCGGCGTTCCTCGAGTGCAAGACCTATCGCGTAAAGGGGCATTTCGTGGGAGACCCGGAAAAATACCGCACCCGCGAAGAAGTGCAGCGCAATATCGACACGAGAGACCCCCTCATGCTGTTCGAGAAAAAGGTTACGGAGGCCGGTATATTCGCTCATAACGAATTAACCGCCATTCAGGCTCGGGTAGACGGCCAAATAGCCGACGCCCTGAAGTTTGCCAAAGAGTCCCCGGAGCCCGACGCGTCCGAGCTTTTCAAAGATCTTTACGTATAGACCTGTACGAATTCGAGGTGAATCCAGATGAAAAATATAACTTTTTCCCAGGCGACTCTTGAAGCTATGGAAGAGGAGATGAACCGCGACCAGTCTGTTTTTGTCATGGGCGAGGACATCGCGAGGCAAGGCGGCATCTTCGGGCAGTTCAAGGGCCTTCCCGACAAGTTTGGCTTTGAGCGCATAAAGGACACGCCTATAAGCGAGACGGCTATTATAGGTTCCGCGGTCGGCGCGGCTCTGGCCGGAATGCGCCCGGTCGCGGATATGCACTTCGCGGACTTTATCGGCGTGTGCATGGACGAGATTTTCAATCAAATGGCCAAGGTGCACTACATGTTTGGCGGGCAGAAGACGGTTCCCGTAGTTGTCCGCGCGCCGGACGGCATAGTGAATCAGGCGGCGGCGCAGCATTCTCAGTGCGTGGAGGCTTGGTTCGGCCATATACCGGGGCTCAAGGTCGTCATTCCGTCCAACGCGGCGGACGCCAAGGGGCTTTTAAAATCCGCCATACGCGACGACAATCCCGTTATCTACTTCGAGCACAAGGGGCTTTTCCCAATGAAGGGCGACGTGCCGGAGGGAGAACACCTTGTCGAGATAGGCAAGGCTCGCGTGGACAGAGAGGGGGCCGACCTCACTATCGTAACCTGGTCGATGATGACGCACCACGCCGCGAAGGCCGCCGACAAATTGGCCTCCGAGGGGATAAAGGCCGAGATTATCGACCTTCGCAGCATTTCGCCCTGGGACAAGGAAGCCGTGCTGAAGTCCGTGGCCAAGACCGGGCGTCTTTGCGTGGCGCATGAGGCCGTGAAGCAGGGCGGATTTGGAGCGGAGGTCGTAGCCACGGTGGCCGAGGAGGGCATGGATTATTTAGACGCCCCAATAGTCCGCGTGGGCGCTCCGTTCTGCCCCGTGCCGTTCGCTCGCCCGTTAGAGCAGGCATACCGCGTCACGGCGGACACCATTTACAACGCCGTCAAAAAAATCCTGTAGGAGTCGGAGGTCAGGCTATGGCAACGACAATAACCATGCCGAAGCTGGGTCTTACAATGGACAGCGGTTCGGTGCAGGAGTGGAAAAAGAAAGTCGGCGACTCCGTAAAGAAGGGTGAAATTCTCTACGTCGTCGCTACCGATAAGCTGACGGTTGATGTCGAAAGCCCGGCGGACGGCATTTTATTAGATATTACCGTTCAAAACGGAGAGGATGTGCCGGTTGGCGGCGCGGTAGGATATATAGGAGAGGCGGGCGAAAAGATAGAAAAAACAGCCGCGCCGACCCGCGAGGCAACCCACGAATCTCAGACCCCGACGCAGCAGGCCGCGCCGGGCGTCGTCACACGCGCGCCGAGCGAGCGTATAATCGCGTCCCCAAAGGCCAAGAAATTAGCCCGTGACGGCGGCGTGGATTTGGCGGGCGTGACGGGCACGGGTCCCGGAGGACGCATAATCGCGCGCGACGTCGAAAACGCCAAAATGTCGGACGCCGCAACGAAGGTGAAGGCGTCGCCCGTGGCTGCGAAGATGGCCGCCGAAGCCGGCGTTGACTTGGTCTCTATAGGAGCCGACGGTAAGCGCGTGATGAAGGCCGATGTTCAGGCCGTTTTGGGCGCGGGTGAAAAAGGTGCCGCTAAACGTCTGCCCATTACTCAAATGCGCCGCATAATCTGCGAGCGTATGCTGAACAGCGTCACCACGATCCCAAGCGTCAATTATTTTGCGGACATAGATATGACCGAGCTGAACGCCCTTAGAGCCTCTTACAACGAGCGGTTGGCGTCGAAAAAATCAGCCGTCAAAATTTCGGTCAACGACATTTTGATGAAGCTCTGCGCGAAACTGCTCCTCGAATACCCAATGGCAAACGCGTCCGTAGAGGTGACAAACGACGCTCCAAGCGCTTATATCCTTCATGATAATGTGAACATCGGCTTCGCCGTGGCGCTCCCGGGCGGACTTATCGTGCCTAACGTAAAGGACATTCAGATAAAGAGCCTGACTCAGATAGCCGCCGAACGGGCCGAGCTTGTCGAGAAGGCGCGCGCGGGAGGACTTACGCCTGAGCAAATATCGGGCGGTACGTTCACCATATCCAACCTCGGCATGTTTGGCACGGGCTCCTTCACCCCGATAATCAACGCGCCCGAGGCCGCTATCTTGGGCGTCGGCGCCACGACCGACAAGCCGGTCGTGAGAGACGGGAGCGTAGTTGTCCGTCCCGTGGCTAACTTCTGTATGACCGCCGACCATCGCCTTTTGGACGGCGCGGATGCGGCGGCGTTCTTGGCGCGGTTTAAGGAATTGGTCGAGAACCCCGACTTGTTCTTGCTGTAGAAGAGAGATAGCGCGGAGGCTGATATTTTGAGCAAAAAAATCGTAGTCATAGGCGGCGGTCCGGGTGGATATGTGGCGGCGATACGGGCCGCTCACCTTGGGGCGTCCGTGACCGTCATAGAGAAAAACAAGCTCGGCGGGACGTGCCTGAATGTGGGTTGCATCCCTACAAAAGCGCTTCTTCACTCAGCGGAGCTGTATTCGGCCATCAAAAACGAGGGGCCGGGGATAGGGATATTCGCCGACAACATCCGCTTTGACTGGCAGACCATTTTGAAGCGCAAGGCCGCGGTGGTGAGCCAGCTCGTAGGCGGCGTCGAGGGTTTGTTGCGCTCTCACGGGATAAGGAAAATTGTTGCGGAGGGGCGCGTCGCCTCGCCAAACATCGTGGAGGCCGGCGGGGAAAAAATCGAAGCCGACGCCATTATCATAGCCACGGGCTCAGAACCTGCCATGCCGCCCATTCCGGGGCTTGACTCAGAGGGCGTAATCACCAGCGACGGGGCGCTTTCTTTGGATTCTTTGCCAAAGCGCGTGGCGATAGCCGGGGGCGGGGTCATAGGCGTGGAGTTCGCGTCCGTCTTCGCGTCGTTCGGCGTAGCCGTCACGGTCGTGGAGATGTTGCCGAGGATTTTGCCGAACGTTGACGCCGAGATTGCCGCGATACTGAGGGCTTCTTTGGAGGCTAAGGGCGTCGTCTTTCACACGGCGGCGAAGCTGAACGGCGTCGCGCAAAGCGGCGGCGAACTTAAACTTAACATATCGGACGGGCGCGAAGAGATAGATTTGACGGTCGACAAACTTCTTGTCGCCACCGGACGACGTCCCTGCGTGAAGGGTTTGGGGCTTGAGGAGATAGGAGTGGAAATGGCGAGAGGGCGTCCCGTTGTAAACGGTCGCCTCGAGACGAGCGTCAGGTGTGTCTACGCCATAGGCGACTGCGCGAGCAAGATAATGCTGGCTCACGTGGCCTCCCGCGAGGGAGAAGTAGCGGCGGAGAACATAATGGGGCGTGATGTGGTCATGGACTACAAGACCGTGCCGAGCGCCATTTACACGTCACCCGCGGTCTCATCGGTCGGGTTGTCGGAGGAGGACGCGCGAGACGCGGGGTACAGGGTGCGCGTTGGGCGTTTTCCCCTCATGGCCAACGGCAAAAGCCTCATAACGGGGGATACGAACGGGCTTATCAAGATAGTATCCGAGGAGAAATACGACGAGGTTTTGGGGCTTCATATCGTGGGAGGCCCCGCCACCGACATGATAGGGGAGGGCGGGCTGGCTTTGAGGCTTGAGGCCACCTTAGACGAAATCATTACAACCATACACGCTCATCCGACGGTCGGAGAAGCCGTAGCGGAGGCGGCTTTGGCCACTTTTGGCAAGGCCATTCACTTGCCTAAACGCTGATTTTCTAAGTTTGGCGTCAACGCGCCTTATTGGAGGCGCGTAAATCAAAGAGGGAGGTTACATCATTATGAGGAAATTTTTTGCTTTTGCGTTGGTTGCGGTTTTTTTGTTTGTGTTCTTGGCGGCTGTGCCGGCTTCTGCGGCTGACTATAAGGCGGAGTATAAGCTCGACATCGTGCCCAATCTGAACACGGGCTGGGGCATGGGGGCGACGTATTTTGCCGACCTTGTCAGGGAGCGCAGCGACGGCAAGATAAACATCAAGGTGTACCCGAACGCTCAGCTGAGCGCAGGCAAGCAGACGAACGCCTTCATGCTTCTTCGCAACGGCGCTATCGACTTCGCCTGTCAGTCCACGATCAACTACTCGCCCCAGATTCCCGAGCTGAACCTCTTTGCCCTGCCCTTCTTCATGTCAGGTCAGCCCGACCGCTACAAGGCCTTGGACGCGATAACCCACGGCAAATCCGGCAAGATGGTCGCGGAGGCCATAGAGGCCAAGGGCGCCAAGTTCCTTTGCTACGGCGAGAACGGATTCCGCGAGCTTACGAACAGCAAAAAGGAAATTCGCACCCCGGCCGACCTCGGAGGTTTGAAACTCCGCGTCGTCGGAAGCCAGCTTTTCCTCGACACGTTCACAGCTCTCGGCTCCAACCCTGTAGCCATGCCCTGGAGCGACACCATGTCCTCGTTGCAGCAGGGCACTATCGACGGTCAGGAAAACCCCATCAACACCTTCTTCCCCGTCAAGGTTTACGATTTCAACAAATACGTCACCAACTGGCACTATATGGGCGACCCGACCATGTTTGTGGTCAACCCAATTGTTTGGCTCTCCTTCAGCTCTGAGGACCAGGATCTGATACTCAAGGCCGCGAAGGACGCCGCCGCTTATCAGATAGCTCTGGCTCGCGTCGGCGTCGATGAGAACGACGGCGGCAAGAACCTCGAGTACCTGAAGAGCATCGGCAAGGCCGAGGGCGTCGTCTCGGACTGGAACACGGAGCTGAAGAAAGTCGGTATGACTGTAACCGACCTGAAACCCGAGGAGACGGCGCAGTTTGTCGAGCTGACGAAGAAAGTGAAGGCCTCCTGGACCGACAGGATAGGCGCGAAACTCATCGAGCAGGCCGAGGCCGATATGGCAGCCGCAAAATAGGCCGCAAAATCCGCGTTTTATCGTAGGGGCAGACCTGCCGTGTCTGCCCCTATTTAACGGTTATTTTTATATTAGGAGGTTGTAGTGTGCTGAAAAAATTATGCGATAATTTTGAGGAGATATTAGGCTCTTTGGTTTTGGCCGTTATGATTTCTATTACGTTTCTAAATGTCATTACGCGTTATGTCATAATTCACCCGCTGTCATTCACGGAAGAGGTTACAATCAGCATGTTTGTCTGGATCGTCCTGCTTGGAACGTCCGTCGCCTTTCGTAAAAACGCCCATCTCTCGATGACCTTTGTCTACGACTTTATGCCGCTGCCCCTTAAAAAAATCAGTTTTGTCATAGCAAACGCGATGTGCTTGGTGTTTTTTTCGCTGCTCGCTTGGCTCGGGTCCATTCAGGTGTTGGACGAACTTGACCTCGGCGTCACGTCGGAGGCGCTCGGCATACCGACGGCCATATACTCAGCCGGGATTCCGGTGTTCTCCGTGTTGATAATAATCCGTATTTTACAGTCCTGCCGCGACATAATGCGCAAGGGCACCTACGAATAGAGAGGGGATAAATCATGCCTTTGCTTAAAGACCCTGTTTTTTGGACGTTGGCGCTTTTTCTTGTCCCCCTCGTCGTGCGCGTGCCCATAGGGGTTTCGCTCGGATTTGCGAGCTTCCTCGTCGTTTGGCTCTGGGACATGGGATACCAGATGCTCTCCTACAATTTCTTCGCCAATATAGCGAAGTTTCCCCTGCTGGCCATTCCATTTTTCATTTTGGCCGGCATTATCATGGAAAAGGTAGGCATAGCCGAGCGCATAGTGGGGCTTATCAAACAAATTGTCGGCGACGTCACGGGCGGCCTCGCGGTAGCGACGGTCATGGTCGCGGCTTTTTGGGGAGCGGTTAGCGGGTCGGGCCCCGCGACGGTCGCGGCTATCGGGCTCATACTTATCCCGAGCATGGCTCAGGCCGGGTATGACAAAGCCTTCGCGACCGCGACGGTCTCCGTGGCGTCGGGGCTTGCCATCATAATACCGCCCAGCATTTCGTTCATCGTTTACGGCGACATTATGCAGCAGTCCGTGGGCGCTATGTTCGCGGCGGGCGTCATTCCGGGTCTCATTGTGGCGGGCTTCCTCTGCTTCACGGTGTATCTCATGAGCCGACGCCACGGCTACAAGGGGCAGCCGAGGGGCAACGCCGCCGTGGTTTTGAAAAGCCTCGCCGACGCCTTTTGGGGACTCATGACCCCCGTGATAATATTGGGCGGCATCTACGGCGGCGTGTTCACCCCGACGGAGGCGGCGGCTGTGGCGGCCTTTTACGGGCTGTTTGTGGGACTTTTTGTATACAGGACTCTGACGTTTCGCATCCTGTACGACATACTTAGAGAAAGCGTAGTCTCGACGTCCGTCGTCATGCTGGTTGTCGCCTGCGCCGGGCTCTACTCATGGCTTGGCGCTACAGTCGGTCTCATTGACAAGATAGCGGGGGTTTTGCTGGGCGTATCGTCTAACCCCACCGTCATTCTTCTTATGATCAATATAATCCTGCTCTTTGCGGGAATGCTGCTTGACGCAAACTCCATCATGTATATCTTCCTGCCGATTCTCATTCCAATTATCCGCATTATGAACTGGGATCCCATATGGTTTGGCGTTATGATGACGGTAAACTTGGCCATAGGGCAGGTGACGCCCCCCGTCGCCGTAAACCTCTTCGTCGGCGCCCGCATCAGCGGGCTGACTATGGAAGATATAGCCAAACCCGCCATACCGCTGATAATAGCGGCTGTTCTCGCATTGGCCGTTTTGTGTGTCTTCCCGATTTTGACGACGTATCTGCCGACGTTGATGAAGCTGATGTAGCGTAAGCCGCCAAACTTTTGTTTTTGCCGATGCCATTCGTCATAGAGGCGAATGGCATTTTTATATTCTAAACCCCCTTGACATCCGTCCGTTTATCGCTATATCCTGACTTTTGCAGCAATCTGAGGCGTAATGCCGTATAATAAACGTAAGTATCAGGAGGTGAAAGTCCATGACAAAAACCAACAAGGCTGACATTCAGCAAGACAACATAGAAAAACCTATCGGCGACTCTGACAAAACAGAGCGCTTCGACCACGACGGTTTCTGGATTGCGCCAGTTCGGTGCCCGTAATACAGCCGGGTGAGAGTCTCGACCTGACAAAGCTTAGCAAGCAGTCAGTACCAAGCCTTGGAGCCAAAGCCGTGAGGTGAGGTTTAAGCGTAGGCATGGGAGTATGAGAGCCGCAATGCGAAAGCGTGAAGCGATTCAGCCCCGTAATCGTGATAAGCGGAAGTCGATGCGTTTCCAGACGCAGCAGACAGCAATGTCTCATTCGTTAAGCGAGAGTGAGTAGGTTCCGTCGGGGTCTAAGAGCGTGGCGAGCATACAAAGGTAGTACGCGCATACCTGGGAGGTCTGGCAGACTCCGCTTAAAAACTACTACTACTACTACTACTACTACTACTACTACTACGAAACTACAGAACTACAGAACACATAAGCGGTAAGGGTAAATGAAATCTTGAAAATGGAGTGAACCTGACGGTCTGTCAGAAGTCGGATTATCTCATAGTAGTGATGAAGTGTGTGAAAGCACATGGAGCGAAGGGGATAACAAATTAGCGTTTCCTAAAGAGAAACACGCGGGACACAGGAGGTTCCTTAAAAGCCGTGGAACATGAACTGAAGGATATAAGGTATCAATCAGCCAAGTACAAGAGATTAGAAACACTGATGAATCGTGTCAATGAAGTTTCACTCAAGGAAGAACACCGCAAACAGGCAAGAAACAAAGCGACAGGAGTAGACGGAGTAACCAAAGACGAATACGGAGAAAAGTTGGATGAAAACGTTGCGAGCCTGAATGCAAGCATGAAGAAGTTCAGCTATAAACCGTTACCCGTTAGAAGAGTATTTATTCCTAAAGCAAATGGAAAAACTCGCCCTCTCGGAATACCGTCGTATGAGGACAAGTTAGTACAGGGCGTGATGTCCGGGATACTGAGCGATATATATGAAGAGCGCTTTCTTGACTGTTCATATGGATTCAGACCAGGTCAAAGCGCTCATGACGCAGTAAAAGTCATAAACCAGACCCTCATGTCGCGCAAAGTAAACTACATACTGGAAGCGGATATTAAAGGGTTCTTCGACAACGTAAGCCATGACTGGCTTATGAAGTTTCTTGAGCATGACATAGCCGACAAGAACTTTCTGCGATATATCAAGAGATTCTTGATAGCCGGCGTAATGGAAGGAACAGAAAGAAAAGAAAGCGAATTAGGAACGCCGCAAGGCGGTCTGATTTCGCCGGTACTTGCCAATGTATACCTTCACTACACTTTAGATTTATGGGTAGAGAAAGTTCTGAAAGCGAAATTGAAGGGTGAAGTACACTATGTGCGTTACGCCGATGATTTCATACTGATGTTCCAATATGAAAACGAAGCGAGAACTGCTATGCAACTACTCAAAGACAGACTGAAGAAATTCGGTTTAGAACTCGCAGAGGACAAGACGCGCATACTACCTTTCGGGCGATTCAAAGGAACAAAGGAAGACTTTGACTTTCTTGGCTTCACCTTCTTCAACACGCATACCCTAAGCGGTAAATACCGCGTAGGCGTGCGGACGAGCAAGAAGAAAATGAAGGCGAAGAGAGCGGCAGTAAAGGAGTGGCTCAGGTCAAGGTTGACTAAACCAATCTCGGATACGATGAAAATAGTCAGGGTATCGCTTCTTGGTCACTACAATTACTACGGAGTAAGCGGGAACTTCAAAATGATACAGAAGTTCTGGGAGTATGTTAAATACGCGAGCTACAAAATGCTGAACCGAAGAGACCAGAAGGGTAAAATGCGATATGAGAGGTTTCTGTGGATATGGAACTACTACATAGAGAAACCGCACCTGACGAAGGACATATGGACCGTTGAATCGAAGCTGATTTGAAGAGCCGTATGCGGGAAAACCGCACGTACGGTTCCGTGAGGGGCAGTAGACAGTCCCTTCCACTCAAGCATTGAGACTGTCTACTCGACACTTGTTGACGATTATAAACACAATCAACAACCAAAAGATAATGATTGGGAGCGCGTAAATCCATTTCTTTGGTTTTCCGTCCGTCCATATTTTTGCCGACTGCGCACGGCAATCGGCAAATACATCTTTCGGTATCAGCTTTACCGTCGCCGCTATAATGACCGGCAAAAGAATCACGTCGTCCAATAACCCAAGCACAGGAATGAAATCCGGGATTAAGTCAATCGGCGACAAGGCGTACGCTATCGCTATACCCGCCAAAACTTTGGCATACCACGGCGTTTCTTTTCGCTTCATCGCGATAAATACGGCGGGTATATCGGTTTTCAATTTTCCCGCGCGGTCTTTTAAGTTCATTTGCGTAATTGGCCTCCATTGCTACAATAAAGAAATCCCTAATACCGTCTTCAGCAGTATCAGGGATTTTCGCGTTACTTTATTCTTTTCGACGCTCTTAATCGTCTATTTCGTACTTAACGATGTCACCTGTCGCAGCGTCAACATCTATCTCGTATTCTCGGCCGTTATGCCTAACTTCCATTTCATAAACCTGTTTGTCGTGTTCGTAGTCAAGTTTGAACTCAACTATCGTGCCTCCGCCGACTTTTGAAAGGGCGATTTCCTTTGCTTTTTCAGCCGTTATTTCAGACGCGGCAAATCCCGTAACGCCAAAAAGCATAACGACAAGCAACGACAGTAACGTTAATTTACGCATTTAGCGATCCTCCTTATGACTGTTCATAAAACATACCGACAAAGGACAAAATCATATCTTAACCCGTTGCGCCCATTCTTTCTATCCTTATTTTAGTATGCGTCGAAATTATTCTATTGTCAATAGGCCGCGTTTTTTCGCGCGTTAATCCAGCATGCCTTGCCGCGAACGAGAGCAAATCGGATATTTTTTTATATAATCTTTAGAAGGGTGGCGGTTGTATGGATTCGATGTTACTATATCTTAGATTTGTTATCTTGGATTTGTTTCAAACCAAGACAAAAGATCGGAGGCAACGATAATGATCGCGCTTTCTGTGGTTATCCCTGTGTATAACGAAAAAGAAAATCTGCCGGAGCTTATCGAACGCGTCCTTGCGACATGCCGTGACGCTAAGCGCGAGTTCGAGGTGATATTTGTCGACGACGGAAGCAGAGACGGGTCGCGCGAAATATTGCGTGAAGCGTCGGTCGTTAATTCGGAGATAAGGGTTGTTGTGCTGAATCGCAATTACGGGCAGCACGCGGCCATTTTTGCCGGCCTCGAGGCGAGCCAAGGGGATGCGGTGGTGACGCTTGACGCCGACCTTCAAAACCCCCCGGAAGAAATTCCGAGGCTTGTTGATGAAATAGAGCGCGGAGTCGATGTGGTGGGGACCGTCCGGCAGAACAGGCAGGACACTTTTTTTCGCCGCGTGGCGTCGTCGCTTATCAATAACGTCGCCCGTCGCGCCACGGGCGTATCTATGCATGATTACGGTTGTATGCTGAGAGGGTACAGCCGGACGGTTGTAAACGCCATGACTCGTTGCGAGGAGCATTCGACTTTCATACCCGTATTGGCCAACAGCTTTGCCGGAAGCGTCTGCGAAATACCCGTAAAGCACAGCGCACGCATATCAGGAGACTCCAAATATAGCTTATTCAAATTAATTTCTTTGCAATTCGACCTGCTGACCTCCATATCGACGTTTCCGCTACGCATGTTGTCACTTCTGGGAGGCGTCATCTCCATGCTCGGCTTCGGCTTCGGCATATTGCTTGCCGTTCTTCGCTTGGTATATGGCTCCGCATGGGCGGCTAATGGCATTTTTACCCTCTTCGCCGTCCTTTTTATATTCATCGGAGCTCAATTTGTCGGGCTCGGCCTTCTCGGAGAATATATCGGGCGTATATATCATGACGTCAGAGGCAGACCGCGTTTCTTTGTCAAAGAGATATACGGCGATAAGCCGTGATACTATAATGACGAATGACAGGATAATAGTTGTATAGCGCGAATAAAATTAGGAGGAAGCGAAAATGTCTGATAAATTTGACAAATATCTGCCATATGGACGCCAAAGTATCAGCGAAGAAGACATAAACGCCGTCGTTGATATACTTCGCGGAGACTGGCTCACAATGGGCCCGACGGTCGAGCGTTTTGAAAACATGTTCGCCAGCTATATCGGCGCCGCGCACGCGGTGTCTTTCTCAAGCGGCACAGCGGCGCTCCACGCGGCCATGCACGTCGCGGGCGTTTCCCCGGAAGACAACGTAATACTTCCGTCTTTCACGTTCGCCGCCACCGCCAACTCCGTAGTGTACTGCGGCGGCAAGCCTATATTTGCCGATATGTCGCGCGACACGCTCTGTCTTGACCCGGAGAGCGCGAGCGTCGTTGCCCAAAAAGCGGGCGGGCCTGTCAAGGTAATCGCCCCCGTGAGCTACGCGGGGTATCCGGCGGACATTGGAGAGTTCAAAAAAATAGCGGCCCGTCATGGCGCGCTTGTGGTCGAGGACGCGTCTCACGCCTTGGGTGCGGCGCGAGGGGATAAAAAGATCGGAGTAGAAGCCGATATGACCGTTTTCAGCTTCCACCCCGTAAAGCATATCACCACCGCCGAAGGGGGGATGGTGACCACTAATTCTTCCGATTTCGCAAAACATCTGAAGCTCTTCAGGTCGCACGGCCTTGTCAGAGATAAAAAAGATTTTGTGCGACCGTATGAAGGCGCTTGGGACAATGACATGATAGAGATAGGCTATAACTATCGCCTAAACGAAATATCCTGCGCCCTCGGCGAAAGCCAGATGAAGAGGCTCCCGTCTTTCGTAGCGCGGCGTCGCAAAATAGCCTCGCTTTACAGGGAAAAACTCTCGTCCCTTTCCGGTTTATCCCTTCCTCCCGACCACCCCGGGCACTCGTATCATATCTTCGCGATATGGGTAGCTAACGGGCGGCGCAACGAAGCGTTTGAATTTCTGCGACAAAGCGGAATAGGCGTGCAGGTTCATTACGTGCCGGTTCACCTTCATACTTACTACAGGCAAAAATTCGGCTGCAAGGAAGGAGATTTTCCCGTGACTGAAAACTTCTCCGCCGGTCAGCTCTCCATACCCATGTTCCCCGATATGACCGACGAGCACGTGGATTTCGTGGCGGGGAAAATAAAGGAGTCACTATCATAGAATGCAAAATTTTTGGGGTAATTTTTGGGATAAAAAAAGTCTGCCCATTATTCTGTGCGCGATATTTTTGATAATCTATATATCGCCCCTGTCCACGCATCCCCTTATGGAGCCGGACGAGGGGCGGTACGCCGAGATTGCGCGCGAGATGAACGAGTCGGGCGACTACGTAACACCCAAGCTCAACTACGTCAAATATTTTGAGAAACCGGCGCTTTTGTATTGGGCGCAGGCATGGTCGTTCAAAATTTTCGGAGAAAACGAATTTGCGGCCCGTCTCCCGTCCTCTCTTGCGGCCTTGTTGGGAATAGCCGTCACCGGCCTTTTGGCGGCGTCCGTCTACGGGCGCAGAGCGGGCATAATCGCGGCTGTCATTACGGGAACCTCTTTGCTTTATTTCGCAATTGGCACGCTCGACATCACGGATATGCTCGTTTCGTTCTTTATCACTCTCGCAATGGCGGACTGCTATATCGGGCATCTGCGCGTAAACAGGCGCTGGTACTTGGTGTTCTACGCCGCTATGGCGCTGGGCTTGCTTACCAAGGGACTTATAGCAGTGCTGCTTCCGGGAGGGGTAATATTCTGGTATATAGTCATAACCCGTAAATGGCGGCTGATACCGGACATGTTGTATTTGCCAGGCATAATACTGTTTTTTGCCGTTGCTACGCCTTGGTTTTATCTTGTGTGTAGGGAAAATCCCGATTTTTTTAATTTTTTCTTTATTCAGGAGCATTTTTTGCGCTTTGCGACCAAGATGCACAGCAGGTATCAGCCGTTTTGGTTTTTCCTCCCGCTTATTCCGGCCGGGTTGTTTCCATGGACTGGCTTTCTGTTTGCGCTCTTGCGTAAAAACAGTATTTTACGCGCTCCGCAGTCTCCCGAGGTGAAAGACGCGAATATTTTTATGGCGCTCTGGTTTGGCGTGATATTGCTCTTTTTTTCCGCGTCAAGCTCGAAGTTGATACCTTACATCGTGCCCTGCGTACCGCCCTTGGCTATTCTCATGGCGGCCGATATCGACCGTTCCGTATCGGGCGCGGGCGCGGGCCGCGTTGTCCTCTGGAACGCCGGCATCAATTTACTTTTCGTGTTCGCGCTATTTGCTTACGCGTTGTTCGGGAAGGGGATTAACGAAACGCCTCGTCTCGAACTCCTGATTATCGCGTTTTTGGTATCGTTGGGGTTGGTGGGGGGCGCTGTGTCGTCTTGCCGCTACGCGTCTCGTGACATGAGCGCCGCGGCGTTGCGCTTATGCGCCGGGAGCTTGATGTTCGTCTTCTGTCTTCAGACGGTTTACATTCCGGTGGGCAAAGAGAGAAGCGTAATTGACGCCGCCCGGATAGTCGCGGCGCAAAAACGGAGTAGCGAAAAAATCGCCTCGTATAAAGACGTCCTCCAGGCTATGCCTTTTTACACAAAAGAGCGGCTCGTCTTGGTGGATTATATGGGCGAGCTTGAATTTGGGGCTTTGCAGGAGCGGGAGGCCGAGAGGCGAACTTGGTTTCCGAGCATGGACGAATTTATGGAGGAGTGGAACCGCGGGACGCCTCATATTTTGATTGCGCGGAAGAGGGACGCGGACGACTTTCTCAGGCGCGGAGGCGCAAGCGTACGCAGAGTCATGGACGCCGGAAAATATATGATTTTTTTCAACGGGGAGCGGGATTAAAATGGCTGATAAAAGACCAAAAACGGCCGTGTTCGCTTACAGCGAAGTCGGCTTTGTCTGTCTCAAGGAGTTGATTTTTGACGGCGCTGACGTAGCGGTCGTATTTACGCATCGCGACGACCCGGGCGAGGAGCATTGGTTCGGGTCGGTCGAAGAGTTCGCGTTAGCTCACGATATTTTGGTGAGGACGGACGATAAATTGAACGAGGGCTCGGCGGCGCTTTTGCGAAGTTTAGACGTGGAGTTGATCTGGTCGTTTTACTACAGGGCGATTATTGGGCCGGAAATTTTGTCCATTCCGCGTTTGGGCTCTTACAACATGCACGGCTCCCTGCTTCCTAAATATCGCGGACGAGCCTGCGTAAATTGGGCCATCATCAACGGTGAGGAGACTACTGGCGCGACGCTTCACGCTATGAACGTTTACGCGGACAGGGGCGACATTGTCGACCAGGAAGCCATAAGCATAGATATTGACGATACCTCGCTCAGCGTATCGCAAAAGATAGCCGACGCCGCGCGAGCCGTTCTGTCGAGGTCCTACGCGGCCATTGAGTCCGGCGCGCCAAATCTCACCCCTCAGGACGAGACGAAGGCCACCAAATTCGGACGCCGCACGCCGTCCGACGGGCTGATAGACTGGAACAAAAGCGCCGTCGAAATATATAATCTCGTCCGCGCTCTGACCCACCCGTTCCCGGGGGCGTTTGCGGTTATAGACGGCCAAAAAACGTATATATGGCGCGCGCGTCCTCTCGACGGGCCGCAGAGCGAGCCGGGCAAAATAGTCAGCAAAAACCCTTTGATTTTCGCAACCGGCGACGGCCTTCTTGAAGTTACGTCGTTTCAGCCAGATGGGGAGTCCGAAAGGAGCTTAAAAATTTGAAGATATTTATCACAGGCGTCAACGGCTTTATCGGGACGCACTTGACCGAACGAATCTTAAATGATACGGACTGGGAGATTATTGGATTTGACCTGTACGCCGACAATATGTCAGCGTATTCCGGCAATCCCCGTCTCCTGTTCAGACAGGGCGACGTCTTCAAGGAACAGGGCTGGATAGAGGAACAGGTGCGAGGGTGCGATGTGGTGTTGCCGCTTGCCGGCATAGCCAAACCGGCCTTTTACATCAAAAAACCCGTATGGACGTTCGAGCTCGACTTCGAGCAGAACCTCAAGATCGTCAGAATGTGCGCCAAATACGGCACAAGAATAATTTTCCCGTCAACCTCCGAGATCTACGGCCTAAGCGCCGACGAAGAGCTCACGGAGGACGAAAGCCAACTCATAACCGGCTCTATCGTGAAAACGCGATGGATATACAGCTGTAGCAAACAGATGATGGACAGGATGATTTTCGCCTACGGTCAGGAAGAGGGCTTGAAGTTTTCCATTTTCAGACCCTTCAACTGGGTCGGGCCGCGCCTTGATTCGTTCAAAGACGCGCAAAAACGCACCGCGCGCTCCGTCACCCAGATAATCTACGACGTGCTCCACCGGGGAGTCGTCTCATTGGTGAACGGCGGCGAGCAAAAACGCAGTTTCACCTGGATAGGCGACGGCATAGACGGGCTCATGGCGATAATAGCGAACGAGGGCAACAAAGCCGACGGGCAGATATTCAATATAGGCAATCCGGCCAACAACTGCTCGATAAGAGAGCTCGCGGAGATGCTGATAGCGGAAATGAAGTTAAAGTCCGTCTTTAGAGAACGCGCCGAGAAAGCGGAATTGAGCAGTGTGCAGGCCTCGAATTACTATGGCGACGCTTACGACGACATGCGAAATCGCGTTCCGTCCGTGCTGAAAATGGGCGAGCTACTGGGCTGGCGGCCAAAGACCGATATGACCGAGACGCTTCGGAGAACCGTATCGTGGTACGCCGAAAACGTTATGGACAATCATGAATAACCTTGCCATAAAAATAGACGTGGACACTTTACGCGGTTATCGGGAGGGGATGCCGCGTATGCTCACCCTGCTCAAAAAACACGGAATACAGGCTTCGATATTCTTCTCCTTCGGGCCGGATAACTCCGGAAAAGCCATACGGCGGATATTTCGAAAGGGTTTTATATCAAAGATGTTACGCACAAAAGCCCCGTCGACGTATGGGTTAAAAACGCTTTTTTACGGGACGTTGCTTCCCGCGCCGATGATAGCGGCCTCCGATCCGGATATATTCAAACGCGCCTTTCATGACGGTCACGACTGCGGGGTACACGCCTGGGATCACGTCCTGACCCAAGACAAGCTGCAACCGATGTCGGAAAACGATTTTGAGCTTTTGTACAACAAAGCCGCCGCGATGTTTGAAAAAATATCAGGTTGCCAACCGTCATGTTACGCCGCGCCGGGCTGGCAAGTCTCCGAAGCGAGCCTCGCCGCGCAGGAGCGCCTGAAATTGAAATACGCCAGCGATACGAGGGGTTATTCTCCTTTTATGCCAGAATACAAATCACGCCGTTTTTCCGTCCCGCAGATACCGACGACTCTGCCCACAATGGATGAGATATTGGGCGCGGACGGCGTGACGGACGAATCGTTGCCGGATGTTTGGATTGGTTTATTGAACGTGGAATGGAACGTATTGACGGTACACGCCGAGATGGAGGGGCTTTCTAAACTTGGAGTGTTTGAGAATTTTCTTCTGAGGGCAAAGGCGGACGGCTTTCGCTTTATGACGCTTCGCGAAGTAGCGGAGAAAGCGGATATGACGCCCGAAGAAATCATCGTGGGCGAGCTGCCGGGGAGAGCCGGAGGCGTGGCTTTGCAAGCGCGGGGGATGATTGTATGAAAATAACGGTTTTCAACGGAAGCCCGAAGGGCAAAGACAGCAACACAAATGTAATTGCGCGGGCATTTTTGAATGGCGCCGTGTCTTGCGGCGCTGAAGCTCAAAATATATTCCTGATTGACAAGAAAATCAGTTTTTGCAAGGGTTGTTTTTCGTGTTGGTTCAAAACGCCGGGGGAATGTGTTTTGCGTGACGATATGGAAGGTTTATTGGCGCTATACAGGGAGTCGGATGTAGTGTGCTTTGCCACGCCTGTCTATATGTGGAGCATGACGGCATGTATGAAAAATTTTTTAGACCGCCTCATTCCGATCAAATCGCCGCGCATTGAAGAAAATAACGGCAGCTTTGATATGGCAAACACTTCGAAAATGCCCGATGTTGTGATTATTTCAAACGCGGGCTTTCCCGGAGAAAATAATTTTCACACGATGAAGGAGGTCATGAAAACCGCAAACCCAATATTGGAGATTTACAGAAATTGCGGCATGGCTCTCCGTATACCCAAT
>BNVG01000013.1 GCA_025997935.1 Synergistales bacterium | reverse complement strand
GGGCAGGGGCAAAGAGCCGTTCTGCGCGCTCTGTACGGCGACATCCGTGTGACGGGCGGGCAAATAATCCTGAACGGTACGCCCGTTACACTAAAAAAACCCTCCGACGCTCTGTCACGAGGCATCGTCTTCGTGCCGGAGGAGCGCAAGGAGGAGGGGCTTTGTCTGCAGCTCGACATCGGACAAAACCTGACGCTCTCAACACTGCGGGAGCGTTCCGCGGTCGGCGTCATGAAAAGAGGCGCTAAGGCTCGCGCGGAGCTGCGGCAATACATGGCGGACGTCAGGCTATCCACGGACGACCCGACAAGAGCGGCTCAATCGCTCTCCGGCGGCAATCAGCAAAAAGTCGTCATAGCCAAATGCCTCGCCTGCAAGCCGTCGGCGTTGCTATTTTCAGAGCCAACTCGCGGGATAGACGTAGGAGCCAAGGAGGACATATACCTGCTGATCAGAAAATTGGCGGACGACGGAAGCGGCATCGTCATCGTCTCCGGCGACATATCGGAGCTTTTGCTCGTCTGTGACAGAATATTGGTCGTCTACGCCGGACGAATCTCCGAGGAGTTCGTGAGCGGCGCGGACGGAGCTATAGACCGAGAGCGCGTCATGCGGGCGATGTGGGGCTTAGGTACGGAGGGAGCGGCATGAGCGACGCGCAAAAGGGCAACGCAGCGCCCGGTAAACTGAAGCGTCTCTTGCTGACGCCGTCCGCCCCGATAACCGTCATAACCGTCGTCGCCGTTACCTTGGCTATGGCCGCGTCGGAGTCGTTCCGCTCGCCGTACAATCTCAACAACGTGATAATTCAGATGGTCGCCCTGGGATTGGTGAGCCTCGGTCAGAGCTTCGCCATACTGGCGGGCGACGTGGATCTCTGCGTCGGCGGCGTTATCAGCATAGTAACCGTGACGGCGGCCTCTCTAATGGCGGACTCCGCCGTATCTATGGCCTCCGTCGCGGCTCTGGCCATCCTCATAGGCGTGACCATAGGCGTTATCAACGGACTTTTGACCTCAATAATAAAAATAGACGCGATGGTGACTACTTTCGCCTCAAATTCCGTGCTTCTCGGCTTGGCGCTGTGGCTCATGGAGTCACCGGGCGGTTATATCCCCTATACATATATGAAACTTATCGACGTAAAAATTTTGGGCGTCCCCGCGCCTCTTTTGCTTCTCGTGTTATTTGTCGTCCTGTCTCGCTTCGCGCTTGACCGTACCGTTATCGGGTTTCATATCCGGGCGGTGGGCGGCGGAGAGCAGTCCGCGTACACGTCCGGCATAAGCATTATGAAAACCAAGGTGGCGGCTCACGTGTCAGCGGGTTTCTTCGCCGCGCTGGCCGGGTTGTTTTTGTCCGCCCGGATGGGTTCGGGCGACGCGCTGTCCGGCGTCCCGTTCTCCTTGGACTCAATGACAGCTGTCATAGCGGGCGGGGCCAATTTCTCAACCGGTGTGGGCAGCGTCGTCGGAACCACGGTTGCGGCGTTTCTCATAACGACGCTCGGCAACATCTTCAACCATATAGGGGTTTCGATGTACTGGCAGTACGTGTTGAAGGGGCTCCTCTTGGTGATAGCCGTGACGGCCGCCGCGCTGAGGACGCGCTACGCGGAGAGGGCCGAGTCATGATAAAAATAATCAAAAACCCCGCGCTGGGAAACTCCGTCACGATAGCCGCGCTTGTGGTCTGCCTGTTGGCCGCCGCCGGGACTATCGCGCCTGGTTTTCTGGCCTCGGGCAACTTGTTTAATCTGCTGAGACTCGCGGCTCCTCTCGGGATAATATGCATAGGGCAGACTTTGGCCATACTGTCGGCGGGGGTCGATCTCTCCGTGGGGTCTGTGGCTATACTGACCAACGTGGTGGCGGCGAGCATATTGCAGGGGAAGGACGCGAACAACCCGGAGGCGTTCGCCGTCTGTTTGTGCGTGGCCGTCATAATTGGATTGGTCAACGGTCTCGCCGTCGCGTTCGTCGGCATAAATCCCTTTGTAATGACATTAGCCATGAGCATAGTGATTCAGGGAGCGGCTTTGGTGTACTCCGGCGGCGTCGCCGGAGGAGCCGCGTCGCCGTTGGTGAAGTTCATGGGGGTGGGGACGTTCGCGAAGTTGCCGGTGGCCGTTCTTATATGGTTAGTGATGTCGGCTGTGACTCTGTTTATTCTGCACTTCACGACGCTGGGACGCCGCATATACGCGGTCGGCTCCAACAAAAAGACCGCCCGGCTCTCGGGCGTCAACGTACCGGCGACGCTCGTGGTCGTGTATGTGATGAGCGCCGTTTCGTCTATGGCGGCGGGCTTGGTCGTGACGGGGAACGTCGGGGTCGGCACGCTCGAGTGGGGCTTCGACTACCGGCTTATCTCAATGGCGGCCGTCATTATGGGCGGCACGGCTTTTTCGGGAGGGCGTGGAGGCTACGTCGGCTCTTTCGTCTCCGCGCTCGCCCTTATCGTCCTGAACAGCCTGCTCACGATAGTCAGAGTGGCGGAGCCTATAAGGCAAATTATCTACGGCTCGGTTATTTTGGTATCTCTGTGGGCAAGCACGAGAAAGAGGTGAGTCATGGGCGAGAAAACAAAAACGGCCTTTGTGACAGGTTCGTCGCGGGGCATCGGCTACGGAATCCTGAAAAAGTTCGCGGAAAACGGGTATCGGGTCATTATGAGCGGCTCGTCCGGGGAAGAACGGGCGAGCGGGAACCTCCAGGCTCTGAGAGACGCCGGACACGATGTGTTCTACGTTCGTTGCGATATATCGAACCATTCCGACCGAAGGGCCGCGTTTGGTTTAATATCGGACAAGTACGGCAGGATTGACGTATTGGTGAACAACGCGGGAATCGCCCCTGCCGTCAGGCTGAACATCTTAGAGACGACGGAGGAGAGCTTCGACCGCGTTCTCGGCACAAATCTCAAGGGGACTTTTTTTATGAGCCAAATATTCGCGAACGGTATGATTGAATGGAAAAAAGCGGCTTCAGACGACTACCGCCCGAGGATCGTCAACATCTCCTCCATGTCGGCCTACACGTCGTCCGTGAACAGGGGCGAGTACTGCATAGCGAAGGCCGGAATCTCGATGGTCACGACGCTTTTCGCCGATATGCTGTCATTTTACGGCATACCGGTCTTCGAGGTGCGCCCCGGAATAATCCAGACCGACATGACGAGCGCTGTTCAAGCGAAGTACGACAAATTCATCTTAGAGGACGGCGGATTGCCCACCGCCCGGTGGGGCAAGCCCGAGGACGTGGCGAACGCTGTGTTCGCGCTCTCGGGCGGCGCGTTCGACTATGGCACAGGACAAGTCGTCAACGTCGACGGAGGCTTTCATATCCGAAGGCTGTAGAAGGGCCTGAGTTTAAGGAGACAAAAACGTGCCTATAACCGGAAATCGATCATTGACCGAACATAAGGAAATCGTGACAGGGGGACGCGCGCTGAAGGCGTACAGTTTCAACACCGTGGTTGTAGGCACGGGGGCCGCCGGATACAACGCGGCGGACACGCTGGGCAGCCTTGGGGTGTCTGTTGCCGTCGTGACTGAGGGCGTCAGGATGGGAACGTCCCGCAACACCGGCTCGGACAAGCAGACGTACTACAAGCTCACGATGGCGGGGGGCGAGCCGGACTCCGTCTTAGACATGGCAAACACCCTGTTCGGCGGAGGGAGTATGCACGGGGACATATCCCTCGCCGAGGCCGCGATGTCGGCTCGGTGCTTTCACAAGCTGGCCCTGATAGGCGTTCCGTTCCCCCACAACCGATACGGAGAAACCGTCGGCTACAAGACCGACCACGACCCGAGACAAAGGGCGACGTCCTGCGGGCCTCTAACGTCGCGTTATATGACCGAGCGCTTAGAGGAGCAGGTGGCGCGGCGCGGTATTCCCGTATTCGACGGTTACAGAGTTATAGATATAATTACAGCCTCCGAGGGAAGCTCAAAAAAGGCCGTCGGCCTCTTGGCTGTTGACGTAAATTCCGATTTTGATCCCGACCTCGGGCCTGAATTGGTTCTTTTCAACTGCGTAAATGTCGTCTACGCGACCGGCGGCCCGTCAGGAATCTATCACGCCTCCGTCTATCCCGAAAGCCAGACCTGCGCCACCGGCGCGGCGCTCGAGGCCGGGGCGGCCGGGGTCAACCTGACCGAATCCCAGTACGGCATAGCCTCGACCGCTTTCAGATGGAACCTCTCCGGCTCGTATCAGCAAGTTTTGCCGACGTATATATCGACTGACGCGCGTGGCAACGACGCGAGAGAGTTCCTGGACGGTTATTTCGCTACCGCGACGGAGATGACCCGCGCCATTTTTCTAAAGGGCTACCAGTGGCCGTTCGACCCAGGCAAATTGGGGTGCGGCGGATCGTCCATCGTAGACGTGGCCGTATTTATGGAGACGAAGCGGGAGCGGCGCGTCTTTCTCGACTTCAGGCGAAACCCACGAGCCGCCGACAAAGGAGGCGCGCTTGCGTGGGGTTTGCTCGACGACGTGACGCGAACGTACTTAGAGAAATCGGGCGCGACGCAGAGCGCGCCGATAGAGAGATTGAAGAGCATGAACTCCCCGGCCTACAGGCTGTACTTAGACAACGGGATTGACTTAGAGCGCGAGGCGCTGGAAATATCCGTCTGCGCTCAGCACAACAACGGCGGTTTGGCCGTGAACGTATGGTGGGAGAGTAATTTAAGGCACTTCTTCCCCGTGGGCGAAGTGGCGGGAACTCTCGGCGTCCATCGTCCGGGCGGATCGGCTCTCAACTCGACACAGGTCGGCAGTACCAGAGCGGCGCAGTTCATAGCCGCAAATTACGCAACGCCGGATTATGAAACTCCGCCCTCAACAGAGGAATTTCTCAAAAACGCCGAACGCGCGATTGCGGAGGCGTCGGCGCGGATAAAAAAGATAATGACGCGCGGCTCTGAGGCCGAGAGTCCGGCGGAGCAGAGAAGTCACGCTCAGATGCTCATGGACTCGTGCGGGGCCTTCGTACGCCCGACCAGCAAAGTGCGCGAGGCCATAGACGCGACGCGCGCGCTTCTGGCTTCTTTCGAGTCGCGTTGCTACGCACGGGATACTGCCGGGATTTTGAACGCGCTGATAAATAGGGATATACTCCTGACGCAATTAGCGTACCTCTCCGCCATCACGGAATATATAGAGCGTGGCGGTCGTAGCAGAGGATCTTACTTGGTCTGTGATTCGGAGGCGGAGATAGACACGTCCAACTGCGCGGAGCGCGGTATACCGACCCCGTTAGACGGCGGCGCTTTCTCCGACCGGGTCTGCGAGGTTCACTTGGAACTCGGGGACGACGGTCTCCCAGCCTGCCGCTTTCAGTGGTCTCCTGTCCGCCCCATACCCACAAATGGCGATTGGTTCGAGAACGTCTATAACGCTTATATCAAGGGTGAGATAATAAGATAGATTACCCGCAGGGGCGACCGTCCTCGGTCGCCCCTTTGTTCCTTAGTTTTTAACGATAATAGCCACAAACACCAGCGGCTCGTTTCCGGTGTTGATGAGGCCATGCCACTCGCCCTTCAGCGTCAGCGTGAAGTCGCCGGGGCCGACTTGTTTCTCGGTCTTGTCGCTATCGGTGAACGTGCCGTGTCCTGAGAGGATGTAGTAAAGCTCCTCGTTCTCTGTGTGCTGGTGATACCCGAGGCCGCTCCCCGGCTGCAAAATCTGGTGAGCGACGACTTGAAACGGGCTTCCCGCCGGGGCTTCGCCCATCTTGAAGGCAAAGTGACACTCCATGCTACCGGGGCCGCCGCGCGGCTTCTCCATAATGGAATTTTCTAAAGAATCAAACTTGTACAACATTTCGGTTTCCTCCTTTATGTATTTTCAGTTTTTCCAAACTTCGACGTTGACGAGGTTAGTCGGCCTCTTGCCCGAGACGGCGTCTAACAGGTTCGAGGCGGACACGCGCGCCATGCCGTCCCGCGCGACTCTGCTCGCGCTCCCTATGTGGGGCACGGTCGTCACGTTGGGCAACGTCAGGAGCGGCTCGTCGAGCGGCACAGGCTCTTTCACGAAAACGTCGAGCCCGGCGCCCCAAATCCAGCCCTCAGAGCAAGCCTTGAAAAGCGCCGCCTGATCCACCAACGGCCCGCGCGCGGCGTTTATCAGGATGGCGGTCTTCTTCATAGTCTTCAGTTCCTTCTCGCCTATGAGGTTTCGGGTCTCGTCGTTCAGGACGCAGTGCAACGTTACGAAGTCGCTTTCCTTCAAAAGCTCTTCTTTTGTGACGTACTTCGCGCCAAGCGTTTGCTCGGCGTCGCTTGAGTGATTCGCGTCATGATAAATTATCTTCATATCGAAGCCCTTTGCCCTACGCGCAACGGCCTGCCCTATTTTGCCCATGCCTATTACGCCAAGCGTGCTACCGCTAACCTCACGCCCCACGAGAAGCTCCGGCGCCCAGACCTTCCAGTCGCCGCTACGCAAAAAGGCGTTGGCCTCTATTATTCTGCGCGCGCTCGCCAATATGAGGGCAAGCGTCAAGTCCGCCGTCGCGGGCGTGAGGACATCGGGCGTGTTCGTTACGCACACTCCGCGAGCCGTGGCGGCCTTCACGTCGATGTTGTCGTACCCGACGGCGTAGTTGCTGACGACCTTCAGATTGGGCGCGGCGTCGAGCAGCTCCGAGTCCACACGGACGGGAAGTCCCGACAAAAGCCCCTCTACGTCTTTCAAGTCACGCAACAGATCGTCTCTGTTCGGAGCGCCTTCGCCGTCCCAAATTTTATAGTCGACCTTCCCCCGTAAAACCTCAAGCCCGGCCTCCTGAATCGGCAGGCTCACGTACACCTTAGGCACAGACATATAACATCACTCCTTTATGGATCAAGAAATATGAAGATATGAAGAATGTGAATTGAGGTTATGGTAACATCCATGAAGCGGCGCGTCAATCTGGTATTCTGCTGTATCGCGATACGCCTCAATGGGTATTTCGTAACGGATAACGCCGGCCTCTAAATCGCAAGAAATTTTTGCCTCAAACTCTTTCATGGTCATCTTCTCCTCGATTCGTCTGAATTGTAGTGTCAACCTCAGAAAAAACAATATCTTTGTGACACTCTAAAATGGCATAATAAAATATCGCCGTCATCGTTAAATGCCACAAAAACACTCCCCACAGCATCAGCTGCAAGGCAAGAGGAATTTTTATCCATTTATTGGCATACACGTATAAATAAACAAAAACCACTCCTCCAGTTCCTTGGAAGATCCCAAATGTTTTGCGTGTCCCTAATAAAAAATGGACGCTGATATCTTCTTTGAATCTTACAGATGAATCGTCACTTTGAATAATTTTAATAACGACGCCGAAGAAACACATTAAAACTATTGCGATCCACATTGCGCCGATGACGGCGAAAAGGCAGAAAAAAGAAATAATAGCCAGATACAACAAAGCGAAGTCTTCTTTTTTGCGGATAAAATGTAAATAGCCACAAGGCAGCGCAAGCAACGCGAACAAGAAAAACCCTACAAAACCAAAATAGAAACACATATTGAAAAACAGCCATAAAGCGGATATTAAGCTCAGAATACCAGAATAAAACGAACTGCTTTGCTCATAATGATGTTTGATTCTGGAACACAAGATAACGCACCCATAACCGAAAATCCCATAGCTCACGCAAGACTCCAGTATTGGCGGAAACGCATCTTTCACCTTCGAACTCAAAGGAACGAACTGAAAAAAAATCACAAATATTAACACACCAGAAAAAACGTCAAATCTCTGCGACGACAAATAATCATTTGGCAAGATTTTCTGTCTTGTCCATTTGGTAGCCAAAACAATCCTCCTCCTTCCTCGAGATGACCGAAAAACACAATGTAAATACCGATATAGAGAGACGGTCTGACCATATTACGTTAGATCTTATGTTTCGCATAATTCTATCAAGTAATAAGGAATAATGTTGTTTAACCGACTCTATTTTAAGTCACTCCATTGAAGATTCCATTTTTTGTGTCTGAAAACTTGAGGCCAGTATAGTTGGCGTCCCTCGCCATATTCGCGATATGTTTGACGGTCTTGAGTATGTCGGCCTTCTCTTTGTGGAGCGCGTCGCGCTTGGTTTTAAGGCGCTTGATCAGGGCTTCTTTCTTTCTAAAGCGCTCATTTTCGGCCTTGATCTGCTCCTGTTCGGCATCCACACCCTACCTATAAGCAGAGCCGCCACTCTCGGGACGGCCCTGCGCGTTTATTTCGCTGTCGGCTTCATTACTGTTGACGTTTTTGTCTGGTGGTGGTAGAGTTCTGTGTAAATTGCTCTCTTGGTTCGCGCTCCAAAGCTGTGAGTCCCCCTGCGTTGCAGGACTCACAGGATCTAAAGCCACATCGGAAGCAGGGTCGGTGGTGTAGGGTTCGCGCCTCGCGGAGAGCAATTTGTTTTTGTCTATTGACCTATCCCTTTCAAGACGAATTGTCCGGGCATGGTAAGCTCCATCGGTTTCCAGTTCAGCGCCAATTATAACAACAGGACTCGCGCTGTTCACTTTGTCAGGTTTCGTCCACCTTAAACGTCTAACAAGTAAAATAGAGTTGTTAGAAGGCCCCTTGCGTAATTCAGTATGGTTGGACAAAACATCTACAACAGCCTCTAAAACACTTTCATATCCTGCCTCGCGTATTTGCGAGCCGTGGGCGCCGCCTTTTTCGTTACCTATATCAGAATGACGAACCATCCCAACATTAACGTAAATTTCACCAGGCGCGATCGCCGCACGTTCGGCCATACTTGTATCAATGATACCTAAAGCTCGCGACCCATTAGATCGAACAATCCAGTCGCTACTATCCGCTTCTTCGATACTACGCCCCGATTCTGTTCTCAGCGTCTGATAATCAACTCTCTCCAGCTTTTCCACCACGCTCACCCCACGGCTATTTTCCCCCGCCTGGGCGTTTTCTGTCAACTCTAAATCATTCTCCACCCGCGCTGTCAAGAATTGGAGCGCGTCCCATGCAGAGCGCAAATTTCCTTTATTTTTTGGATGATTCAGTCGAGGGCGACATATTCATTGGCAAAATTTTTTACCTTTGTGCACACATTTTCTACAAATTCATTTGTTAATATTCCAGCCGTCAAGATAAGATTAAGACAACGCGAGACGAGTACGGCGGCGGTTGATGAATATGGATGCAAGAGGCTCGTTAATTGGCATTGATGGTAAAGTAGCGGTATCGTTTCCAACAGAAATTACATAAGTCAGAGAGAGGAGCGACATAATGGAAAAACAGACTCTTGCAATTGGAGGAATGACCTGCGCGGCCTGCGCGAAGCGCATTGAGAGAGCGGTGGGCAAACTTCAGGGGATCGCCAGCGCCAGCGTCAACTTCGCCACGGAAAAGCTCTCGGTCGAGTACGATGGAACGCGGCTCGCGCTCCAGGACATCGAGAAAAAAATTATCGACACAGGCTACAACGTTTTGAAGACGAGCGCGAAAAGCAGCGCCACTATTCCCATCGGCGGAATGACCTGCGCGGCTTGCGCGAAGCGAGTCGAAAAGGCGCTCGGCAAGGTTGAGGGCGTGCTGTCCGCCTCGGTCAACTTCGCTACGGAAAAAGCGACCGTTTCCTACGACCCGCAGCAGGCAAAACTCTCCGCTCTGCGCGCCGCGATAGAGAATGCGGGCTATAAGGCCTTAGAGGCGCAGAAAAGCGGCGCGGTGGACGAGGACAAACTGCGTAAGGAAAAAGAAATTCGCGCGCTCCGCCGAAAATTTACCGTCGCGGCAATCTTCGGCGCTCCCCTGCTCTACTTAGCGATGGCCTCCATGATTTGGTGGCTTTGGTGGCTTCCCTTTCCGGCGAGCCTTCGTCCCATGCAGTATCCTCTGAACTACATCATCGTTCAGATCGTCCTCACAGTCCCTATTCTTATTGCCGGGCGCAACTTTTACACGGTGGGTTTTAAGGCGTTTTTCCAGGGTAGCCCCAACATGGATTCCCTCATCGCGATAGGAACCTCCGCCGCCGTGCTCTACAGCCTGTGGGCCAGCTACGACACTATCTTCAATCAGAATTTCGGCTCTGTAAACAACCTGTATTTCGAGTCGGCCGGAGTCATTATCGCGCTGATATTGTTGGGCAAGACTCTCGAAGCTATTTCCAAAGGGAAAACCTCAGAGGCCATCAAGAAACTAATGGGCCTCGCCCCCAAGACGGCTACGGTTATTCAGGGCGATAAAGAGATAGAAATTCCAATTGATGAGGTAGAAATTGGCCATGTTATTCTCGTTCGGCCCGGAGGAAAAATCCCGGTAGACGGAGTGATCACAGAGGGACATTCCGCAGTCGATGAATCAATGCTGACCGGGGAAAGCCTTCCCATCGACAAGAAGCCGGGCGATAAAATTTTCGCCGCTACTATCAACAAAAACGGCGTTATACGCTTCGAAGCGACAAAAGTTGGCAGCGACACGGCCCTTGCTCAGATTATCAAATTAGTAGAGGACGCCCAAGGCTCCAAGGCCCCCATCGCGGCTATGGCCGACATCGTTTCCGGCGTTTTCGTTCCCGTCGTCTGCGTCGTCGCGGTCGCCGCAGCCGTCGCTTGGTTCTGGTACACGAAGGACGTCACCCTGGCCCTGACCATCTTCATCTCCGTTCTGATAATCGCTTGCCCCTGCGCTTTGGGGCTGGCCACACCAACGGCGATTATGGTGGGCACAGGCAAAGGAGCCGAGTATGGAATATTATTCAAAGGCGGCGAGGCGCTTGAAACAACGCACAAGATAGATACCATAGTTTTTGACAAAACCGGCACTATAACAGAGGGTAAACCCGAGGTCACGGACATCGTAATCACGAGAGAGATTGACGAAAAACGCCTGCTCCTGCTTTCGGCGTCAGCCGAAAAAGGGTCTGAACATCCTCTGGGCGAGGCTATTGTCCGCAAGGCCGAGGAAGAGAAATTGGAGTTCCTCCCCGTGATAAACTTTCAGGCTCTCATCGGCTTAGGCATCGAGGCCACAATAGAGAACACTCATATCTACGCCGGAAACAGAAAGTTGATGAACGAAAAGGGAATTTCACTCGGAGAACTGGAAAGCGACTCTGATCGTTTGGCCGGAGAAGGAAAAACGCCGATGTACATCGCTCTTGACAACAAGCTGGCGGGAATTATCGCGGTTGCGGATGTTGTAAAGAAAAGTAGCGAGGAAGCCATAAAGGTTCTCAGGAATATGGGAATTACCGTGGCTATGATCACAGGCGACAATCTCAAAACCGCGAACGCCATAGCGAAACAGGTGGGAATTGATCGGGTGCTGGCGGAGGTTTTGCCTCAAGATAAGTCCAACGAGGTAAAAAAACTCCAGGAAGAGAACCGTAAGGTCGCGATGGTTGGCGATGGAATAAACGACGCCCCGGCATTGGTACAAGCCGACGTTGGGATAGCGATAGGTTCAGGAACGGACGTGGCGATGGAGTCAGCCGACATCGTCCTGATGCGTAGCGACCTGATGGATGTTCCGACGGCGATACAGCTCAGCCGGAGCACAATCCGCAACATCAAGCAAAATTTGTTCTGGGCGTTCGCCTACAACACGGCGGGCATTCCGGTGGCGGCTGGAGTGTTGCGCTTCCTTTTCGGGGGGCCGCTACTTGACCCAATCTTAGCCGCTGCCGCAATGTCGCTCAGCTCCGTCTCGGTTCTGACCAACGCGCTGAGGCTTCGCGGATTCAGACCAAACCGCTCTATATGAGCAAAAATATTATTTGGAGGGATTTGAAAATGATGAAGAAGACGATAGGTAAAATGGCGGCGGTTTTGTTGTTGGGGGCGTTGGCGGTTTATTCAGAGCGTGAGGCAAACGCGGCGTTCAACACGGATATTATCGGACAGACGGCCGTCACGTCGTTCAAGGCGATGATCGACGCTCTGGAGTTTCCTCCGGTGATTGATGACATGGAAAAAATGTGGATATTGACGGCGCCGGACGGAGAGGCGGCTTTTTGGTGGCGCGCCGAGGTGAGCAGTCATCAAATGCTCGACACATACCTCTGCTTTGACGCCGAACCTTTCGTAAATGCCGGACTGGATTTGAACAAACTGCCTGCTGAGATGAAGGGGATGCTGAAGGAAAGAGATAAACTCATGGTTGGCAGAAAACTGTCCAAGGAGCCGTTGATTTATGACGGCGAAGTCACGGCGATTTCTTCGTTCGAGCAGATAGTGAAGTTGGACAGGGAGACGGTGGGCTATCACGCGGCGCTGGATCATTACGGAGTTACCGTGGCCGACGGAAATCTTGTGGAGTGGGCCAAAGACATGGGCAAGAACGATAAAGACCTTGTATTTGTGCTGGATCCCAAGGTACTTATAGACGCCGGAGTAGACCCGTCCAAGGTTGAGGGCTGGGCCTACGCAAAGGTTCCGTTGGAGGATTCACGCGGCAGAAAATTCGAGGCCGAAAAGTTTTTGAAGCCGTTTGACCTGAAATAGAAGCCGCCATAAAAACGCGCGTGTTGCATAAGCCAGACCAAGCTGCCGCTTTTTTAGGGCAGTTTTCTGATACGAAATTTTCCCCTTCTCCACACTTTCTACAAATTACTCTGCTAATATTCTCAGTATCGAATAAAAAATTTACGGTTCAAGGAAGGGGGATTAGGACATGCCAGAGAATACCAGAACAAAAACGTTGAGGGTCGCCGACATGACCTGCGTGAGTTGCGAGCGCAAGATAGAGAAAAAACTCAAAGGAACGGCGGGTGTTCTTGGCGTCAAGGCCAACTTCTCAGACGGCAATGTTCAGGTCACATACAACGCGTCTATCATCGACATCGGCGCTATAGAGAAACTCATTGAGGGATTGGATTACCATATGGCGGAGGAGGAACAGCGACACAGAACCTCGGACACTGTATTGAAGGTTATATGGATTTCTATCGCCCTCTATGAGCTTTACGCTATTCTCGACCGCTTCGATTTGCTCAATGTTTTTTACAACTTCCCGGAGGCAAAGGCGGGGATGGGTTACGGGATGTTATTTACGGTCGGGCTGCTCACGTCGGTTCACTGCGTAGCCATGTGCGGGGGAATCAACCTTTCGCAGTCGTTGTCAAATTCCACTTTGCCCTCCATGCCTCACGCGATGAAATTTTTGGTAATTCGATCCGGATTTCTGTACAATCTGGGCAGAGTCATCTCCTATACGCTTATCGGCGGACTCGTCGGGGCGCTGGGCGCGGTCGTCAGTCCGTCGGAGAGCTTTAGGGGCGCGATACAGCTTATCGCGGGGGTTTTTATGGTCGTCATGGGACTCAACATGTTGAACGTCTTTCCGTGGCTCCGGCGTTTCACCCCGCGTATGCCCAAAATTTTCGCCGACAAAATCAGCGCGCGGAAAAATAACGGGCCTCTTTTCGTAGGTTTACTCAACGGATTCATGCCCTGCGGCCCGTTGCAGGCCATGCAGCTTTACGCGCTTTCCACGGGCAGTTTTGTCCGAGGAGCGATGTCTATGTTTGTCTTCAGCGCCGGAACCTTGCCGCTGATGTTCGGCTTGAGCGCGCTCTCTTCCATACTGAGCAAAAAATTTACGCGCGGGATGATGACGGTAGGAGCCACGATGGTTGTTATTATGGGGGTCGCCATGTTCGGCAACGGAATGAACCTGACGGGGTTTTCCTTTGATTCCGATTCGGCGTCGCTTGACGTGGCGACCGGCGTAGTCTCGCAACCGGAGTCCGGTCAGGTTGAGGGCGGGGTTGTTCAGCTTGTCAGGACAGAACTCAAATCCGGCCGTTACGACCCCATCAAAGTGCAAGTCGGCGTCCCAGTCCGCTGGAATATCTACGCAAAGCCCGGAACAATCAACGGATGTAACAACAGGATAATCATTCCAGAGTATGACAGGCTACAAAAGAAGCTGGAACTCGGCGACAACATTGTGGAATTTACACCAAAGCGAACCGGAACTTTCACCTACACCTGCTGGATGGGAATGATTCGCGGCAAAATAACGGTAGTCGAAAAAGACGCGGGCAATCAGACGGTAGCCGCCGCCACACTTCCCGCAGCGCCCGCTGAGGCCGGCGACGCGAAAAACCCCGAAAACGATTATGATTCCGATCCCTTCGCCGAGCTGTTCGCGGCATCGCCGGAGAAAAAAGCTGACTCCGGCAACGAGGCCGCCCAGAAATCCGAGAGTGAATTTTATGCGGGGGTTTCCTGCCCATGCTGCGCTCAGCCGCGCTGATAAAATACTTAGAGGAGTGATGATATGGAGTTTATGGCAACTCATTGGCATTGCGTTTTACCGTTGATAGGGATAGCGGCTTACCTGCTGTGCGTGAGAAGGGGTTCGGAGTCCAAAAAGACCGAGGACAACGACAGAGATTTGGATTTGAGGTAAGGAGTAGATTAAAATGACACAAAAAACAAATGTGAAAAGCGCGGTTATTAAAAGCGCATTGGTCGTTTTAGCGGTGGCTGTTGTTGTTTTTGGAGCGTCCGCCGTCTACGCGGGAGCGCTTGAAAACGGGGACTTGTACATCCCAGCCGAGGAAATCACTGAGACGGCGACATTTTATCCGCTCGACATCGAAGGGACAAAAATGGAAATTTTCGCGGTCAAGGCCCCGGACGGGACAATACGCACAGCCTTCAATACCTGCCAGGTTTGCTATGGCTCGGGAAGAGGCTACTACAAGCAGGCGGGAAGTGTTTTTGTATGTCAGAACTGCGGCAACCGGTTCAGGACAAGCGACATCGAAATCGTCCGCGGCGGCTGCAATCCGGTTCCCATCACCGCGCAGTACAAAACAGTGGACGAGCGAGGTATTACCATCACTAAAGACTTTTTGCTCAAAGCCAAGGTCATTTTCTCGAACTGGAAAACGCGTTGATTGGCGTTGGCAGTACGATTTTCCGTGGGATATGACGCCGCTAAAGTATCGAGCGACGACTTGAAAGCGGCTATCGAAAACTGCGGATACGATGTCGTGTAGTGTTGTATTTTGGGCGCGGCGATCTCCGGGATTGCCGCACTGAATATCGGAAGCGCTGATTAAATGGCCAAAGGGGGCTCCAGCTCTGGGGGTCATAAGCAGACGACCGGCGAAGTATGAGCTGAGTCGGTCGCTTAGTAGCTTCATCGATGAGTCCACTTTTGGTCAGAACCGGAGGTTTGCGTAGTAGCGGGCCCTGCTCTCTATGCTCTAATCAGTCTTTTTCTTAGGTGTAATAACGTTTTAAAAATTTAGAGGTGTTGACCTTTGCGCGATGTATCTTTTGATATAGCTTTCAACATGAAAAGCGACACACAGCCAAGTAAGAGTGGGGAAAAACGCGACCCTGATAAATATAGCCCGACTTTAAAGCGTTATCACAGATTGTTGTGGACGAAGCCTTTGCCTTGTGGAATGATTTTTGAATTAGACGATAAACACAAAGGCTCGTATCTCTATCACAAATCGGTACTTGGCGAATTTTTTTTGACAAGCGATAGCGTGATTCCAACATTCACACGGCGGTCAAACAAGCCTCAATATTTGTCGCTATTGCCAAATGCTGATTTGGAGAAGTTTTATAATCTCTCGTATACAATCGGAGGAATGATGTTGTTCCCAGGTAATAGAGTCCTTTACGACGGGAAAGAGAGGCCAACCATCAACGGAGAACGAGGGCTTAATCACAAGATCTCTGACCGATTTGACCTGACTGTAGAATGCATACGCCGTTTCTATAATGGCGAAGAAAGTCCGCTTCATGGTTGCCTTAATAGATATTCGGGTTATTTTGCAATATTTGACAATTTCGAGGGCTATATAAAGTTCTTTTTGTTACAGGATATAGTCAACGAAAACTATACTGTGGTAAAAATGTTCACGGAATTTAATCCAGATTTCAAAATGAAACCAGTACCGCAAACCGCTGATGTATACAGAGATTATATGGAAAACACGATTAATTTCTTGAACAAGCGTAACAAGAGGATGCTAAATTGGGTTCAAAGCAATTGTGCTGAAGGATAACCGCTTCTGTGGAAAGGTAGGGGCAGCGCTATTGAATATCTTCAAGTTCACGGAGTGATTCTTATGGGCAAAGACCGTCAAAAAATACTCATCGTCGATGACGAGGTAAAAATCATCGAGGTGGTGGAATCCTTTCTGGAGAGCAAGGGATATTTCGTGTTCGGGGCCGAGGATACCAGTCAGGCGTTCGAGATCTTCGACCAGGAAAAGATCGACCTGATCCTGCTGGATCTGATGCTCCCAGGCATGACGGGGGAGGAATTTTGCGCGGCAATACGCAGAACATCTCACGTTCCCATCATAATGCTGACCGCCAAGGTTAAGGAAGAGGACGTGTTGAATGGCCTTGCCATCGGCTCCGACGACTACATCACAAAGCCGTTCAGCTTGAAAATGCTTCTCGCGCGGGTCGAGGCCGCCCTACGCCGGTCGGGGGAATATCTTCTCTCGCCGGGCAACAAGCTGGTTTTCAACGACGGAGAATTGGAAATAGACTTCGGCGTCCGCGCCGTCATGAAAAACCGTCAGACGATATTTCTCACCCCCAGTGAGTTCGGAATACTCGAAGCGCTCGTCAAAAGCCCCAATAAAGTATTTACGAGAGAGCAATTAATTGACACAGCTTTGGGAGATGAATTTGACGGTTATCAGCGCGCGGTTGACAGCCACGTCAAGAACCTTCGCCAAAAAATAGAGAACGATCCAAAAAAACCGGAGTATATCCTCACCACGCACGGGGTTGGGTATAAATTTGGAGCTCGGCGCGATGAGTCGCAGCCTAAAGAAACTTAGTCTGAAAACGCAGTTATCGCTGAATATCGCTTTCGTGGCGCTCTTGACCGTGGCCCTCATCAGCGTTGTGTCGAATGTTTTCATCAACCGGCAGTTCGAGGCTTACGTCGAAAAACGTCAGCAACAGAGAATCGAGTCGATCTTGTCGGACTTAAACCGGCAATACGACTCGGCGACCAATACGTGGGACGCGGAATTTCTGCACGCCATAGGGATGCGCGCGCTTTACGACGGTTACGTGGTCAAGGTGTACGGTCTGCGGCAGGAGATGCTGTGGGACGCTGAATTTCACGACATGAGCGCCTGCGCGCAGGTCATGGAAGATATTTCTCAAAAAATGCGAGAGCGTTTTCCGGGTTCCACCGGCAAATTCACAGTGAAAAATTACGATCTGAAGCGAAATGGGCAGATAATCGCCGTAGTCAGCATTAGTTACTTTTCGCCTTATTTTTACAGCGATGATGACTTCCGCTTCTTAGATTCCCTGAACATCATACTCGCCGGAAGCGGAGTTTTTTCGCTTTTGCTTGCGGTCATAACAGGCTGGCTTTTGGCTATGCGTATGAGTAACCCCATCCGAAAAACAGCCGAGTTTGCGAAACAAATGTCAAGGGGCGACTACCTCGTCAGAATAGAAGAAAAAACGAGCGTCATAGAATTGGACGAACTAATGCGTTCCGTCAATCAATTAGCTCATTCTCTGAGCGAGCAGGAAAGCCTTCGTAAACGGCTCACCGCGGACGTGGCCCACGAGCTACGCACCCCGCTGACCAACGTCGCCACGCATATTGAGGCGATGATAGAGGGTGTATGGGAGGCTACCCATGAGCGCCTGTCAAGCTGCTACGAAGAAATCGGACGTATAAGCAAACTTGTCAACGACTTGGAAAACCTTGCCAGTGTCGAAAGCGACAATCTAAAACTCGACAAAACTCAGGTTAATCTTTCGGAATTGGTTGAAAAAACACTGCGTAGCTTCGAGGCTGATATTGCCGTCAAAAATCTTACCGTATTACTTGATGGAAGTTGCCCGAGCGTCTTGATTGACCGGGACAGAATTCAGCAGGTTTTGAGCAATCTTCTTTCTAATGCCGTGAAGTACACGCAACAGAACGGAACGATACGCATAACTCTTTCAGAGTCCGACGACGCCGTGCTTTTTGCGGTTGAGGATAACGGTGTCGGCATTCCGCATGACGAGCTACCGTTCATCTTCGAGCGGTTCTATCGCGCCGACAAATCGCGTAATCGGCTGACCGGAGGTTCCGGTATTGGACTCGCGATAGTGAAATCTATAGTTACAGCTCATGGAGGCAAGGTCGAGGTGAAAAGCCGTTTGAACGAAGGTAGCTGTTTTCAGGTGACATTATCCTGAATTACCGATTGAAAGAACTCGCATGGACTCAACTTATTTTGCAAGTCCTTAATTTCTGAGGGTCAATTCCCCGCAACTCACCGACAAAACGAAAAAAGCCCCGCTTTCGCGAGCCCTTTTTTCGTTTCCTTTAACCCCTATTCCACGCGAATCGCAAGATCGGGACAGGTCTTTTCGCAAACGCCGCACTGAACGCAGTCGCTCTCGCGCACGGTAGCTGAGACGAAAAATCCCTTTCGGTTCACCTCGGACGATATTTCAAAAACGTTTTTGGGACAAGCCGTAACGCAAAGAGCGCAACCCTTGCAGAGGTTTTTATCAATCGTAACCGCCACGAACACACACCTCCGATTTTTATAGACATTCCTTTACGAGCCTGACGACCTCGGCGGGCGACGAGGCGATTTTTACGCCCGCCGCTGTGAGAGCCTCTATCTTGGATTGAGCCGTTCCTTTGTTGCCCCGGATTATCGCGCCGGCGTGTCCGAGAGACTTCCCCTCGGGGGCTGACCTTCCGACGATAAGCGACACCACGGGCTTTTTGACGTGAGACGCTATGTACTCCGCCGCGGCAATCTCCGTGCCTCCCCCGATTTCGCCGAGAAGGACGATAACCCGCGTTTCCTCGTCAAAATTGAAAAGCTCCACGGCGTCCTTTTGCGTCACTCCCCAGATAGGGCCGCCGCCCAGAGCTATGACCGTTGACTGACCTATTCCGGCGTCGGTGAGCGTCTTGCCTATCTCATAAGAAAGCGCGCCGCTTTTTGAGACCACGCCGACGTGGCCGGGGGCGAACATACGGGTAGGCTGCGCCCCAAGTTTGCATTTGCCCGGCGCTATAATCCCAGCCGTCCCCGGCCCCAGAACTCTGACGCCCCTTGGCGCGGCGTAGGCCAGAATATCCAGAACGTCTTTTTTCGGGATGCCCTCCATAGTCAGAACCAAAAACTTTACCCCGCAGTCTATAGCCTCGATGGCCGCGCTGCGAGCACCCAAGGGCGGCACAAAACTGATGGCCGCGTCCACGTCGCCGACAACCGCGCGCGCGTCGGCGACGAAGTCGAACACCGGCACGCCGTGAACCTCCTGCCCCGCCTTGCCGGGCGTGACGCCCGCGACCAGCTTCGTACCGAAGTCCAATAGGGATTTTGTCTGGAGCGAGCCTGATTTCCCCGTTATTCCCTGTACCAAAACGCGCGTCGCTTCGTTGATGAGTATCGACATGGCTACCGACCCTCTCCCGCTACAGCCGCGCCCACGGCGTCATCGAGGTCGTCATAGACGCTCAGCCCCGCGTCCCGCATTATTTTTTTACCCTCTTCCTCCATAGTTCCGCAAAGCCTCACGACTAAGGGTATCTTTGTAAAAGCGCGCTCTGACACGAATTTTACGATTCCCTCCGCCATCTCGTCCATGCGGTTGAACCCCCCTATCAAAACGACCAAGAGGCTTCGCAGCGGTTTTTCCGACGCGCTCACGCGCTCCAGAGCCGAGTACATTATCTCGGGGTTGGTCAGTCCACCCATCTCACAGAAGTCGGCGGCCCGTCCTCCGCGGTCGCGGATCATATCAAGAGCCAGCATTCCCGTGCCCGCGCCGTCTGAGATAAGGCCGATGTCGCCGTCCAAGGGCACGTAGGTTATAGTGTCATGCTGCGCGCTCGCCACACTACCCGTGATTTCGCCCTGTTCTTTGCGTAGCGCGTCGAAAAACTCCGTGTGAAGCCTCTCCGCGTCGTCGTCAAGCTCGGCCTTTGAGTCCAGCGCGACAAAGCCATCTGGGGTCTGTGCCAGAGGGTTTATTTCCAAGAGAGTTGCGTTGACGCCGCTATACGCGAGGCAGAGCTTTCTCAGGAGGCTCGCCAATTCTTTAGCCCGCGGCGTTCCCAGAAATTTCGCGACCCGGCTTAGGTGATAGTCGAGAGGGCCGACTATTGAGTCAAACGGCAGCTTCAAAATCTTCTCGGGGTGCTTATCCGCAACCTCCTCAATATCCATTCCGCCCGAAGCGCTCGCGATAATCAGAGGGACGCCCGCCTCGCCGTCGAAGGCGATGGAGATGTAAAACTCCTTCTCTATCTCCACCCGTTCTTCTTCCAACGCCGCGTTTACAGGCTCGCCCTTCAACGTCATGCTCAGGATTTTTTCGAGGCTCGCGTTACGCTCGGCCTCCGTTTTGCAAAGGACGACCGCGCCCGCTTTGCCGCGCCCGCCCGAAAGGGTCTGAGCCTTTAGCACGCAGGCCTTATCGCCCGTCAGAACATCGCCCTTTCGGCGAAGAACTCCGTCCGGCGTGGCTATACCGAAACGGCGAAACAGGGCTTTGCCCTGAAACTCATAGAGCTTCATAGCGCTTATCCGTTGCGCGACAGGTCAAAACCCGCCCGTATCGCTTTTTTGTTCAGGTCTAAGAACTGCGCTCTGACGTTCTCGGCGAGGGCGGAGTCGAGGTGTTCTAAACTTATCATATTTGTGACGCCGGCAAAGTAGCCCAGCATCACCATGTTGGCGGCCATTTTGTTGCCTAAGCCGCTCGCTATTTGAGTGGCCGGTATGCTATGGCAGGCCGTCTCAGACGGAACGCGGCTCAAATCCTTCACAAGCTCCGAGTCCACGAACAGCGCGCCGCCCTTACGCAAGGAATCGACGTAAGTATTGAGCGCCGTCTGGAACATGGCCACGAGAATGTCGTTTGTGGCGCTAATAGGCGTCAGGATGGGTTTTTCGGATACCATCAGCTCGGACTGGCACTGACCGCCCCGCGCTTCCGACCCGTAGGACTGAGTCTGAGCCGCGTAAAGCCCCCTGTGTATGACAAGCGCGTCCCCCAGCACAACCGCCGAGAGAATTATCCCCTGACCTCCGAAACCGCTGAAACGAATACTGGTGGCTTTCGCGACGGAACTCATGAGTTATGCCCTCCATTCTCGTCCTTCAAAAACGTGCTGCCCTTGAATACCGGACGAGAGACGCTGACAAATTCGCCCGTGACGAGTTTACCCCTCAAATCTTCCGGTGAGAGGGTATCGGCCTTGGCCTTAGGGACGCAAATGCCGCGAATCCAGTCAAGGGTCTTCGCGGGAGAGCCGCTGCCCAAGGCGTAACGCCCAAAGTGCGTCGGGCACTGCGAGAGAACTTCGACGACGCCGAAGCCCTTGTGTTCGAGGCCTTTTTGAATGGCCTGATCCATCTGGGGGATGTATGGCGTGGCGGTGCGGGCGACATAAGTCGCGCCCGCCGCGACGGCCAGAGCGCAGAGGTCGAAGGGGGGTTCGCCGCTGCCGTACGGCGTAGTCATGGTGACCGAACCGGCCGGGGTCATCGGGGCCACCTGTCCGCCCGTCATGGCGAAGTTGAAATTGTTCACGACTATCATCAAAACATCCAAGTTTCTGCGCGCGGCGTGAATGAAGTGGTTGCCGCCGATGGAAACCGCGTCTCCGTCTCCGGCGAAAACGATTACCTTCGTCTCTGGGGAGTGCAGCTTAATCCCCGTAGCCCAGGGCAGAGTTCTTCCGTGGACGCCGTGCAGCGTGTCCGTCTTCATGTAAACGGGAATCCGGGCCGTGCATCCCACGCCCGCGACGGTAGCCATTTTGTTTATGTCAAGGGAAAGGGCGTCGACGCCCCTGAGAAAGGAGCCCAACACCTGTCCGCAACCGCAGCCGGGGCAGAAAAAATGCGGCATTCTGTCCTCTCTGACATATTTTCGCAGTGGGTTTATTGGGAAAGTCACCTCAACGCACCTCCTCAAAGCCGTTCAGGCTCTCCAGAATTTCCTCAGGAGAGTGAATCAGCCCTCTGTTTTTGGTAACGCGGCCTGTGCGGCACCGCCCGCTGCACGCGCGCTCTATTTCGCCCGCGTACTTGCCGATGTTCATCTCGACAGTCACGACGAGGTCCACGCTGCGGCTCAGTTCCTCTATTGCTTCTTCAGGGAACGGCCACGGCGCGTCGAGCTTTATGACGCCCACTTTTTTGCCCTGTTCGCGCAGCGCGTTCATCGCGTCAAGGCAGGGCCTAACCTCGCTGCCGTAGGCGACCAAGGCCACTTTCGCGTCGTCTAAGCCGTATCGCTGCACGGTCGATATTTTTCCCCGGTTTCGCGCCACCTTGGCCGGAATGCGCGTGTAAAGCCGTTCAAAAGCGTCGGGATCCCACTCTATACTGCCCTTTTCGTCGTGGGGATTGATGGAGTAGATAGTGTGGTATCCGCGCCCAATGCCCGAGAACTCCGGCACGCCCCATTCGGAGTCCGCCTTGAAGGGCAGATATTCCTCGGGCGTCTTTGTCGTCCACTTGCGGTTCACTATCTCAATTTTGTCCGCCTCAGGGATGACCAACCGCTCCCGCATCAGGGCTATGGTCGTCTCGGACAGCACTATGACCGGCGTTCGGTATTCCTCTGCGAGGTTGAACGCCCTCACCGTGAAATCGAAAAGCTCCTGCACGGAACTTGGCGCCAGGACTATCATTTCATGGTCGCCGGCAGGGCCCCAGTGAACCTGCATAATGTCAGCCTGAGTGGCGAAGTTCTCGCCCCGGCATCGCTGAACATCCACGACAACCATCGGCGCCTCGACCGCCACTCCGTATTCGAGCCCCTCTTGCAGATAGTCGTACCCCGCGCTGGCCGTAGCCGTCATCGCCTTCGCTCCCGCCAAAGAGGCCGCCGCGACGGCGTTGATGGAGCAAAGCTCGTCCTCGCCCTGTAAAAACACGCCGCCCACAGCCGGCAAACGCTGTGACATCCGCTCCGAAACCTCATTGGCCGGCGTGATGGGATAACCGGCGAAGAAATCGCACCCCGCCGCCAAAGCCCCCTCCACCGCCGCGTAATTGCCCTGCATAAAATGCACGCCGCTCAAAACTCTGTTCTCTTTTTGTCCTTTTCCCATTTGCACACTCCCCGTTCTGTAAAGAACACAGGCATCTATCGCTGAAATTATTGTAGCATATACAATATATAATGTATTCTACAAAATATAATATAAAAAATATGATATAAAAATGCAGAGACGTTACGCGCAACGTCTCTGCACAACAAAAATAATTCCTGCGGTTTGCTAAATATTCAGAAAAAAGCGGTTTACCTCACGCTTTGAGCTTCTCGCCCTCCGACGCCGCTACGACGGCGCAGACCGCCGTGTCGCCCGTGACGTTTATACATGTACGCATAGCGTCCAAGACGGCGTCGATGCCGGCCACGAGGCCTATACCCTCTATCGGAAGACCCGTGCTCGTGAGAACCATCGTCAGCATTATCAGACCCGCTCCGGGTACGCCGGCTGTGCCTATAGAGGCCAGCGTCGCCGTGACGATTATGCTAATCTGGGCGCTCATGCTGAGCTCTACGCCAAACGCCTGAGCGACAAAGAGCGCGCAGACGCCCTGATAGAGCGCCGTGCCGTCCATGTTGATGGTAGCCCCAAGAGGCAGTACAAACGAGCTTATCCCCTCTGAAACGCCGAGGTTTTCCTGCACGTTGGCTATTGTGATGGGGAGCGTGGCGGAGCTTGAGCGCGTGACGAAAGCCGTTATGGAGGCCTCCTGAATGCCCCTGAAGTACCACAGAGGCGAGCGGCGGCAGAAAACGACGATCATACCTGAGTACACTACGACCGCGTGAATAACACAGCCGATATAGACTGCGGCTATGACTTTAGCGAACGGCGCGAGTATGGCCACACCGTACTTGGACGCCGTTACAGCTATGAGGGCGAACACGCCGTAGGGCGCGAGGTTCATTATCATGTGCGTCATGGAGTACATAACCTCAGCCAAGGCTTCGAACGCGCCGACTAATCTCTTGCCCTTCTCGCCCGCGAATATGGCGGCCACTCCCACAAAGAGGGCAAAAACTATAATCTGTAGCATATTGGCCTTGATCATAGAATCGAGCGGGTTTGCCGGGAAGATGTCGAGCATCACGTCGAGCAAAGGTTTGGCCGCCCTGGCCTCGCCCACCGCGCCCGCTATGTTCATGCCCACGCCGGGCTGTATCACGTTGCCCAGAACGAGTCCGATGACGATGGCGACAGCGGTCGTAAGAAGGTAAAGCACAAGGGTCTTTATTCCTATGCGCCCCAGAGCCTTAGGGTCTCCGATGGACGCCGCCCCGACGACGATGCTCGAAAACACCAACGGTACAATAATCATCTTCAAAAGCGTGAGGAATATGTTCCCCACGACGTTCAAAAATGGCATGACGTATCCGCTTAAAACGACGTTGTCGCTCACCATAGGGCCAACCGCGAATCCCAAGACGATACCAAGAACAAACCCGATGCTTATCTTCCACAGCAAAGACATTCCCTTACTAGCCATACATCTCACCTCTCCTTTTCAATATTGTATAAAGAATTGTGAGATATTGTATCATGAAACAATCAATATCTCCTCGCGCCACAATAGAAGATTCGCGGCCGTATATGACCGAAGCGGGCCCCCATACGGAAGGCCCGCTTCACATTTACGAAAAACGCGTTTCTAACCGCGCCTGCGCCTCGTCACCGCGACGGCCAAGAGCGCAACCCCCGCCGCGCCGGCTATGCCGACGTCGCAACCGTCTCCACCCCCGCCCCCGCCGCCCCTGTTCACGGGAATCGTCACAGAGTCGTTCGACTCAAATGATTCGCCCTCGCTATGGTGCGCGGATGAGATAAGGAGCTTCCCTGACATAATCCTCGAACCTCGATTATCTCTTTTTAATCTTCAGCCCGAACAATCCGGCTGCCGCGAGCAGCAACGGCGATACGACGCCGACGTTGCATCCGCCGCCCGAACTTCCAGACCCGGCGGACGACGCTACGGTGAACGCCTTGACGCACACGTTGAAGTTTCTGACCGAATAAGCGTCATTCGCGTCGTCCATTAACAAAGCGTAGGCGTCGCGCCATTCCCCCTCGTAGAACACATAGCTTTGAGCGGGCGCGACAGCGGCAGAGTCGCTATACTGAGGGAGCATCGTCTCCACGGGCAAACCCGCCTCCGAGCCGTCCGTCGTGCCCATTTTTACCACAATGGCAAACCGTTCGCCCTTCTTTACCTGTACCGGCGAAGTAAGTTTGACGGAAATGTACCCCACGGTGTCGGCCTTGCCGCTTTGGCTGTGCGCTTTTACGCCAGCGTCAGGCGCTTTTCCGTCCGGTATGTCTTTATAGACGGCAATTTCGTAGTTCATATCCTTGTTCGCGGTAATGAAGCTGACCGATACGATTTTCTCGTCCCGTTCGGCCTCAAAGGCGTTCGCCGTCAGCAATTCGGACAAACCGTTTCCTTTGATTATTTGGCACTGACCCAATGGGTCGTGCGAATAGATACCGTCGTACTCTATAGGCTCCAAAACCAAAGAAAGCGCGGGCGTTGTCGCTTTGTCGAGGAACGACTTGTCATGGTAAGAGATGTAAAAATAGCCGTTGTCGCCTATCGGCTGTCCGTTAGGAGATGCCGTCCCCCAGCTGTTCTGAATTTTCCATGCGCCGGGGCCCTCAGGAACACGGTTGTTATAGTTAAACTTCTCCGCCGGATAATCATCGTCCCATCCGACAAGCAGCACCGCGTGGTTCGCGTTTATCGGATCGGGGTAGTAATAATTGCAACCATCTACTAATGGCTGGTCGTCGTAGGCGTAGAAACCTATAAACAAAGCGCCGTTTTTCATGAGCGCGCTTTTGAGGTCGTCAGGATCAAGATGGTACGAGGCCTCTTTCAGTCTGTATTGAGACGCGGCGTAGGGCGCGGGCGGAATATAGTTTATCCAGTCGTACCCATCCTCATCCACTTCTTCCGGGTAAGGCGCGTCCGCCTCAAAAACGGGGCCGGTTCCTCTGGCGAGCATCGCGACAGACTGCTGGGGGTAGCCCCCGTTGTCAAAGACGGGATTCAGATTCTTGTTGTCCCGCCAGGATGCGTTTCTCGTGAAGCCCGGAAGTTTGTTTACGTCGTCATAACTGTACGTGAAATAAGCGAGATGAAACTCCGAGAGAGGGGTGCGCTCATGACCCTGCATCAGAAGGTTGGACTCCATAGCCTCGGTAGCCGCGAAAGCCCAGCAGGTGCCCCAGTTGCGCTGATTCAGAACCGGCGGGGTCTTCCCCTGCGCCGAAAGATCAAAACGCGCGGGCAGGGTCGCTTGCAGAGTCGCTTGCACGCGCGCGCCTGCGCCGCCGGCCTTGGGTTTCTTTTTCAGGTGCGACCAGTCTATGGGGGACGGAACGTACCCAGTCTGCGGCTTCTCTTCGATATACCTCAGATATTCGGGGTTCAGGGGCGCGTATTTCAGCCCCGAGGCGAAAGCGCCCGCTATCGGCAACGCCAAAACCACCGCAAAAAACGCTAATACCCTAAAAAACGCCTTACGTGTAAAACTATTCATCATCAAATCAAATTCCTCCCTTTCAGATAATTTGCCGGAAAAAACAGATATGTTCTACGCAACAAAAAAATCCGCGCGTCGCCGTCCCAAAACATGGAGCGCCTACGCGCGGAAAATTGATCCCTTATCAGATACCGTTTTTAGCGTTATTATACATTATCCTGGAAATCTTTCAAGTGAGAATTTATGAAACGACCGCGTATGAATATTGCGGCTTGCTCGTTGTTTAAGCT
>BNVG01000012.1 GCA_025997935.1 Synergistales bacterium | reverse complement strand
TACTGACTCAACTTGCGTAATCGGCAGTGTAGACCTGACGGGCGTGAATGTTTCCGGCGGCAACATCGTTGGCGGGCTCGTCGGGGACAATAGAGGTCAGATTACCAACAGCGCGGCAAGCGGCAGTGTTTCCGGTAACAACCAAGTTGGCGGGCTCGTCGGGTGGAATGAAGGCGGCACGATTACCAACAGCGCGGCAAGCGGCAGTGTTTCTTCCGGCACCGGCAGCACCGTTGGCGGGCTCGTCGGGACCAATGGCGGCGGCACGATTACCAACAGCGCGGCAAGCGGCAGTGTTTCCGGTAACGAACAAGTTGGCGGGCTCGTCGGGTGGAATGACTCCGGCACTATTATCAACAGCACGGCAAGCGGCAGAGTTTCCGGTAACAGTAAGCTCGGTGGGCTCATTGGGTACAATACAGGCAGCAGCTCAGTTATAGGCAACATCTTCGACCAACAAGGCGCCGCGCAAACGTATGGGATAGGAGATCCCCAATCCGATACCGGCGCAGCACCTCTGCTCACCACAGCGATGAGCGGCGCGTCTCTTCCCTCAGGGCTTACCGGAAACTGGACGCCTGCAAACAGCTACTACCCGCGCCCAACCGCCCTGATCTCCGGCGTCTCAACCACTGTTAAAGCAATCTCCGACCTCTCCGCCGTGCCGGTGTTTTTGGATACGACTACGCCCGACACCTCAGCCAATGTGACCGCTATGTTTTACGCCCCCCTGAAGGACGCGGGCGGCGCGAATATCGCATGGTCTGAGACGAGCGGCGTCTTGCAGTCTTCAACCTCCGGCGACTCTATGTATTTTGGCTGGACCGCGAACGCCGCGGACAGAACGATAAACCTCAACGCCACGGTCGGGAGCAACACAAAGACATTTAGCCTGACGATCAAAGCCGGTACGAGCGGCGGCGCGCCGGTCGTCACAACAACGTCTCTCCCCAATGGCACGACAGGGACAAGCTACAGCCAAACAATTTCGGCGACGGGCTTTCCCATAACCAATTGGAGCGTAAGCGGCACTCTGCCAACCGGCCTTACTCTCAACCCGACGAGTGGAGTTCTAAGCGGAACTCCGACAGTGACGGGAACTTTCAACTTCACCGTGACGGCTGTCAACGCTATCGGAACCGTCTCGCAGTCCCTCACCATCACCGTGACGACGCCTACCTATCCTGAGATATTGGCCCTTTACATAGAGAACAACACCGACCTCACGGCTACCGCGTCAGGCGTCGTGATCACAGTCACAGGAAGTCAGACAACCCCGACCTCCGCGACGTTACGCTTAGACACCGCGCCAGAGCCGGCCATAAAAATCAACTGGAACGCCGCGTACAGCGGAAACCTCCCCCTGCCTTTAATAACCCTCCTCGGCAACGGCACAATAGAGATAACCAACTCAGCAGTCTTAACAAACAACAACCCAAACAGCGGCAGCGCCATTACGTCGGAAGGAGACATCATAATCACCGGCGGCAGCATTACGGCAAACGGCGCGTACAGCACGGCTATATTCACCGAGAAAAACGCCGCCATGTCGGGCGGAACGGTGACGGCAAACGGCTCTGACGGTATAGCCCTCTTTGCCGCCGGCAATGTCTCCCTCACCGGCGGCTCTATCTACGCGCAGGGGGAAAGAGGCTACGCCGTACACGCGGGCGGAACGGTCACTACGAGTGAGGGAGTGAAGATAAACTCAACTATGGGTATTAAGGCCGGAGGCGGAATCATCATAGACAAATCGGGCGGAGGCGGAGAAGAAGGCGGAGGCGGGTGCGACGCTGGGTTTGGATTTGGGGCGCTGGTTTTGGCGGTGACGATTGGGAGGTTTTTCAGATGCAAGCGGTAAGGGGTAAGTTGTCGGTTTCTTCTCTGATTTTGCTTCTGATTCTCGTCTCTTTGCTCTCTCTTTCGTCCGCGCCGTCCTACGCCGCCCAGTCAGGGGAGAGAATAGGCATAGCCATCGGCGTTAGCGGCTCAGTAAGCGCGCTCCGAGGCCAGTCTAACGTCGCTCTCTCGGTCAAAGACGAGGTTTTTTTGAGCGACACATTAATCACCGGCGCGGACGGCAAGGCTCAGATTCTGCTCGACGACGACAGCTCCATCACCTTCGGCCCCAACACGAGCTGTGAGCTAAGCGAGTTCGCCGACGCCGGAAAGGATTCACGCTTCGGCGCAAGGCTCGGACACGGCGTTATGCGCGTCATCACCGGCGCTATAACGGAATCGAACCCAAGCGGATTCGAGATAAGCACGCCGCTTGCGACAGTAGGTATTCGCGGCACTATCTTCACTCTCGAGGCCGACGACACCCACACCACGCTACGCGTCGCCAACGCCGACCGCCCCGTGCTTATAAACGGCGTAGCGGTGCCTGAATCCTACAAGGCGACTGTGACTCTGGGCGCGGAACAACCGGTAGTCACGCCGATGACGCAGGAGGATAGGGAGTCCGACCTTGACTTGTCCCTTCCGACGAGCGGGGAAAAGGCTTGGGGTGATAGCGAAGGCGGCGAGAGCGAGAGCGGCGCGAACGTCGCGAATGTCCCCGCTAATTCTTTTAGCGCAAACAGCGCGAGGTCAGTTGCCGAAGGCTTGGGGAGCGAGGCGTTGATGACCGATATAACGGAGCACTCAATACAGATTCCGATTGAGAACATTGCGACGGGCTCGGTAAGCGGAAGCCTCAACACCGGCTCCGCGTCCTTTTTCGGAAACTTCGGCTTCGCCGTAGACTTGCGGTCCGGCAACATCACGGACGGGGCCATGAAAGGACGAGACGCGTCCGTAGCTATTGGCACGACGCAGGCGTTTGATTTCACCGGAGGCACGGGAACGGCGAGCGCGTCGGGCTTTAACATCACCAATTTCTCGGGCTCAGGCGTCGTAATCTCCCCCGGCGCTGGAGGGTCAACCGTCACGACGCCCTTAGACGCGTCCGCGTCCCATATGTCCGGCGCGTCCGACCTCATAGCCATGCCCGACGGCGGAACCGTTCCGGTCAATTTCGAGGTTTACGGAAAAGGAGGCGGAGTGCCCGAGATATCAGGCGGCGGTACTGGGAGTTTGAAGAGATAAAACATAACATAAAACCGGGCGACCGAGGGCGGTCGCCCCTACAAAATTCGCGCCGTCCGATTAAGCGGCGCGAATTTTCTTGCAAGCAATCAAGCCCCTTTCCATGTGGGTAGCAACGGACTCAAAGGCTGTCGCGCAGATGATTCAATTCTTCAACAGAAAGGCCGGTAAACTTGGAAACAAGGTCGGCGGACATGGCGTCGGCGAGCATAGACCGCGCGACTTCGGCTACGCCTTCGGCTATGCCTTCCCTCCTGCTCACATACATATCATGTTCATGATCCATGCGGAACATCTGCCTCGACCGGAAATGCGCGCGCTGTCTTTCGTCCTTGCTTATGTTCAGAAGAATATCGTTAGCCAATTTAATCTCTCCTTTTCGAGAAATAATTTCCTGTATGACCTTGCGGCGTTCCGGCTTGTCGGCAAGCGCGAAAAACGCGCTCCACATTTCAATAGATGACATATCGTCGGGCGACTTCGACATCAGTTTATCAAGTTTTGAAAGCTCAATAAAGATAATGCCTACCGTCTCTAAAAGCGGAACGCCGTTTTCGTCGCGGAAACAGAAACGATTTATAAAGTTCTCGCTACTGAAAACAGTATAGCCGCAAAACGTCACCTGAAAACTTCGTAGCAGGTTGCCGTAGTTAATTTTGCGCCCCGGCTGTTTGGCGTGGAGGTCGCAAAGATAGTAAACGGCGCGGCTCTTGATGTTTTTATGGCCGATTCTCATGGAGTCGCCCTCCATAGCCGAGGACTGCATTTCGACCGAAACTTGCTCCCCCGAATCAGTCGTACAATTTACGTCGAAACGCTCGCGCTTTTCCAGTATATCGCCGATATAGAGTTCGACATTTTTGACCGCCACTTTACTAATCGGAATATCCAATACGCCCGATATAACGTCGCGCAGAACCGGCTCGGCGTCGGGGTGCGTAAGGAGCGTTATGACACAAATTATCCAACCAGTCCGCCCACTTCCGCAACATCTCGGCATGTTCCGGCAGATACAAAAAAACCCGCTCATGAGCGGGTTTTATGTGTTAGCGCGTGTCGATGGAAATTAAATATTGGCTCCGCGATCAGGACTCGAACCTGAAACCTAGTGATTAACAGTCACCCGCTCTGCCGATTGAGCTACCGCGGAACAATTCAACGTTCGATACTATACACTCGCGTTTCTCAAGTGTCAATGATAAAAATTACTTACCGAGGGTTTTATTAATTTACTGGTATGTTGATGATATAATATTCAGTAAACTCATATCGGCGCGTCGAGGCGGGGTTTTCCTGAAATGATTTTCGGCGTGATTTTGAGGCTTGAGGGGAGAAAACGGAATGAATACAGAACGAAGAGCGGGCCGCTACGTTGGCGGGTCTGTCGTTGGGGCTTCACATCGCGGTTTTGTCTTGCCGTTGGTCATGATTATGATGTTGTTTTTAGTCATAATATGCGGCGCGGTGATAGCTGTGGCGCAGATGAACGTGAAGTACGACTCCACGTTCGAACAGTGGAGCGTTATGGAGCATACCACTATGAGCGTGGCGCAGATTATGGCGGATAAGATCTCGGCGAGCGGCGATATTTGGTTTGGTAAGCCGCCTACTGCCCCCCAGGCGATCGGTTCATTCGATATGACGGATATGACGAAGTACACCCCTCCGATGTGGTTCACGTATGATATTCAGGCCTCGTCAGACTCGGGGAACAATAAATACACCCTGACCGTCAGAGGCGGATATGCCGTGACCGGCGCGCCGCAGACCAACAAAAGAGCCTGGGAGGTTCAGGTTAAGAATATAAGGTCCGGCGACAAGACATTTGAATGGACGCTGTCGCAAGACATATTATAGGGAGGAATGGAGATATGAAAATGAAAATATATCGTATCGGCGCGGCGCGGCGCGGTTTCTCTCTGGCGGAGGTGCTTTGCGCTATTGTCATCCTGACTATTTCCGTACTGGCGTCTATCGCTACGATAGGTTACGCTCTTGCCGTCACCACGGACAATCAAATAAGAATGGCGACCTACGCGCAGCTCGAGCGTTTGGCCTTAGAGTCCATAGCGAGAAACGAGGTCGTATCGCCTGACTGGGTGGAGGGATATGCTGGCGGCGTAAATCCCCCAAGCGCTCCGCCAAGCGCTTCTATTTCGACTAAAGTAACGCCAATTTATAATGAATCCAACACAACAGTAATACCCCCCGGCGCTATAACGCTCTGGCGCGTACCCTATAAAGACGATCAGTCGAACCGAAACATCTTCCACAGAATCTACATGCAAAGCCCGACGGTTGTAGTTGTGTTACCGGGGAATTAATAGAGTAAGGGCGGGTTTCAGACCCGCCCTTTTTGTTTATTATTCCTATACTCTCTCCGCTCGCGCGCCCTCTGTGGCGTGCCCGAACGCTATATGCGCTTTCTTTCCCGTCTGTTTGAAATATTCCTCCGAAACTTTATCCGCGAAATCGCGCGCTTTAGCTACGTAGACAAGGGCTATCGCGCCCCCTCCCAGACAGGAGCCCGTCATGCGCGCGCCAAGACAAGCAGGGTGCGAGCGGGCTATGTCGCTTATGACGTCAAGCTCCGGGCAGGAGACCTCGTAGCTGTATTGAAGGCTGAAATGACTCTCGTTTATCAGCGTGCCTAATATGTCGAGCTCGCTATAACTAAGCGCGGACGCGGCGGACTGCACTCTCATGCTCTCGTAGAGGACATGGTAAGCCTTGCTGTACAGCGAGCCTGGCATTTTGTCACGCGCGTCCTCGAGCATTTTCTGAGACGCCTCGCGCAGGCTTTCTACGCCAAGGATTTTACAGACCTCGGCGCACTGTTCTCTGCGCTTGTTGTATGTGACGCCATTGAGGTGATTCCTCACCCCTGTGTCCATAAAGGCCACGGTTACGATATCGGGCAGATCGAGCCGCGTGTATTTCAAGTCTCCGCAGTCGACGAGAAACACCTTGCCCGGCTCCCCGATAAGGCATATCATCGGACTCATGGCGCCGCTTTTCAAGCCTATCCACTCGTTTTCGGCATATTGCGCCACTCTTGCCATGTCAGGCTTTGAGAGATTGTAGCCGTTTAGTTCGTTCAGGGCCAAAATTGTCGATACCTCAAGAGCGGCGGAGGACGCTAAGCCGGCTCCCTGTGGAATATCTCCCAAAACGACGGCTTCGAAGCCCTTGCAGTCTTTACCGCGCTCGCCGGCCAAAGCCCAGACTGAGGCGCGAATATACTCAAACCACGGAACCGCCCGTCCTTTTTCTCCGTTTTCAGCTGAATAACTCGGACTCTCTTGTTTAGAAAACTTATTTACGCCGAAAGAGCACTCCTCGTCGTAGTCGACGGAGTACAGCCGCGCGCTTGTCGCGCTGGACGCGCGAAGCGCCATCCATACGGCGCGGCTTATAGTCATGGGCAAAACATAGCCCTTGTTGTAGTCCGTATGCTCCCCCATCAGGTTCACTCTGCCGGGCGTCCTGATTATTAACTCCGGCTCTCCCCCAAAATGAGCTCGAAATGCCTCTATCGCCGTATCTCGCGTTATCTTTTGAACTTCATTTGTCTTAGGCGTACACACTCGGACATCCTCCTTGGATGAATCTCGCTTACCAAAAAATCTGCGCCGCGAGTCTCAAGAGACTATTCAGCCCTTTTAGTGTAATATAACAATTTGTCTTGGGCAAGCGTAATGTGAAAATAAAAAGTCCAAAAACAAAAACGAGTTTGTAATTATGGAGGGTTTTATCGTGAAGCACAGAAGCGGGAAAGAAATAAGAGAGCTTTTTATAGAGTTTTGGAAAGAAAAAGGCGCTACTCACCATCCGAGTTTTTCCCTTATCCCGGACGACCCGTCGCTGCTTTTTACCATCGCCGGCATGGTTCCGTTCAAGATGTATTACCTCGGTCTCTCGACGCCCCCGTCGCCAAGCGCCGTCACGTGTCAAAAATGCGTCAGGACAAACGACATCGAAAACGTCGGGCGCACGGCGCGGCACCATACGTTTTTCGAGATGCTGGGCAACTTCTCCTGGGGCGACTACTTCAAAAAAGAGGCCATCGCCTGGGGCTGGGAGTTCCTGACCGAGAAGATAGGGCTTGACCCTTCCCGCCTCTACGCCTCTATATATAAAGACGACGCCGAGGCCTATGACGCTTGGCGCGCCATAGGCTTGCCGGAATCACGCGTCAAGCGCTTCGATATGGACGAGAACTACTGGTTTATGAGCGAAACGGGGCCTTGCGGGCCATGTTCTGAGATTTACTACGACAGGGGCGAGAAATACGGCTGCGGCAAATCCGATTGCGGCGTGGGCTGCGACTGCGACCGCTATATGGAGATATGGAATTTAGTGTTTACGCAGTACGACAGGCAAAAGGACGGCTCGCTTCTACCCTTGCCGCGCAACAACATAGACACGGGCATGGGGCTTGAGCGCCTGACATCGGTCGTTCAGGGTGTGGACACGGACTACGAGACGGATCTGTTTATGCCCCTAATTGAATATACCTGTAAACGCGCTAATATCAACTACGGAAGCTCCGCCAAAAACGACCTTGCCGTCCGGGTGATAGTCGACCACATTCGCGCCGTTATCTTCATGCTGTCAGACGGCGTGCTGCCGTCCAACGACGGGCCGGGGTACGTGCTGCGCCGCCTGCTGCGCCGCGCGGCCAGATACGGGCGGCTCTTAGGCTTCGAGGGCGGGTTTTTGCGTGAGTATATGCCTGTCTTGTTGGACATAATGGGGGACGCCTATCCCGATTTGGTGGAAAACCGCGCCGCGATAGAAAAAATTATTGACGTGGAGGAAACGCGCTTTGACAAGACGCTCTCTCAGGGCATGGATATTTTCGACTCGGCGGTCGAGCTTCTCAGGTCTTCGGGAGCTTTTGAAACCAAGGGCGAAAATGTTCTTTCGGGAGACGTGGCCTTTACGCTCTACGACACATTCGGCTTCCCCTTCGAGCTGACTTGCGAGATGGCCGCCGAGGAAGGCATAGGCGTGGACAAGGAAGGCTTTGACAGAGCCATGCAGGCGCAAAGAGAGCGCGCCCGCGCGGGCAGCAAACAGAAAAAGACATCCTTGGCGGGCGACGTCTACACCGAGCTTGCGAATGACGTAAGCGCTACGGTTTTTACGGGCTACGACCGATGCGCCGACGAAGGAAAAATCGTCGCGATAATATCAGGCGGTGTTATAGTGGACTCCGTTGATAAAAATGGCGCGGAGTTTGAGCTTGTCCTTACGGCTACGCCGTTTTACGCCGAACGCGGAGGCGAGGTCGGGGACAGCGGGACGATAAAGACGGCTCACGGCGCGCTTGATGTTTTGAACGTGACGCCAAAGGGCGGATTGTCGGTTCACAGAGTACGTCTGCTGTCGGGCGCGGTTTCAGCGGGAGACGAGGCGAGGGCCGAGGTAGATGACGAGCGCCGCGCCGCTGTCCGCCGCAACCACAGCGCGACGCACCTTCTGCACGAGGCGCTGTCCCGAGTGCTCGGCTCGCACGTCCGTCAGGCCGGGTCTCTTGTGAGCGACTCGCTTCTCCGTTTCGACTTCACCCACCACGAGGCCATGACGCAGACCCAGATAGAAGAGGTCGAAAACATCGTAAACAGACAAGTCCTCGCCAACACGCCTTTGCTTGTGGAGGAGCGTAGCCGCGAGGAGGCGCGTTCGCTCGGCGCAAAGGCTCTCTTTGACGAAAAATACGGGTCAGTCGTTCGGGTGGTGTCCGTGCCAGGATTCTCCGTGGAGCTTTGCGGCGGTCTTCACGTAAACGCGACGGGCGACATCGGCCTCTTCAAGATAACCGGCTCGGAGGGCATAGGCTCGGGGACGAGACGAATAACGGCCGTGACGGGCATGAACTCGCTCAAGACGGTGCAGAGCGAGTGGGCTTTGACGGCCCGTATATTGGGGATTTTAGCGGCGGACGAGACCAATGTCGAGTCTCGCTTGGAGGACGTCCTGAACGAGAACAAGCGTCTGCAAAGAGCCATAAAAGAATCTCAGTCCAAAGAGTTGACTTTGCGCGCGGGCGATGTTTTTGTCAAAAAAGAGATAAAGGGCCTGACTCTGTTGGCCGGCAAATTTTCCGGCGCGAGCGTCGACTCCCTGCGGGAGCTTGGCGACGGGGCCAAGACGAAACACTCGCCCGTGGTCGTGGTCATGGCGTCCGTTCAGGAAAGCGGCGACTGCTTGCTTCTCGTGATGGCGGACGACGCGGCTGTCAAGAGCGGCGTAAACGCCGGGGCGCTCGTCAAAGAGGGCTCAGCTCTCTTAGGCGGGCGGGGCGGCGGGAAGGCGAACACGGCTCAGGGCGGCGGGAAGGATGCCGGTAAGCTGGGCGAAGCCTTCGCAAAGATAGAAAGCCTCCTGAATGCCCTCTAAACGCGTCCTGGCCCTTGACGTCGGGACGGTTCGCATAGGCGTCGCCGTGACAGACCCCCTTTGCGTCTTCGCTCAGGGGGTGGATGTGTGGAACGCTCTGGACTGGAGGGGTTGTTTTGAAGAGTGCCTCGCGAAGTACGACCCGCGCCTTGTTCTGATTGGCCTGCCCAAGCGCACGACAGGCGAGTACGGGCCGGAGGAGGCGAAGATGGAGGAGCTTGCGGCGGAGCTACGCGAGGCTTACCCGGACAGGGTGTTTGAGACCTACGACGAGAGATTTACGACCGTGATGGCGCAGAGGGCGCTTATAGAGGGTAATGTGTCGCGCGCGAAGCGCAGGGGGCGCGTTGACAAAGTGGCCGCGACGATTATTCTGCAAAGCTGGTTAGATTCAGTATCCGCAGGTCTCTAACCACTTCAGTATAACGCGGCACAGGGCGTTTCGTTTTAAGGTGAAGATGTGGTCGCACGGGAGGATTTTCTCCGTCACGCGGCTGTTTTTGAGTTTACGCATTTCAGAAGCCAAAACGCTATGGTGGACGTCAAGCGGCGTCAATACGTCGTCCGACGCGCCCACCATCAGTACGTTGCGTCCGCAAAGAGACGGAACGTCGCGCTTTAAGTCGTAGAGATCGGCGTTTTGCAGCATTTCGTTCACGAGAGACGAGCGCGACGCGCCGGCTAAACGCCCTACTCCGCCCAAGATATAATCGACGCGCGTTCTAACCTCGGCGTCGCGCGCCATGAGCAAGGCGTCCGCGCCGATGTTCCAGGTCGACAAAAGCGCCACGTCGCGCACATCTTTGAACGAAGCGGCGGCCCTAAAGGCGGCAAAGGCCCCCATGCTGTGCCCCATCAGGATAATACGCTCTGAGTCGAACCGCGACGACAGGTCTGTCTTTTTCTGCGTGATGTGATGCAGTATGTTGAGCGTATCCTCTACGGCTCCGTAGAACGAAAAGCCGCCGCCGCTCCCCCAGGCTCCGCGATAAGAAAACACGACGACGTTAAACCCGGCCTGCCGTAGGACAAGCGCCACGTCGGTGTTCTTGTCTATACTCGGAAAGCCGTGACAGGCCACGACGGTGGGGTTGGACAGCCCCTCGGCGTAGTAGACCGTACCAAAGATTACGGAGCCCTCCGAAAGGCAGGAAAACCCCGCGACGCCCGGTGGGTTTTCCTTGTCTAAGACGATGGAGTCATGGCCAAGAACTACACGTCTCATTTAGGATAGCGCGAAATCCGCGACTAATGGCGTGTGGTCTGACGGTCTGTCCCAAAGGCGGGGCGCGGTATCGACGAAGCAGTCCCTCGCCGCCTCGTTAGCCGCCTCGTTCGCCATCATGAGGTCTATCCTCCACCCCACACCCCGCGTCACGGCGTCCTTCACGCGGTAGTCAAAGAAAGTGAAGACGCCCTCCTCGGGGTGAAACTTCCGCATGACGTCGGTAAGGCCAAAACTTGCGGCGCGCGCGAAACTCTCCCTTATCTCGGAGTGAAAGCAGACGTGGTTTTTTTTGTTTTCGGGGTGAGTTACGTCTATTTCGGTCTGGGCTACGTTCATATCGCCAAGCCACACGAACGGAAAACCGCTCTTGACCTCGCGCTCGAAAAACGCGCGCGCGCGCGTTAAGAAGCGCTTTTTCACCTCGTAGTCGGCATGGGTTATCTCCTTGCCCTGCGGCACGTAGGTGTTCAGCACGGAAAAAAACGGCGTCTTCACGTACATCACGCGCGTCGAAAAATCAGGCTCCCCGCCGTCGCCAAAGCCAAATGAGGCCGATACGTCCGTCTTCATGCTCTTTCTCACCAAAGCCGCTACGCCGTTATAGGATTTTTCGCCCCGGAAATATGATTTATACCCCAGACTATCAAGCGCGGCCTCGGGAAAATCGGAGTCGACGGCCTTCGTCTCCTGCAAAAACAACATGTCGACGGGCTTATCCAACCCCGAAAGCCAGCGGTCAAGAATGGGAAGCCTGCTACGCACGGAGTTTACGTTAAACGTCGCTATACGCATTATTTTTTGTCCTGTTCGCGTTCTCGCTCGCGGAGGACGCGGCGGAGGATTTTGCCCGTGCCGGAGAGGGGGAAATCGCCCACAAATTCGACCTTTCGCGGCACCTTAAAGTGAGCCAAGCGCTCTTTGCAATATTTGACTATCTCGAGGTCAGTCACCTCCGCGCCGTCGTTTTTCAGAATAAACGCCTTTGGAACCTCGCCGTTTACGGGGTGCGGCATACCGACGACAATAGCTGTTTTGACGGCTGGGTGAGAGTGCAGAATGAGCTCAACCTCCTGTGGATAGACGTTGAACCCCCCAACGATGATTATATCGGTGACTCTGTCGAGTATGCGGATAAAGACGCCGTCATCCCCTCCGTCCTCGAGCCTCACATAGTCGCCCGTGTTGAACCAGCCTCCGTCAAAACGCTCGGCTGTTATCTCGGGCGCTCTGAAATAGCCAGGCGAGACGGGGCTTCCCTTGACCCAAAGCACGCCCTCGCCCGCGCGCGGATTGTCGCCGCTTGTATTTTTGTCCTTTTCATCCCTCAACTGCCACTCGTAATCCTTGATGAAAGGCCCCACCGTGCCGCGCCTGTGAGTGGCGTAGCTGCGGTTGACCGATATGACGGGGGACGTCTCGGTGACGCCGTAGCCCTCCATTATGTCCTTGCCGGTAAGCCTCTGGGCCGCTTCGTGCAGGTTGTCGCTCAGTCTGTCTCCGCCGGTGTAGAGACATTTCGCTTTCGCGAAGAGGTCTTTCGGCGCGCTACCGCGCTCTATGGCCGCCAGCAGGAACGAAAACACGGCCGGAACGCCGAAGATAAAGTTCGCGCCGCTCGACACTATGGCGTTTATGGTCTGCGACGGGGGCAGGAAACTTGGCACTATCGCGATTTTGCAGTTTGTGATCAGGGGCATAATCATATTTACGGTGTAGCCGAAAGAATGGAAATTCGGCAACGCGTTCAAAAAGGTATCGCCGCTCTCGAGCTCCTTTAGGGCGTCTTTAACGCCGACGCAGTCGCTTTCGATATTTTTATGCGTCAGGGGGACGGCCTTGGGCAGACCGGTCGTACCGGATGTGGCGAAAATGACGGCTATGTCGGGGGTTGTGAACGACGAAATTTTACCCTCTATCTTGGGCAATTCCCCGAAGGGGGCGCATTTTACGCAGGAAAAACCATGCTCTTTCAGAAGCCCGTCAGCCTCGTCGTCTATAGAGTCGCTCGTCACGACCGCGAAGGGGTCTACAAGCTCAAGCGTACCTATAAGGGATATGGCGCCCGACTTAACGTTCAACGGTGAAATCGTCCCGCCGAGGCGCCATACGGCCACGGAAAGGGCCAAAATCATGGGGCAGTTGGTCGTCAAAACCGCAAGCCTCTGCCCGCGCCCGAAGCCCGACGCCGCGAGCGACGCCTCATAGCCGTCGACGAGGCGCGAGAAATCCGCGCGTAGATACCATTTGTTCTCCCACCAAAAACATTGTTCTTCGGGTCTCGCTTTCAAATTTGCGTCTATAATTTCCTCAAGTCGCACCATATCCCTAAAAACCCTCCGTTTCGCTGACTGTTTTCCCAAAAGCCGTTATTCCCGCTCCCGCAATTTGCGCCGCAACACCTTCCCCGCTGGCGACAGAGGGAAAGCGTCTACAAACTCTACTTTCCGCGGCGCTTTGTAGTGGGACAGGTTATCTTTGCAAAACCGAATAATATCCTGCTCCGTAACGGACGCGTCCGCTTTTTTTATGATAAAAGCCTTGGGGATTTCTCCGACGATATGGCTTTTTATCCCAACCACAACCGCCGCGCTTACCGCCGGGTGAGTCAGCAATATGGCCTCTACCTCCTTTGGGTAGACGTTGAATCCGCCGACTATGATTATGTCAGACACTCTGTCTATGACCATAATAAACCCATCCTCGACTTTCACGTAGTCGCCCGTGTTGAACCAGCCGTTATCGAACCTCGAGTTATCGCTCTCCGCGCGCCTGAAATACTCCTTGGCGACGGGCGAACCCGACACCCACAGGACGCCCTCTCCCTTAGCGTTCTCTGTCAGCACAGTTCCGTCCTCGTCCCTCAGCTGAAAGACGAAACCGTCCAGCATACGTCCCACCGTGCCGAGACGCCGCTTGTCGTAAGACTCGTTTACGGACAGCACCGGCGAGCATTCCGTTATGCCGTAGCCCTCCAGAACCCCCACTCCCATATATGTTTTCACTTTATCATCGAATCGCGGGTCGTATCTGTCTCCGCCCGTCACGACTATCTTGACGCCGGAGAGCTTTTTGCCGTCGCGCTCAAGCAGACTCAGCATAAAATTCAGCATTGTGGGAACGAGGATGATGACGTTTGCCTGGCTCTCCGAGATGGCCGCGACGGTGTTTTGAGGCGGCATGAAGTTTGCGACTATCGTCTGCGCCGAGGCCGCGAAAAACGGCAACATGGTACCGGCTGTGAAACCGAAGGCGTGGAAATTCGGCAGAACGTTCAAAAACACGTCGCCCGGCCTCAGAGCCTCGAGACGCCCCATACAGCCGCGGCAGTCGCTTATGATGTTGCCATGAGTGAGAGGAACGGCTTTTGACGCGCCGGTGGTGCCGGAGGTAGAGAAGATGACGGCTAAGTTCTCGTCCGATTCGGGTATCTTTACGGATTTTCCCTTAAATGGTTCAGGCGGCTCGATGTGCGGGCATATCACGTGAGAGTAACCGTTTTCGTCTAACGCCGCCGTTATTTCGCCGTGCGTTTCCTCCGATATGGCGACGGCGAACGGCGAGAGCAGGGAAAGCGTGGATATCAAGGAGCTCGCGCCGGGCTTGGCGTTCAGCGGGCAGAATACCCCGCCGAGCCGCCAGACGGCCAAAGACAGTCCCAAAATCATGGGGCAGTTGGGCATCAGGACGGCAAGTCTGTCTCCTTTAGAGAAACCGGAGGCGACAAGCGCGCGGACGGTTTTATCCATCAGGTCTTTCAAAAACGCCCCGTCATACCAAACGCCTTCCCACCAAAAACATCGATTTTCAGGCTTGGAAACGATAACTTGCTCTATAAAGTCGTCTAACCTTTCCAAGGTTACTCCACCTTTCGCGAAAATAACGCATCATTCGTCCGTTATTTTGAATTTTTCGTAGCTCATGGCCCTGTATTGCGCGGCTGGTTTTTTGGGGTTTCCGAGCGCGGATACCGGGCAAAAACCGACGCAACGCTGACAAGACTCGCATACGTGCGATTTGACCACGGGGTAGCCGTCCTCGTCTTTGTCTATGGCGTGAGCCGGGCATATATCAGAGCAAATGGAACAGCGGGTGCATTTCGTCTTATCGGTCAGAATCGGGAACATCCTATAGAAAAAATTCCACGGCGCTCTGGTCTGAGCTAACCAATGCGTAAACCTCGCCAAGCGGGGATGACTCCCCCAGGAGGCCTTTCCGGCCAGCATATCGGACACAAAAGCGCGCGCGTCAGAAATCGCTTTTTCCAAGCGGTGGGCGTTTTTCTCCGCCGGAATGGTCTTGTTGCCGTAGTTGCCGGGCATGACGAAAAACTTCGCGGACAGGAGTCTATAGCCTTTTTTACTTAAAATCTCACCAAGCGGCCCTTGCATTCCGCCGGCAAACCCTCCGCATGTAGAGAGTATAAAAATCTCCCTCCCATACCCAAATGGCATAGACTCGATAAACCGCCAAACCGACGGATAAGTCGAAAAACAAGCGACAGGGAACGCCAAGCCGATAGCCGTGTCGTCGTCCAATTTTGTCAAAATTTCGCCGGCTTTCGCGTTCATATCATGCAAACGCACGTCTTTACCCTTGCTCTTCAAAGCGCCGCATATCTCGCTGGCGATTAAGAGGGTGTTCCCCGTGCCGCTGAAGACAAAAAGCTCTACGGAAGTTGACAACAGCTTAGACGGCGGTTTTCTGTCGCGCTGGGACATGGACAGTTTGTAGGGAGTGGACGATATGCCCAAGGTCTCGCCGCGGTCGCCGCACTGCGTAAACCCCACGCGCTCGTAAAACCCTATCTCTTCGTCCGCCACGTAAGTTGTGAGTTTTTTGAACCCGCGCGCCGCGCAGCCGGACGCTACGCGATAGACGAGGCGCGAGCCTATGCCGAGGCGGGCGTAGGCGAGGCGGACGTAAAGCATGGAAATACAGTCGGCTTTGCGCGTCTCGATAACGCCGACTATTTGGCCGTCTATCATCGCAAGCTCGAATTTGCACCCCATGCGGGCGCGGTTTTCTATGGCGGCCGTCGAGATATAACGCTCGAAAGCCTGCCGCCCCTCCGGCGTGACGCCCATGTTTTTGGACTCGGCGGCGTCCAATATGAGATTATGCACTTCTTCGCACTGACTGAGTTTCATATCGCTGAATTTAAGAGACTTGAGAAACGTGATTTTTCTTGTATCAGCCGTAGTCATTCTATGTTCACCATACTTTCACACGACTTTCGCATACGCAAGTTATGCGTCTATGTTGAGAATGAGTTGGTCACGCCATATCGGGGAAGCGTTCGAGAAGCGCCTCCACCTCGTGACGCCACGGAAGAGAAGGATGAGCGCCAAAACGCGTACAAGCCAGCGCCCCCGCCGCCGACGCGAAGCGGGAGGCCTGGGCGAGCGTCATCCCGTCACAAAGCCCGACGGTCAAGGCCGCGCAGAAAGAATCCCCCGCGCCCGTGGAGTCGACAGCCTTTACCTTGAACGGCGCGTAGGCGAAACTCTCGCGGCCTGTAGCGATTATTCCGCCCAACGCCCCGCGCGTCACGACAACGCCCTTGACGCCGCGCGCAAGAAAATCGCGCGCGGCCGATATAATTTCCTCTTCGGTTTTGGGCGCGTAAACGGGGAGGTTGTCCGATTCGGTTTCCGCGTCGCTTGTCGAATCCGGCAAATCGGATTTCATGTCTGAATCCGGGACTGAATTTGAATTGTGTGAATAAAAGGCCAACTCGGCTTCGTTTATCGCTACGTAATCGACCAAGGGCCATAAAGCGAGCGGTAACGTTCGGGCCGGAGTGGCGCTCAAAATCGTCATACAACCGGATTTTCGCGCCGCTTCGAGCCCGGCTTCGACTGTTGTAAGCGGAATTTCAAGCTGAAACATCACGGCGTCGGCTTGCTTAAAAACGTCCGCCGCTTTGTGAATGACGCCCGTGTCCACAAAAGCGTTCGCGCCCATAGAAAGCACTATGGTGTTTTCCCCCTGATCCGTCACCGTGACAACGGCGACGCCCGTGCCTGCCGTGTTTGAAATTTCGAGATAATCGCAGTGAACCTTGCCGTCCATGAGAGTAGAGCGCAGACTCAGCCCAAAATCGTCGTCCCCGATACAGCCGATCATGTGCGAATCCGCGCCGAGGCGCGCGCAGGCAAGCGCCTGATTGGAGCCTTTCCCTCCGCCCGTCGTGCCGAAAGAGCGCCCCATCAGGGTCTCACCCAGACGTGGCTGGCGCGGCGCCCTGATAACTAAATCCATATTCAACGAACCGACGACCGCGATTATAGCCACGCCGCTCCCCCTTTTTGATATTCGGAAAATGATATTCTTAAAATTAAAATATTGAAATACTATAATGAAAAATAAAAAACAGGCGCGTTGCTCCTGTTTATGAGTTTTATCATTTTATCACAAAATAAAAACGCGAATGTGTTAATATTACAAAATATATCCTAAAAGAAACCGCCCGCGCTTTTACGCGAGGCAAAGGCGAGACAAGAGGAGTGTTGACATTATGGATGTAAACGGACATGCCTATACAGACATGCTGAAAAAGAGGCCGCTGAACGTTCAGGCCCTTTGGGGAAACGAAAGCGTAGGGCTTGTCAGCGGGCGCGACATTTACGCCGCCGCCAAGGAGCTCGGTTGCGCCGTTCTGGCAGCCAACTGCCGCTCGCCCCTTACAGCCAAGGGCGTGCTTCGCGCCGCAAAGAAGCTGAACGCCGCCGTCGTGCTCGAGGCCGCGAAGTCTGAGACAAGCTACTGCTTCGGTAACTTCGAGAACCTCCCCACTTACGCGGCCAAATACTCCAAGGAATTAGGCGACGGCGTCATCTTCGCTATGCACGTAGACCACTACGGTATAAAGAACGGCGCGGATCTCACAAAGGGCGTCTCTCATATCCCCACTCTTATAGCCGAGGGCTGGACGTCAGTGGCCATAGACGCCTCGCATTTACCCGACTACGAAAACCTCATGGCTACGCGCGACATCGCAATGAGCATCCCGCCGTATCTTGGGCTTGAGGTGGAAGTGGGCGAGATAAAGGGCGCGGGCGAGCTTTCCACGGTAGAGGAGGCGCTTTTCTTTATAGGCGGCCTGAACTCCTGGGGAATTTACCCCGACCTCATAGCCATATCCAACGGCTCCATGCACGGCACGTATGACGTATCAAGCGGCCAGAACGAGGGCATAGACCTGAACCGCACGCTTGAGATAGCGAACGCCATAGAGCCGTTCGGCGTCTCGATAGCCCAGCACGGAATATCCGGCACACCCCTTCACAAGGTGGCGGAGTTCCATAAGTACAAGATAAACAAGGGCAACGTGGCCACGCTTTTCCAAAACATCGTGTATGGCGTCAAAATGGATCAGGAAACCGGCAACGCGGACACGTCGAGCGGCCAGTACGAAAAAGAGACGAACCGAGGAATAAGAGACGTTGTTTGGAACAAGATAGTCTCCTGGGCGGACGGAGAGAAGATGTCGCGCAAGAGCGGCGACTATAAGAAGGCCAATCTGCCGTTCGGCAAGGCGTTCTTGGTCGAGCCCGAGGAAATAGTTGAGCGCATAGTGGGCGAGACGGAGGAGTGGGCGACGCGATTTATCAAAGCTCTCAAGAGCGAGGGCAGCGCCGACAAAGTCTTAGAGGTAATATCGAGGCGCAAAGACCACAATTCCGCGCCGGAGCGCAAACCTATAAACCCGCGCGCCAATTACACAGCCGAGCCGTCCACAACCAAGAAAAAGAGCGATGGTAACTTTGACGACTAATCGCGCCTCGTCGCCTCGCGCCGCTTTTCGAAAGGCTCGAACAAAACTTTAACGGGAAGGCGCGGATTGGTTCATGAAAAAGCTGAAAAGCCTAGCTTTGGGCGGCGTCATAGCCGCCCTCTACGTAGCTCTGACCGTCGCTTTGGCGCCGTTATCTTATGGCCCCGTGCAATTTCGTGTCTCCGAAGCCCTTACGCTCTTGCCGTTTTGTCTGCCGGAGGCCATCCCGGGGCTTTTTGTCGGGTGCGTCATAGCAAACTTTTTCGGCGGCTACGGGATTCTCGACGTCGTGGTTGGGGGGTTTGCCACGCTCTTCGCGGCCTGGCTGACGGCGCGAACGTCAAACCTCTGGTTAGCGGCCCTGCCTCCCGTTTTGGTCAACGCGCTCGTTATCGGGGCGATGCTTCACTATATCGCGGACGTTCCGTTTTTGCTTGTTTGCGGTGAGGTTGGCTTAGGGCAGGCGGGCGTGTGTTATCTTCTGGGAATCCCACTTATGAAGGCGCTTTTGGCGCGTGGAATAATAAAAGGAGGAGGCCCAAAATGAAAAGTTTCCTGTGTTACGTTTTTTTATTGGCGCTGTTTATCCGTCCGGCGTCGGCGGTCGGTTCGCCGGGCGTCGTCGGCGCTGAGAGCGCGGTTTACGCCGTAAACGAGTTCGCCTTTGATTTATACAGGCAGATAGCGAGCGAGGCAAAGGGCAATATATTCTTTTCTCCCTTCAGCGTGTCTTCGGCTTTGGCGATGGTGTACGCCGGCGCGGCGAACGATACGGCGCGCGAGATGGCCGAGACGCTTCACTTCGACGCAAAGATACACGACTCCATGAAATCGCTGACTGAGCGGTTTGCGAGCATCTCTGGCGACAAAGGCGCTTTAGAGACGGCCAACCGCGTATGGGTCAGCCTCGAGGAGAATTTGTTGCCCTCCTACGCGGCTCTCCTTGAGCGCGACTACGCGTTTAGCGCAGAGAAAGCGGACTTCAAGGCCGCGCCCAAACATTCGCGCGTTCAGATAAACGATTGGGTGGAGGAGAAGACGCAAGGCAGAATAAAGGATCTCCTTCAGGACAAAGACGTGACGAGAGACACGAGATTCGTTCTCGCAAACGCCCTTTACTTCAAAGCCCCTTGGATGACGCCGTTCAACGAGCGCGACACCAAGATAGAGCCTTTTTATACGGAAAACGGCAAAAAAGACGCCCACCTGATGTACGTAACCGACCATTTTCTTTACGGCGCGGCGCAGGACGCGCGGTTCGTTAAAATCAACTATCGCCTCCAGGGGTTTTCTATGGTGATAATACTGCCCGACGCCTCCTCATCGGTAGACGCGCTCGAGAAAAAACTGTCCTCACGCCTCCTGTCCGAGTGGATTGAATCTATGGAGTCCAAGAACGTGCGCCTCGTTATCCCTAAGTTCAAGGATGAACTCCGCTATCCGCTGTCCGATATTCTGCAAAATTTGGGCATGAAATTGGCCTTTACGGAAGAAGCGGATTTCTCCGGCATGGTGGCAAACCCCCGAAACGAGGACGGCGTTTTGTGCGTGTCTACCGTCATACACAAGTCTTTTATAGAAGTCGACGAGAAGGGCTCCGAGGCCGCCGCCGCCACGGCCGTCGGCATGATGAGGCTTACAGCCATGTTGCAGCCTGAGGAGATAATCGAGTTCCGCGCCGATCGTCCTTTCATATACTGTATTCTGGACGATGTGACGGGAGCCGTCCTTTTTATGGGACGCCTGTCCGCGCCGTAGGGGGTAATTATCATCAAAATAAAATCCACGTGGATTTTGTTCAGCGTCTTACTACTTTTTACTTTTGCCGCTGAAAGCGGTGAGGAGTCTGTCCTTGTCATCTACCACACCAACGACGTACACGGGTACGCCTTTCACGAGACCGACAAGGACGGCAAACCCACCCGGTGGGGGTATGATTACGTCAAGGCCGTCGTAGACGGCGACGACGCGCGGAACAAGATGTTCCTCGACGCCGGCGACGTGTTGCACGGGCAGTCTTTCGCCACATCGCGCAGGGGTGAATTGGTCGCGCGTATCCTTGCCATGTTGGATTACGACGCCATAGCCGCCGGAAACCATGATTTTGACTACGGCTGGGAACGATTGCTCTCTTTGCGGGACGCTTACAGGCTGCCGTTTTTGTCGGCGAACGTCAAAGACATTCACAGCGGACGCCCCATTCTATCGCCTTATATAGTCAGGGATTTCGCCGATCTCAGGGTTGGCGTATTCGGTCTCTCGACGCCGAGCACGCCTACGAAGACCGACCCGCGCAACGTCACCGGAATAGAGTTCGGCAAGCCGTCCGACGCGGTCGGCACAGCGCGCGAGGTCGTACGACACCTTAGAGAAGTCGAGAGCGCCGATATTGTCATCGGCCTCACTCATATCGGGAGCGAGGCGTACTGCGATCTGTCGAGCCCCGTGATAGCTAACCTCTTGAGCGGCGTCGACCTGATAATCGACGGACACAGCCATACCGAACTGAGCGGCGGATTAAAAGTCAATGACACGGTCATCGCGAGCGCCGGTTCGTATCTCACCCACCTCGGCCGCGTAGAGGTACGCAGAACGGGGAGCGGCGGTTACAGTTTTGACGCCGCCCTGATACCGGCGGGCGAATCTGAGCGGGTAAAGCCGAATCCTGAGCTGTCCGCCGCTATGGGTATCCTGAAAGAAGAGTTGGAGCGCGAGCTTGACGTGGTGGCGGCGCGCACCCCAATATCTCTGAACGGGGCGAGGGCCGATGTCCGGTACGGAAGCGCGAACCTCGGGCGTCTCTTGTGCGCCTCGCTCATAGACGGAACAGGCGCGGACATTGCCTTCATAAACAGCGGCATGATAAGAGATTCCATTCCGGCGGGCGATATAACCAAGGGGACGCTTTTGTCCGTCCTGCCATACGGCAACTATGTCTTTACGGTCGATATCACGGGCGCTGACCTCTTAGACGCACTGTCTCATGGATTGTCGCAGCCCGGGTCGGGCGCGTTTCCGCAGTTCTACGGAATGACCGTGGAGGCCCACAAAATACAAATAAAGCTCGCTGACGGTTCAACCTCCGAAGCTCTTGCCCCCGAAGAAGTCAAAATTCACGGCGTTTCGCTTAAACCTGACGCGACGTATAAAGCGGCGATAACCGACTTTATGTACTACGGCGGGGACGACTACCGGATGTTCGGGAAATATGCCTACGACGAGTTCGGCACATTGGAAGACCTGTTTCGTAATTTTTTATCCGAATCAGACGAAAAGTCAATAAAGGAAATAGACGCATACTCCGTACTTTCAGTAAGATAACGCGCGGTCATATTATTTTATATGAGGAGGAGTTAAGCAATGTCTCTTTTTGCATCGGACAAGAACTTGGCTATGGAGCTTGTGAGGGGCACAGAGGCGGCCGTCATGGCGTCGGGACGCTGGATGGGGCGAAACAACAAGGACGAGGTCGACAGATCAGCCGTTGAGGCCATGCGTTATATGTTGAACACGGTCGATATGCAGGGCACGATCATAATAGGCGAGGGCGAGAAGGACGAGGCGCCCATGCTCGTCAACGGAGAGAAAATAGGCACGGGCAACGGCCCCGAGATAGACATAGCCGTGGATCCCATAGACGGCACACGCCTGATGGCTATGGGCTTGGGCGGAGCCATAAGCGTTGTGGCGGCGGCTGAAAAAGGCTCGATGTTCAGTCCCGACAACCTTTTTTATTTTCAGAAAATAGCCACCGGCCCGGACGCCGCGGATTTCATAGACATAGACGCGCCGGTACACGTCAACATCAGGCGCGTGGCCAGGGCCAAGAACAAATCCGTAGAAGACGTCACGGTCATCATGCTCAACCGCCCGCGCAACGAGACTATACGCGAGGAGGTCTGCAAGACCGGCGCGCGCATACGCCTCATATCCGACGGCGACGTCGCCGGAGCGTTGTCGACATGTTGGAACGACGGCGTAACGGCCGACCTTCTGCTTGGTAGCGGCGGTTCGCCCGAGGCGGTAATCACGGCCTGCGCGCTGAAATGCTTAGGCGGCGGTATGCAGTGCAAACCCTATTTCCGAAACGAAGAAGACGAGGAGAACGCGAAGGCCCGCGGCATGGACAAGCACACCGTGCTCGAGCTTAACGATTTGGTCAAGAGCGACAACGTGTTTTTCGCCGCCACTGGCGCGTCGGATGGAGAACTGCTCAAGGGCGTTTCCTATCAGGGGACGCACATGCACACGTGGTCGCTTTGCATGAGGAGCCTGAGCGGAACTGTGCGCTACATTGAGGCCATCCACTCCCCTAAAAAGCTCTCGATGCTCGGCAGCGCCATCAACTACGGCCCGAAATACTGAAAGGCCGCCCGCAAAAGCAATGATTGAAAGCGCGTCTCTTTATGATACAATCCTTGACAAGTCAAGTTTTTCGGGAGGGTGTTTCAATGAAGAAAGTTTTTTTATACGCGCTCGCTTTTTTTGTTTTTAGTCTTCTCTGGGCCGCGCCACAGGCCCGGGCGGCGGACGTCGTAGGTGTCATAGAGTCGCAAAAAATAGTTTTTCAGCATCCGAAATTCGACTCCGTAACCAAAAGCCTGCTTGACTTCAGGAGAACGAGCGAAAGCGCCGCTTTTCGCGCGGTTGAGCTTGAGAGCGACGACGAGAAAAAAGCCGGCATATACGAGACGGCGGCGCGCGAACTCGCCGAAAGAGAGCAATTTCTGATGTCCCCGATACGCAAAGACTGCGAAAGAGCCGTGCAGGCCGTGATGAAGAGTAAAAAAATCACGGTCATCCTCGAAAAGGACAGCGTATATCTTGGCGGAACCGACATAACGGACGACGTGGTGGCCTGGCTCAAGAAAAACGCCGCCAAATAAGAGGTCAGTATAAAGGAAACGGAAGGAGGGACTCATCTTGGATATTGCAACCATGAACGCGTCGCACCTCGACGCCATCCGCGAAATCGGCAACATCGGCGCCGGACATGCCGCGACCGCGCTTTCGACCATGCTCGGCTGCCCCGTCGACATAGACATACCAAAGGCTGAATTGGTCTCCATATACGACCTTAGCACTTATTACGACGACGCTGACGCGGACTATTGCGCCGTTTTCGCGTCCTCTGACAACGACGGGCCGTTTAACTTCATGCTTTTGATTAAAAATGACGAAGTGGGGGATATAGTTACCCTTCTCGTCGCCAAACAGTTCGGAATGCAGATGGATTTCGCGTCCATGCCGGAGGATATGGTCGAAAGCGCCCTTGGCGAAATCGGCAACATATTGCTCGGGTCTTTTTTGAACTCCGTAAACACGCTCCTCGGCATGGTCAGCGGTATAACGACGCCAAGCGTCTCCCGCGACATGCTGGGGTCTATCCTGAGCGTCGTCGCCACGATGTATGGCCAATACGGCGATATAGCGCTTGTGACAAAATCAAACCTGAACGTCGTGCCGGAAGGGCCGGAAGGGCAAAAACAGGCAAAGCATCTCGACGCGAATATCCTGATAGCCTGCGAACCCAAGGCTTTAGAGGCGCTCCTGAAAAGGCTCGGCGTACTTTAGTTCCAAGCTGAGCTTATGGCGGCAAAGATACTTTTACAAAGACGTGAGGACTATAACCAAAAAGATATAGACTCCGCCGTGGACGCGGTTTTTGAGCATTTCGGCGGAGTTGGTCGTTTTATCAAACGGGGCGCGAGCGTTTTGTTGAAGGTGAATCTCGTCTCAGGACACGCGAGCGACCGCCGCGTCACGACGGATCCGGCCGTTGTTCGCGCGGTCGCTCGCGTAGCGTTGAAAGCCGGCGGGCGTCCCGTGATAGCCGACAGCCCCGGCATAGATTCATTCAGCCGCGCTATACGAGTATCGGGCATAGCGGCGGTAGCTCAGGAGTTGGGCGTGCCTTGCGAGGAGCTTACCGATCCCGTTCGCGTTTCTCCACGCCTTGAACTTTCTCGCCGCGTCGTAGAGAGCGACGTCATTATAAACCTCCCAAAAATGAAGACGCACGCCCAGATGTTGCTGACTATGGGCGTAAAGAACATGTTCGGTTGCGTAGTTGGGCGAAAGAAGGCCGAATGGCACTATAACATCGGCCTGAGACGCGACTTGTTCGCTGAGCTTCTGATCGAGATATGGCTCGCCGCGCGTCCCGCCCTGACTATAATGGACGGCGTTTGGGGCATGGACGGGCGCGGCCCTACTCACGGACAGCCTTTTCCCTACGGCGTGCTCGCCGGAGCGGAGGACGCGCTGACTATGGATCTTCACCTTTGTAAAATGGTTGGCGCGCGCCTCGACGACTATCCTTTGTGGCGCGCCGCCTATGCCAAAAATTTGCCGCAGACTAACCTGTCGGACGACGATATAGCCGGGGATTTTTCGCCGTCGCATATATGGAACGCCGCTATCCCAAAACTCGACAACCTCAGCCTCGTTCCGTTTTCAAATGGCGGCTACCTCGCCAGAGCCATGACCTCGCGCCCCGTTCATGTAAGCGCCCGCTGTCTGGGCGCCGACAAGTGCGGTAGCTGCGTGGCGTTATGCGCCGCTCACGCCATAAGTTTTTGGCAAAATCACGAACGCGACAAAAAGTTACGCTTTGATTACGATAAATGTATCAGGTGCTACTGTTGCCACGAGATGTGCCCGGCAGACGCCATAGACTTCAAGGAAGGCCTTATAATGAAGTTAGGCAAAGTTATATCGCGGATAAGGAATTTATAACTATCAGCAAAACCGGGCGTATGCGATACGGTATCTACTACTGGGGGAATCGGGTTTGAAATTGGATTTCACAAAAATGCACGGAAACGGAAACGATTTCATCGTTTTGAAAAATATGGACGGAACGCTGACCACCGAAGACTTGTCGCGTTTAGCTCAGCGGCTTTGCCGCAGAAAATTCTCTGTTGGCGCGGACGGAATCTTAGTGGTTGAAAAAGCGGAAGGAGCCGATTTTGCCATGAGACTGTTCAACTCTGACGGAAGTGAGGCCGAGATGTGCGGAAACGGCGCGCGCGTCTTGGCTCGCTACGCTTTTGAGAAAAAAATAGCCGGCGCGTCCATGAGCTTCACCACGGGCGCGGGGCTGATAAAAGCCACGGCAGAACCGCCCTACTCGGAGCTTGATATGGGGACTATTGACGTATCGAGCGCGATAATCGGAGAATTTATAAGCGCTTTAGGGATTATCCCCAACAAAACTTTCACTTATGTTTTTATGACCGTCGGAGTTCCGCACTGCGTCGTGTTTGTCGATGACTATGACGCGATGTCCATACCGGACAAAATCGGCATTGGGCGCGACCTGTCGCACGACTACGGGCGCTTCCCTGACGGAACCAATGTCACGTTTGCGGAAATAGTGTTGGACGAGCGCGACGAATACGGCGAAATCAAGGAAATCAAAGCCGTCACCTACGAGCGGGGCGTAGAAAACCTCACGGAGTCATGCGGAACCGGATGCGTGGCCGCCTCGATAGCCTACGCTTTAATTCTGGGCGAAACGTGCGAGGAGTCCTTGGCCCGCGTCATAAACCCCGGCGGCGTAAACGACGTTCGCCTGAACTTTGAAGACGCGCGCTACTCATGCCGCGCGTGGCTCAAAGGAAAAACAGCCGTCATAGCGAGCGGCGAAATTACTGAGGAGGCGTTGTTGTAATGGGACAGACCAAGACGCGCTTGTGGTTTATTTTGCTCCTGCTCGTGTGTGTTTTAGGCGGCGCGGTTCTTTATAACTTAACTTTTCTCATATCGCTTTTGAAAGACGTTACTGGGTGGCTGACCGAGACTATCGGAAAGATGGGCTATACGGGCATAGTCGCGCTGATGTTCTTAGAGTCGTCGTTTTTTCCGTTCCCAAGCGAGGTGGTGCTGCCTCCGGCCGGATATTTGGTCTGGAAGGGTGAGATGTCATTCGCGGCCGTCTTGGCGGCGGGGATAGCCGGAAGTATTCTGGGCGCTCTCTTCAATTATTGGTTCGCGCTCCGTTTTGGGCGTCCGTTTTTGCTGAAATACGGAAAATACTTTTTCGTCTCCGAAGAATCGCTCCAAAAAGCCGACGTGTTCTTCGCGCGCCACGGACATATCAGCACCCTCGTAGGGCGTCTTTTGCCGGTGATAAGGCAGTATATATCCCTCCCCGCCGGTATATCGAGAATGAAGCTCGACGTGTTCGTCATCTATACGACCATAGGAGCCGGCGTATGGGCCCTCATACTGACCGCCGTGGGTTATCTTTTGGGCGAACATCAGGATCTGCTGAACAACTACCTGCACGTCATAACTTTCTCCTGCGTAGCCGGAGCCGTGCTTGTGGCCGTCGGCTACATTCTGTACGTCAGGCGCGGCGGGGGGAAAAATTGAGGAATCCAATAAGGACGTAAACCTCTCGTAGGGGCGACCGCCCTCGGTCGCCCGTTTTCGCATACGGCGATTGTTCTCACACACAGGCGACCGAGGCGGTCGCCCGTGCTTTAATTCTGGCCGAGCTGAGAACGAAGCCGCGCAATCTCCGCTTTATTAGCTGCAATCTCAGCTTCATTAGCTGCAATCTTCGCGTCCTTATTCGCGACGACAGCCTGCCATTTAGCGCGTTCCTCGCGCCGCGCGTGCCCTAACGCCGACGCTTCATTATGACGCGCGAGCGTCCTTAGACGCTCTATCTCCTTGAACTCGTCAGTAGCGGTGATACCACGGTACGCTCCTATAGCTTCTTCCATTATCGGCACCTCCAATGCTTCGATTTGTTTTAGTTCTTCTTCCGTTTCTGCGTTGAACAGAGCAAGCCATAATTCTAAACCGTTATCCGCGTTTACTGTTACAGGTAGCTTAGGAAGCTCGAAATAGTGTAAGCTCATTCTGTCGGTCAATGGAGTATGGCGAGTTACTTCAAGCGGCTGAAACTCAGAGTGAAACTCAGTACAGTCGAATAGATAGAAATCTATAATACTGATAATAACCGTGCGGGGTAGATCTGAGTATTCCCCACCAGAGACGAGTGAAGTTGAATAGTCGCGCGCCCAGTAGAATAATGAACGCTGAATGGGGTAGCATTGTAGCGAACAAGGACGCGGCGCTGGCGAATAAGGATGCGGAGATTGCGCGGCTTCGCGCGCAGCTAGGCCAAGATTGAAGTACGCGAGATCAGAGAAGGAAGTTTTCGGGTTTTTGCATTATATATCCGCGCAACGGCTTGATGTTCAGTGATCTTTATACTACAATGTACTAAAATGCAATGACATTGCGTTTTGGGAGAGGTATTATGGAATACAAAGAGAGAACACTGAAAAAATCAGCCCTCAGGGCCTCGGAGAACTTCAAAGTATTGTTGGTGACAGGCGCGCGTCAGGTCGGGAAGACTACTTTCCTGCGTAACATCGCGGGAGAGAGGCGCTATGTCACGCTTGACAATCCAAAAGACCTTCTGATGGCCGTGGAGGAGCCTGAATTTTTCTTTGAGACTTACCGTCCGCCTGTCTTGATAGATGAAATCCAATACGCGCCCCCTCTCTTCCGTTATATCAAAATGCTGGCGGACAAAACGGAAGAGAGGGGGCTTGTCTGGATGACAGGCTCACAGCAGTTCGGGCTTATGCGCGATGTCTCGGAGACATTGGCCGGACGCGTAATTATCATGGATATGATGGGGTTTTCGTTTTACGAGCGCATGAGCGCGGGAGAGCTGCAAAAACCATTTCTGCCGTCGCGTGAGCCGGCTCAAATCCTAAAACGCCGCGGCCTGCGTGAGACCTACGAAGCCATATGGCGGGGAGCCTATCCCGACATAACAGACAGACCGGAGGATCAATGGGCGGGCTTTTACTCGTCCTATGTCAAGACATATATCGAACGCGATGTAAGGCAAATCATAAATGTCGGCAACGCTTCGGACTTTATGAAGTTCTTGAGCGTCATCGCCGCTCGCACCGCTCAGGAGCTTAATTTCGCTGACATATCACGCGACGTAGGCATAGCGCCCAACACCGCGAAGGCATGGTTAGCTATTCTGGAAACCTCGGGCATTGTGTATCTTTTGAGGCCGTATTTCAAAAACATAACAAAG
>BNVG01000011.1 GCA_025997935.1 Synergistales bacterium | reverse complement strand
TTTAGCATATTGGCTATGACGGGGTTGTTCTGGTGAACATAAGTGCTGTTCTTGTCGCAGGCCGAGACGCAGTTGCCCGATACTATAGCCCCGTCCATGACCTCAAGCGGCGACAGAACGGTGGGGAGAATTTTCTTCACGTCAACGCCGTAGAGATACGTGTCGTGCAGAAGCCCCTGCGTCTGGAGCATATAGAGATAACCGACTTTCGGCAGACCGGGGTGCCCCCACATAGCCTCTTTGATGTTGGCGTGGTTGTAAATCTCAACCTTGTCGGCCTTGGTTCCGGCGGCGGCGCACGCGCGCGCGAGGTAGGCGGCGGTCTTGAGGCCGGCCATGCGGCAGGCATGCTCGTAGTCGTGTTTATCCATGTCGGCTCTCGCCGGCTCGAGCAGCAGCACTACGTTACAGGTCTTGGAATACGGCGTGAACTGCTGGAAGGCCGAGCGTCTTGGCATCAAGACCGCTCTTCTTACCGACGAGTACGCCGGACAGGACGGCGCTTCCCAGTCTTTGGCCGACTCCTGCGTCGAGGGCGACGCCTGCGTAACGGCGGGCAACGCCAACGAGCTTATCGTCCTGCCTCCTATGAAGAAAGTTCTGGGCGTTCCCGAAGAAGCGAACGTTATCGCCGGAGGCTGGCAGGGTTCATTGGCCGCCGACGGAACGATTACCGTCGAGCTTCAGGCAATAACGGGCGCGACCAGCGAGCTTGGCTACACGAAGCTCGGCGCTTTCACGATATAACCTAGTAGGGGCGAACTGTGTTCGCCTGTTGTTGCTCGATAAACGCAAGAATCCGGCGTTTATGAGCTTTTTTAAGAATTATCATATAATCTTACACAGAAAGGTAGGTATTCAAACATGGGTAAATTGGCTGGAAAGAAGTTGCTTTTGCTCGGCGAGCGCGATGGCGTTCCCGGACCCGCCATGGAGGCTTGTTTGAAGGACTGTGGCGCTGAGATTCTTTTCTCAGTGTCAGAGTGTTTTGTCTGAACCGCCGCGGGGGCGATGGACCTGCAAAATCAGCAGCGTATAAAGGACGCGGCTGATAAGTTTGGCGCCAATTGCATAGTGATTCTTGGTTCTTCCGACGCCGAGGGCGCGGAGATTTACGCCGAGACAGTGAGCAATGGTGATCCGACTTACGCGGGGCCTCTCGCCGGAGTCTCGTTGGGACTCCCTGTTTATCATATTTTTGATCAGACTATTCGCGACGAATGTGACGCTTCCGCCTGGGAGACGCAGATCAGCATGATGGAGATGGTTCTCGATCCGGAAAAGCTGACTGCCGCTGTAAAGGGTATGCGTGATCAGTTTAGTAAAGACGTCCTCTGAGTTTGCCAAAACGGGGGACGGCGTGCTTGGATTCAACTGAATAGCGCCCGGTTATACCCGTTTATTAGCGTGTTTTTATCTCTTTTCAGAAAGGTGGGAGAACGAAATGGCTTATCGTATCGTGCATTATATTAACCAATTCTTTGCGGGCATTGGCGGAGAGGAAAAGGCCGACTATCAGCCCGAAATCCGCGATGGCGTAGTTGGGCCCGGAGCCGCTTTGAAGGCGGCGTTTGGAACCGAAGCCGAGATAGTGGCTACGGTCATTTGCGGCGACTCCTATTTCGCCTCCAACATGGAAAAGGCCGGCGCCGATATTTTAGAGATGATCAAGAAGTACAAGCCCGACGCGTTCATAGCCGGCCCGGCTTTTAACGCCGGACGTTACGGCACGGCTTGCGGCGGCATGTGCGAGCTTGTATCCAAAGAACTCAAGATCCCGGTGGTCAGCGGCATGTACCCGGAGAATCCTGGAGTCGAGCTTTTCAGAAAGTCCGTCTGGGTCGTCGAGACGCCGGACAGCGCTGTTGGCATGAAGAAGGCCGCTCCCGCTATGGTCAAAATGCTCCTGAAACTCCTCAAGGGAGAGAAGCTCGGCACACCCGCCGAGGAGGGCTACATCGAGCGCGGGATACGCAAAAACAAGTTCTACGAACAGCTTGCGGCTGATCGCTGCGTGGATATGTTCGTGGCCAAGATAAAAGGCCAGCCCTTCGAGACCGAGTACAAGATGCCCATTTTCGACCGCGTACCGCCTCAGCCCGCCGTCAAGGACATGAAGAACGCCGTCATCGCGCTCGTCACGTCGGGCGGTATCTGCCCCAAGGGCAACCCCGACCACATCGAGGCGTCGAGCGCCAGCAAGTACGGCGAGTACGACATCACGGGCGTGATGGATTTGACCGCCGAGGGGTATTGCACGGCTCACGGCGGCTACGACGCCACTTACGCCGACGAGGACGCGGACAGAGTGCTGCCCGTCGACGTGCTTCGCGACATGGAAAAAGAAGGCGTCTTCAAGAAACTGCATAACAAGTTCTACACCACGGTCGGCAACGGAACGGCTGTCGCCAGCGCCAAGCGTTTCGGCGCGGAGATAGCGGACAAGTTGATCGCCGATGGAGTGACCGCTGTAATTCTCACATCCACCTGAGGCACTTGCACTCGTTGCGGTGCAACGATGGTGAAAGAGATAGAGCGCAAGTTGCCGGTGGTGCATGTCTGCACCATAGTCCCCATTTCCGTGACAGTCGGAGCCAACAGGATAATTCCGGCAGTCGCCATTCCGTATCCTCTCGGAGATCCAACCAAGACAAAAGAAGAAGAAAAACTTATCCGCAGGCATCTCGTCGAAAAGGCCCTCAAGGCTTTACAGACGGAGATAACCGAACAGACCGTCTTTACTGACTGACGAGTTCCCTGCCGCTTTAAGGGCCCGGGCGTTTAACCCCCGGGCCTCCTCGGGGCGTATTCCCCAGAACAGGAGGACATATTTTCATGTCGAGTGTTGGCATTAAAGGTTACGCTTATTGTTTGAACCACGTGCCGGAGATTGGACTCAGGTACGGCTCCACACCTTTCACGGAATATGAGGAAAAGGGCGAGAGCGAGTTTTTGAAGGCCTTGCCTTCCCATTCGCAGACCTGGGAGAAGGCCGCAAGCTACGCGCCGAACTTAGCCTATATAGGCGCGCTGAGCTATGAGGACTTAGAGGCGGCGAAAACGCCCTGGATAGAAAACTACCTCCCCGAGCCTAAGCGATACGGCAAGTACGGAGAGATTATGCCCGAGGACGAGTTTCTGGGGTTGCTCGCTCTCTGCGACGTGTTCGACCTCGTATGGCTCGAGAAGAGCTTCGGCGAAGGCGTAAAGGCGAAACTCCTGAAAGACCCAATAATGACGGAGAGTCTTGTCGCCCGTCTCAAGGGTCTGCACGAGGCGTCAGAGATAGAGGCCGAGGTTAAAGACAAGAAAGCGCGAGCCCTCTACTTCGGTGGAAAGACAGTCGGGTGCGTCCGAAGCGGACACGCCGTTGACGACTGCCTCTTTGCCTATGTCCTGATGGAGAACCTCGCCTGTAAGGCCGGCGGCGTGTTGTCTCTGCTTCACCTCATCAAAAACGCCGGGATTAAGCCGGAAGACGTGGATTTCGTGATAGAGTGCTCCGAGGAGGGCGCGGGCGACATGAACCAGCGCGCCGGGGGCAACTTCGCCAAGGCCGTGGCCGAGATAGCCGGTTGCCTCAACGCCTCGGGCGTCGACGTACGTGGCTTCTGCGCCGGGCCTGTGAACGCCATAATCGCGGGAGCTGCCCAGGTAGCGGCGGGCGCGCGCAAGAACTGCGTAGTCTTAGCCGGCGGGGCTATCCCTAAGCTCTACATGAACAGCCGCGACCACGTGAAGAAAAACCTTCCGGCACTCGAGGACTGCCTCGGGAACTTCGCGGTGCTACTTGTCCCTGACGACGGCACAAACCCCGTCATTCGCCTTGACGCCCTCGGCAAACACTCGGTCGGGGCGGGAGCTTCGCCTCAGGCCATCACATCCGCGCTTACCTATGAGCCGCTTGCGCTTCTCGGCCTCTCGTTCAAGGACGTGGACAAGTTCGCGGCGGAGCTTCAGATTCCAGAGATAACGCTCCCCGCAGGCGCGGGCGACGTGCCTCTCGCCAACGCCAAGATGATAGCGGCGCTCGCCGTCATGAAGAAGGTTATCGAAAAATCCGACATGGACGCCTTCATCAAAGAACACGGCACGATAGGCTTCGCCCATACGCAGGGACATATCCCGTCAGGCGTGCCCTTTATAGGCATAGCCTGCGACAGCATCAAGGCCGGTCACATGAAACGCGCCATGATAATCGGCAAGGGGAGTCTTTTCTTGGCTCGCCTGACGAACTTAGCCGACGGCGGCTCCTTCCTTATTGAGGCGTCAAGCGGGAACGAGGGCGAGGGCGCGGTCACGAAAGAAGACGTGAAAGCTCTTATCCTGGAAGCTCTTTCCGAAATAGCTGGAAAACTGGCTTAGGGAGGGATGAACCAATGACCGACATCAAAAAATTAGTCGGAGAATCCCTCGCGGAGATAATAAGCGCGGCGAAAACGGGCGGCCCCAAAGTCAGGGTCGGCCTCATGGCCGCCGGGAGCGAGCTCGGCGCGGAAGAATTAGCGTGCGGCGCGAGATTGGCCGCGCAAAGCGGAGGCAACGTGCACCCCGTCATGATAGGCCCCCGCGTCCCGGGCTACGAAGACCTCGAATGGCTGAGCGAAAGCGCTTGTGAGGCCGATATAGGCTCGGCTCTTGAGGCGGCCATAAAAGACGGTCTCATTGCCGGGGCCGTGGCTTTACACTACCCCTTTCCGCTCGGCGTCACGACCATAGGGCGCGTGCTTACGCCGTCAAGGGGGCGTCCCATGATTTTGGCGTCCACAACGGGCACATCCGCTACTAACCGCGGCGAGGCCATGCTTCGCAACGCCGTCTACGGCATAGCCACGGCCAAGGCGCTCGGGATCAAAAATCCGACCGTCGGCGTATTGAACGTCGACACCGCTCAGCCAGTTTTCCGCGCTCTATCCCGTATGGCGGAGAAAGGCTACGGCGTGACGTTCGGCTCGTCAGTGAGAGCCGACGGCGGCGCTGTGCTGCGCGGCAACGACGCGCTCGTTGGGGCGGTCGATGTCTGCGTGACGGACACGCTCACCGGCAACGTGCTCGTGAAGATGTTCTCGTCCTTCACATCCGGCGGGGCTTATGAAACCACGGGCTGGGGTTACGGCCCGTCCTGCGGCGAGGGCTGGGGCGATGTCGTGTCGATAATCTCCCGTGCGTCCGGCGCGGCTGTTATAGCCAATGCCCTGAGCTACACGGCTTCCGTCATAGCCGGAGGACTGAGCGCGCTTGTGGCGTCTGAATTGGCGGCGGCCAAAAAGGCGGGGCTTGGCGACGAGATAGCGGCTCTGACGCCAAAGACCGGAGTAGCGGAGGAAGATGTAAAAGCTCCGACCGCTGAGCCTACGGACGAGGAGCTTCACGGCGTGGATGTTTTGGAGATAGAGAACGCCGTAAAGGCGCTCTGGAAGGCCGGAATTTACGCCGAGTCGTCGATGGGCTGCACCGGGCCCGTCGTGAAACTTCCCGCGCGTCACGCGGCGAAGGCAGTAGCGGTACTGAAAGAGAACGGATACCTGTAACAAAGCGTTGAAACTTTTTTGATTCTCCGTGTTTTATATCTGCTGTAAAGGAGGAGTAGGATTATGGAACAGGCTATAAAAATAAACGGCTTTATCAACGACATAGTGTGGGGTCCCTGGATGCTTTGCTTCTTGGTAGGCACAGGCATTTATCTTACTATCCTTCTCGGCGCTCCTCAGCTGCGCTATTTTGGGATTTTCTGGAAAGAGGTCTTCGGCAGAAAAAACAAGACAAATGCCGCTGCGCCTCAGGACAAGTCTATTTCTTCTTTCGCGGCTATGGCTACGGCTATGGCGGCGACGGTCGGCACGGGCAACATAGCGGGCGTCGCCACGGCGATGCACCTCGGAGGCCCCGGCGCTATGATATGGATGCTCGTATCGGCGTTTTTCGGTATGTGCACAAAGTTTAGCGAGGTTACGCTGGCCGTCAACTTCCGCGAGCGTGACAAGCACGGCGACTGGCGCGGGGGCACAATGTACATTTTGGAGCACGCGGCGCATCAGAAATGGCTTGCTGTAATTTTCGCGGTGTTTACAATTCTCGCTTCGTTTGGAATCGGGTATGCCGTCCAGGCCAACTCCACCGCCGAAGGGCTCAATATGGCCTTTGGTCTCGACCAGCTTTACTGCGGCATAGGCTTGTCCATCTGCGTCGCCCTCGTCATCGTCGGGGGACTCAAGAGCCTTTCGACCGTCACGACGCTTCTTGTGCCGCTTATGGCCGTTTTCTATATCTTGGGTTCTCTTATAGTTTTAGGGCAGAACGCGGCGGCTATCCCGGGCGCTATCGCTATGGCTGTCAAAGGCGCGTTCAGCGACCCGATGGCCTTGCCCGGCGCATTGGCCGGCTGGTCCGTAAGAATGGCTGTCACGAAAGGTATCGCGCGGGGCGTCTTCTCCAACGAGGCGGGCTTGGGCTCCGCGCCGATGGTTCACGCCACGGCCAACGTCGACAACCCCGTGCGCCAAGGGCTTTACGGCCTCTTCGAGGTGTTCATGGATACGATTGTCATTTGCTCCATGACAGCTCTCGTCGTCCTTTCCACCGGTAGCCTTACGGGGCAACCCGAACTGACCGGCGCTCAGCTCTCCCTCTACGCGTTCGAGACAGGGCTTGGCGCCTACGGCAAGTACATACTCTCCATCTCCCTCGCGCTCTTCGCCTTCACGACCATCCTCGGCTGGTACTGGTACGCCGAGACAGCCGGAGTTTATCTGTTCGGCGTGGGGTTCAAGCCCGTCATAAAAATTATCTGCATAACCCTTGTGTTCTTAGGCTGCGCGGGCGACAAACTCTTGGGAGGCGAGGCCGGCAGTTTCCTAAATAACGTCTGGGACTTCGCCGATACCGCTAACGGCCTCATGGCCATTCCCAACCTCATCGGCCTACTCCTCCTCTCGGGCACGCTTCGCAAGCTCGTTACCGATTTCGACAAGAAGAGATTGGGCGGGGAGATCAATCTGTAAGTTTCGATATATTATAAAAAGAGGGGCGCGTGCCCCTCTTTTTACCTCACGTCAACGAACGCTTTATTTTAATTCACTATATGAGATAGCGGCGCAAGACGATAAGAAGTTTGGTCAGGTCGATGGGTTTTCCTATGTGCGCGTTCATGCCGCTGGCTAAGCGGTGTTCGATGTCCTCCTGGAAAACATTGGCCGTCATTGCCACGATGGGCACCTTGGCGGCATAGGGGTTCTCCGCCGAGCGAATGCGCCGCGTCGCCTCGTAACCGTCCATAATCGGCATCTGCACGTCCATGAGGATCAGGTGATACCGCTCCGGGTTTTTCTCGAACATTTCGACCGTCACGACGCTTCTTGTGCCGCTTATGGCCGTTTTCTATATCTTGGGTTCTCTTATAGTTTTAGGGCAGAACGCGGCGGCTATCCCGGGCGCTATCGCTATGGCTGTCAAAGGCGCGTTCAGCGACCCGATGGCCTTGCCCGGCGCATTGGCCGGCTGGTCCGTAAGAATGGCTGTCACGAAAGGTATCGCGCGGGGCGTCTTCTCCAACGAGGCGGGCTTGGGCTCCGCGCCGATGGTTCACGCCACGGCCAACGTCGACAACCCCGTGCGCCAAGGGCTTTACGGCCTCTTCGAGGTGTTCATGGATACGATTGTCATTTGCTCCATGACAGCTCTCGTCGTCCTTTCCACCGGTAGCCTTACGGGGCAACCCGAACTGACCGGCGCTCAGCTCTCCCTCTACGCGTTCGAGACAGGGCTTGGCGCCTACGGCAAGTACATACTCTCCATCTCCCTCGCGCTCTTCGCCTTCACGACCATCCTCGGCTGGTACTGGTACGCCGAGACAGCCGGAGTTTATCTGTTCGGCGTGGGGTTCAAGCCCGTCATAAAAATTATCTGCATAACCCTTGTGTTCTTAGGCTGCGCGGGCGACAAACTCTTGGGAGGCGAGGCCGGCAGTTTCCTAAATAACGTCTGGGACTTCGCCGATACCGCTAACGGCCTCATGGCCATTCCCAACCTCATCGGCCTACTCCTCCTCTCGGGCACGCTTCGCAAGCTCGTTATCGATTTCGACAAGAAGAGATTGGGCGGGGAGATCAATCTGTAAGTTTCGATATATTATAAAAAGAGGGGCGCGTGCCCCTCTTTTTACCTCACGTCAACGAACGCTTTATTTTAATTCACTATATGAGATAGCGGCGCAAGACGATAAGAAGTTTGGTCAGGTCGATGGGTTTTCCTATGTGCGCGTTCATGCCGCTGGCTAAGCTGTGTTCGATGTCCTCCTGGAAAACATTGGCCGTCATTGCCACGATGGGCACCTTGGCGGCATAGGGGTTCTCCGCCGAGCGAATGCGCCGCGTCGCCTCGTAACCGTCCATAATCGGCATCTGCACGTCCATGAGGATCAGGTGATACCGCTCCGGGTTTTTCTCGAACATTTCGACGGTCTGCAAGCCATCCTCGACGCTGTCGATTGTTGCCTCCGAGGGCTCCAGCAAGGAAATCAATATCTCCCGGTTGATCTCCACATCGTCGGCCAGAAGGATGACTCTGTTCTTAAATTCGCCGGGCTTCATATCTTCCCCCACGCCGTCGGCCTCCTCATTTTCCGGCACAGGCTCCGTCCGCGGCGCCTCTATAGTGAAACCGAACGTCGATCCTTCTCCCGGCACTGAATCCACCCATATATTACCGCCCATCAGCTCGACTATCTGTTTCGACAGAGCCAGCCCCAAGCCCGTGCCGCCGTATTTGCGGGTCGTACTCTCTTCGGCTTGCTGGAAGGACTGAAACAGCTTATTTTTTTGTTCGTCGGTGATGCCTATCCCTGAATCTCGCACGAGAAAACGAAGCGCGCAAAGCCCGTCCGCCTCACCGTCAAAAAGGGCGGAGAGGGTGATGCGCCCGTTTTCCGGGGTAAACTTGACGGCGTTGCCTATGAGGTTGGTGAGCACCTGCGCTATGCGAAGGTCGTCGCCGAGCAGCGCCCGGGGGATGTCGTCGGCTACGGCGACGGTAAATTCCTGATGTTTCTCGTCCGTCTTGAAGCGCATGACGTTCTCCACGCGGGACACCACGTCCCGGACGCTGAAGACAAGCTTGGAAAGGGTGAGTTTGCCGGACTCTATCTTCGACATGTCGAGAATGTCGTTGATGACGTCTAAAAGGTGTTCGGAGGCCTCTTTAATCTTTGAGAACGCGTAGTCCTTGCGTGACAGACCCTCGGCTTTAGAACCGATCTTCGTCATGCCGATGACGGCGTTCAGCGGTGTTCTTATTTCATGGCTCATGTTGGCGAGAAAGTTACCCTTGGCCCGCGAGGCCGCCTCGGCGATTAATACCTGCTCTTCGAGCTGTCGGGTGCGTTGTCCGACCACCGCCTCTAACTGCTCGTTCATCTGCGACGTCACCTTGAAGCGATTCGCGTATGTGCGGGCCAGCACAAAGGCCATACATAACACGAAAATAAAAAAACTGTAGCGCGTCAGCAGGAAACCCACCTTAAAGAAAACCGAGTCCGCTATATCGAAAATACCCGTGCAGATGAGAATTAAGACGAGCACTAAAATATTGCCCAACTCCATGTCGAGCAGGTTTTTGAAAAAAAAGCGCGCGAAACTGACATTCGCTCCACTCCCGATGTCGGTTGCGAAGCGCTCTCTCACGCGCTCGATAAAAGTGCGAAAGATGTTCTGAAACGTTATGTAAACCAGGTACACAACCACGAATACCTGCCACAGCGTCAGCAAGTCTCCGGCGAACCAGATGGAGGACACGGACTGTAGCGCGACGAGCACCGCGCATAATATGCCGTAAGGAATCGTGCCAGGCTTCATTCTGCCGAAGGTAAGGTTCTCCAAAAAAGCGGAAAAGGAGAATACCAGAAGGTAAAGCGTCGCAAACTCTATCCGCTGAGCGATGGCGGTGTTTTCAAATATATGATAGATAATGGGGTTACGCGTGAAAAAATAGATAGCCGCGAGGTTGGAGAATACGCCGTACAGAAGGTCGTAACTGTCCGTTTTACGTAGAAAATACAAAAGCACGTGATAAAGCCCCAGGAAAATATACACCGTACACAAAGCGACCGTCAAAAAGCTGTCGCTGGCGCCGATGATTTTCGAGTAGTCGCCTATGTAATGCGGTTTGGAGTAGAACAACCCCGTATATTTGCTGCTCCTGGCGCCTATGATATGGAAGACGAGAAAATTTGTCCCCTCTTTAAGGACTCTTTTATCGAAGGGAATACTGACGCTCCGCTGACTTCGGAACGATGTGATCTCATCCTTAGAGTTCACATGCCTCTCTTTGGCTATGGCGTCGCCATTGACGTAGATTTCCCAGTTTTCGCCTATACCGGCTAAGTACATGCCGGGCGTGATGGGATTATCGCCGTACAGGGCGTCGATTTTTTCTCTGCTCAGCTCGAAAGGTATCAGAATAGTGTAATCCTCGATCTTGCGCGCTCCAGGCGACAGAAACTCGAAAGTTCGCCTGAGCGTGGGCAGATGGGACATCAAAATGACGCCATGCTTCGCGGGCAGTTCCAAACCCCAATCGGTCAGCCCGGGATCCTTTAGGGTCGCGTAGGCCGGTTCGAATCCGCTTTTGACATAGGCCGGAGAGGCCGTCAAATCCGTGTAAAGCAGGTCTTTTTTTTGAGAATAACCGCCAGCCAGACTGTAGAAAAACGCCGCGCAAACAATAATCGCACCAATCAGCGCGCCCAAAGCGGATATGTTTTTCTTATCGCACATACCGTTCATTCCGCGACAGTGCTTCGCGAGTTAAAATTCAAGTTTGAACGACTCCTCGAGATGCCAAATTTTTTATCTCGTTCAGTAAGAACGCGCGTCAATATCTTCCTTAGTGATGGAGGCCGCGTCGAAGGCCTTCTCGTCGACGTAGGCGAACTTGCTGGGGGTATTGCCGTTTTCCATCAACTGGATTATCTGCTCCACCCGCGGCCCGTGCAACGGGTTGCACTCCACGTTATAGTTAATCTTGCCCGCCAACGTTTCTTCAAGTCCTTTATGGGTGGCGTCGAAGGAGATAATGGTTACTTCGCCCTTCACTCCGTAGGTTCTGCCGACTTCGTCCATAGCCTCCATAGCCCCGAAAGCCATGTTGTCGTTTTCGCAGTACAGCACGTCTATTTTGTCGTATTGTTTCAGGATACGCGCCATAACCTCCTTGCCCTTCACTTGAGTGAAGTCGCCGGAGTCGCGCACCACGATTTTCCAGCCCAAGTTTTTGGAGACCCCGGCCTGAAGGCCCTCCGTCCTGCCTATTTGGGCCGACGAGCCCCTGCTTCCCTGCAAATGCACGATCACCAAATCTTTGTCGCTCGCGAAATTCTTTTCCATCCACGTCATGGCCGTGCCTCCTTCCTTGCGGAAGTCGGAACCCACCCAAGAGGTGTATAAACTCTCGTCGGACGTTTTAATCATCCTGTCCACTATAACGAAAGGGATGCCCGCGTCTTTCGCTTCTTTCAGCACGGGATCCCAGCCTTCCTCCATGACGGGCGCCAGGATGATATAGTTCACTTTCTGGGAAATAAATTCTCGAATGGCCTCGATTTGATTGGATTGCTTCTGCTGGGCATCCCTGAAGAGGAGTTTGTATCCTCTGGCCTCCGTGAAGGTTTCCCTCATGGATTTCGTGTTGGCCATACGCCAATCCGATTCCGCGCCCACCTGCGAAAAACCGACCACGATCATGTCGGAAGCGCTTTGATCCGGGACGCTCTGGGAAGGATTCCCGCTCATTCTCATATACAGCGCACCGGCGATAAACAGCAAACATACAACGACGATCACGGTTATCTTTTTCATAGCACCTCAGCCCCTTGAAAATCAATTTCACACTTCGGCTCACGCCAAAATGAGCCGGATGAATAATCAAAAACACCACTAATATATCACTTTTTTAATTATAACATTCGAATAGTTATAACACTTGGAATAATTATAACAAGTAGAATAATTATAACATTCAAATTTTGTCGAGTTTTGAAGCATGGCGAATTTGACCGGGTTAAGGCTGATTGGCTGTGTCTGATCGTCTATGACAGGGTTCGCTACAAACCGAACCCTGTCTAAATCGTTTTCTATATCACAAACTTATAGACCCCCATTTCAGCGCGGTGGCCGCCCATGTGTATCCGGTCCCGGCTGAGACTATGACGGCGAGATCCCCGTCTTTCAGCCTGCCAATCCGCTCGCCCTCTTTCAGCGACACAAAGGTGTCGGCGGACTGACAGTGGCCGAACTCGTCGAGAAGATAAGAATTTTCTTCCGTCAAAGAAAACCTTTCCAACAGCTTAGAAAGTATGGAGCGCTTCATAAAAATAGGCGCGAGATAGCCAATGTCGCTTTGAGAATACCCGCTCTTTTCAACAGCGCGCCTTATGACCTCCGTGAAGTTATCGAAGGTTATGGGATCCAACTGCTCTTTCATGCTCGCCAAATCCATGACGCGCAGATAGCGGTCGCCCTCCGGCATATCCCTGAAGTTGGCGAAGTTCTTACAGCCTACGCCGGGAACCGAGATGTCGTCGGCGAAACGTCCGTCGCTGATCATCGCCGTCTCGAGAATCACGTTTTTGTTCAGGCCCTTTTCCAACAGGACGGCCGCCGCTCCGTCGCCGAAGTTGAACATGAAGCGGCTGTCCCCGTCGCGATAGTTGATAAGGTCGCCCTCCTTCGAGGAGGAGACCGCGAGGGCGTAACGCATGTTCTCGTCCTGAAGCATCATGCTCTTCAATATCTTCATCGAGTAGACCCCGGCGGAGCAAAGGGTGTGAACCTCGAAACTGTCGGCGTTCTTTGCGCCTATTTCATTTTGGATTTTCGCCGCGCAGTTGAAGAGATAATAGTCCTTATACTCGCTACCGCAGTAGACGACGAGATCGAGAAGCTCGGGGTCGAAATCGCCCAAGGCGTTACGCGCGGCCAAAACGCCCATCTCGGACACAGACTGCTCCGGCGCGGCCTTATGAATTTGCCTGACGCCGAATTTGACGCGTATGACCTCCTCAGGGATACCGGAAGCGGCGCTGATCCAAGCGCTGTCCCTGATATCGGGAGGAAAGTAAGTTCCGATGGCGCGGATACCCACAGTGTTCTGTTTCAACATTACGTTCCCTCAGTCCTCCGCTTTGCCATAAAGCTCAATCACCTTGGCGACGACAATTTTGCCTACGTTGTTCTTTGGGACGTCGTCAATAAAAGTGATGTATTTGGGTATTTTGTATCGCGCTAATTTTCCCTCTAAGGCCGAGAGAATATCTTGCTTTGTGCCGGTCATGTCGGGTCTGAGCGAAATAATGGCCTTGCCGACCTCGCCCCATTTCTCGTCTCCCACGCCGAAGACGCAACATTCTTTGACCGCCTCAATGTCGTACAGGGCGCTTTCTATCTCCGGCGGGAAGACGTTCTCTCCGCCGCTTATGAACATGTTTTTCTTGCGGCCCACGATGTAGTAGAAGCCGTCTTCGTCTCTTGTGGCCATATCGCCCGTCCGCACCCAGCCGTCCACTAATGTCTTGGCTGTTTCCTCGGGGTTATTCCAGTAACCGGAGAATATCTGCGGCCCGCTCCAGAGAAGCTCGCCGGGCTTGTTCGGCGCGGTTATCTCCTTGCCGTCGTCGTCCGCGAGCTTCACCATAGTCAGGTACATCGGCTTGCCCACCGAGGCGTATTTCGCCTCTATAACGGACTGGTCACAGAACTGGGCGGGCGTGGAGATGTTGTTGGGGCCGGCCTCCGTCATGCCATAACCCAAGACGCATTTGACGCCCTTGTCCCAGAACGCCTGCATTATATTGATAGGCGTCGGAGCCGCGCCTGCCATAGCCCATTTGAGGCTACCTAAGTCGGCCCCCCTGAACTCCGGCCGCTCCACCATCATGCGGAATATGGTGGCCGCGCCGAACAGGAAGGTGATTTTTTCCTTCTCGATGACCTCGATGGTTTTCTGCGGGTCATACTGGCGGCTCAGGTAGATACATCCGCCCGCGTGCAGTATCGGCAAGGTGAGCAGATTCCAGCCGCCGGTGTGAAACAGTGGCAGGACTATGAGGGCTTTGTCGGCGTAGTTCATGCCCCATGTGCAAATTTCGTTGAAGGAGTTGAAGACCATACACCGATGAGAAAGAAGCCCGCCTTTGGGAAGGCCGGTCGTGCCGCCGGTGTGGATTATTAAATGGATGTCCTCCAAATCAAGTGAGGGGCAGGAGACGAACGAATCGGCGGCGGCGTTCAGCAGCTCGTCATAGCATGGATACGAAGAGGGCTTCTTGTCGTCGCGCAGTACGACGAGCTGTTCTATGAGGCCGCCTTCTTTCAGGGATGCGGCGGCGGATTCGTATAATCCCTCAAAAAACAGAACCTTCGGCGTTTCACTGCTCACCAATTGCCCTAATTCCTTGACTGACAGGCGGGCGTTGTAGGGTACGAGCACAGCGCCCAATTTTCCGGTGGCGTAATACGCGTCTATGAGTTCTACCCTGTTACGGGCGAGAAAAGCCACTCTGTCCCCTTTCGCTACGCCGAATTTATCCCGCAAAAAATTTGCCAATCGGTTGGCCCTGTTCTCCAAGTCTCCGTAGGTATAGCGTGAGCCGTCATCTATATCAATAACGGCGGGACTGTCCGCGTCGATGCGGGCGCGGAAATAAGAGTAGTTTCCAATCCATCCCTGATCCATGCTAATACCTCCCTCACTACAGGTCTATGACTCTCTTGAGGTTCGCGCTGAGCTGTTGCTTCGGCGTTATCAGCGAAACCACAACCGTTATGGCGATTGAAATAGCGGAGACGTTGAAGTAGGCGGGCAGGCCGCCAGGCCACACAAAACTTGTAAGCGAGAGGATGTTCAGCACAAAAGAGGCCGCTATACCGCACATGACGCCCGCTTCGTTGGCGCGTTCCCACAGCAGGCCAATAACAAAGACCGGGAAGGTGGCGGAGACGAGGGTGCCCCAACCGAAGGTTCCGAGAAGGGCGACCATCTGCGTGCTGTATATGGAGATGATTATGGACGCGCCGCCGAGAATGAACATGAACATCCGCGATACGGAGACCTGTTTTTCCTTTGGGATCTTGAAACCCAAGGCGCTTGGAAGGTCTTTGGAGAGCAGCGTGGACGAGGAGGTCAGGAAGAGGCTCGCGGAGGACATCGCCGCCGCCAAAACGGCCGCGTAAACGAGAAGCTGAGCCTCTATGCCCACGTAGTCGGCGAAGGCGTAAAGAGCCATATCAGCTTTTTCGAGCGGCGGTATTTTGCCCGTCGCGACGAGGTAGAGCGCACCGTAGGCCACCACCACGGCGAGAAAGCCGACGATTGTGTGCGTAATAGCCGTCACGAGGCCGGTCTTGGGCAGGTCGCGGGGGTCTTTCAGCGCGTACATGCGGACCAGAACCTGGGGCTGGCCGAGACAGCCGAGAATCGGTATCAGCATCCACGTCAGGCTTATCTTTCCCGGGAATATCCCCCAGGCGTTCAGCAGATCGGGCCCTAATTTTTTGGTCACGCCGTTTGCGCCCGTTATCTCAGGGATAGAGCCTACCGCCTGCATGACGTTGCCGAAGCCGCCGGTGACCTTAAAGAACGAGTAGATCATAAAGACGCCGGCCACCACCATGACAAGTCCCTGAAACGCCTGAGTCAGCAAACCGCCCACTTCGCCCGAAACCGCTGTGTAGACAGTAAGAAGCCCGAAAACCACAAGCCCCGCCACGATGGGTTCCCATCCGAGCAGATGAGCGATCAAAGCCGAACCGGCGGCAATCTGCGCCGCCAAGTATCCCACGCAGCCGAGACAGATGATGACGGACATCAAAGCCTTGATAACTCGGTTGTTGTTGAAGCGGGCGTCGCAAATATCGCCGAGGCTGGAAATAGGGGCAATCTCGGCCATAGCGCGCACTTTTTTGCCCAAAATGATGTAAGACATGGCGAACGCCGCGCCTGAGAGCATCCAAAATGTCATGGGGTTGCCCGTAGCGTAGATGATACCGGGCACGCCCACAAGCGCGAACGCGCTGGCTATGCCGGCCATACTGGACAAGCCGACCGCCACAGGGCCGAACATGGCCGTTCCGCCAAAGTACGCCTGCGCTGTCGTGGCCTTCCGGCTCGACCAAACGCCGATAACGAAGGAAACCACGATCATCAGGGCGGAGAAAAAGACAATGACGCTAACCGTGCTGGCGGACATGTTATTTAGCCTCCTTTTGAACTTGACTTACAAAATCTTTCCAGTCCTTTTCCGAAAGCCATTCGTCTTTGTAAAGGTGGAAGCCGAGCGACAGGGTGAGCATACCGCCTATCCAGTAAAACCATATAGTGAAGGCGAAGGAGGGGTGAAACCCCAAAATCGTGAAGCTCGGCATGACGCCGGCGAAAAGATCCGAATAATATTTGGAGCAGATGAAACTCACAATCCAAAGAAGCGCCCACAGGCCGAAGGGGTAGACAAGGAGCTTCTTAGAAATTACCCCGTTCTTCGCCGCCCCCAGAATCATATGCAAAAACATCAGGACGACGCCGAGGCACATGGCGAGAACAAAATCGTTCTGCCAACCCAGATACATACAGGCGAGCCACAGAGCGGCAATGAAGACGACGATTACAGTTTTCAACTTCGCTAAATTCATAACCATTCCCCCATTCGTTTTGTGGAGCTGAAATATGAATATTGATTCATGTTTCATATTTTAGGAGATTAGCACTGAGAATCGGACTTGTCAATAGGCAAGGAAAGGCTTTCAAAATTCACAAACAGCATATGTAAACGATAGAATAAGAACGCATGTATAATGAACTTGTGAATTTTTTTGGGTAAAAATCAATTAATGCTTTCAAGAAGGTGCGCTATAGTGGAATATATTAAACAACAGCCTAAAACCAAACGTGGAGAAGAAACGCTCCGCAAGATATGCGAAGCGGCTGAGCAATTGTTCGCCGAAAAGGGATATTACGCTACGGAAGTGGCCGACATAACGCGTCGCGCCGGAATATCTTCCGGGACTTTTTATATATATTTCCCGGATAAGATCAGTAGCTTCCGCTATCTGATGGACGAGCTTGGACACGAGCTACGCAAAGAAATCCACGCGGCGAAAGAGGAACTTCACTCCAACTCTATGATTGAATTGGAAGCTCTCGGTATGCGTAAGTTCTTTCGCTTTGTTTCTGAGCATATAGGGCTGTTCGCCATAGTCTGGCAGTCGCAGTTCGTTGACCCGGAAAGTTTCAAAAAATATTATGAGAGGTTTTCCAGCGGATATATAAACGAGATTCAAGAAGCGCAAAAACGCGGCGAAATATGCTCTTTCAACCCCACCTGTCTCTCCTATTGCCTGATGGGAATTTATAATTTTGTAGCCCTGAAAAACTTCGTGTTCGACGGAAAAGAGCCGGACGACGAGGAGTTAGAACAGATATTGAGTTTTGTCAGGCGCGGGCTCTCAGAGAAACCATGACGAAGTTTAATCAAATGCCCGACAGTTTCAAATTTCATTCTCCGCTCGACTCCTCGGGAACTCAGAGCCTCCTGGGGAACCATCCTCCGGTACAGCGTTTAACGTCGGATATCGTGACGAATCCCTCATGCTCGTATAATTTTTGTACCGTTTTCACGTCGTGTCGGTGGCAAAAAATCTCCACCACCAACTTAGGGCCATTCCGCCCCTCTCCGTTGATGACCGTCGCGCCCAGCCCCATGCCGCGCATCCGGTCGATAGACGCGCGCGCGGATTCGTTATCGTCCAGAATAATCTCCACCAAAACAAAGGTGTTCAGGAGTCGCTCTTCTATCCAAGCTCCCAAGTAATTACCGGTCGCGAATCCCCCGCAATAAAACACGATCTGCACGAAAGAAAGCGCCTTGCCTCCGCCCAGAAGGTGCCCGAGAACCAGCATGTAAATCATCACTTCGAAGAATCCGAGGCAGGCCGCGTAGAAACGCTGCCCCTTGACGAGAAAAAGAATACGCACAATACCGCAGCTTACGTCGACAATCCGAGCAAAAAAGATCATCAGAAGACCCAAGACGTTTCCTGCCATATCCATCCTGCTCTCTACCTCTCTCGAGATTGACGCACAACGCTCTCTTTATAGTATGTTAACACAAAAAAGCCGACTTGACGATTTTTCACTTTTCCTCCGGCGTCTCTTTTCGCATGACATAAAAAATGCGCCGTATGGTAACATTTATATATGAACATCATCGGAATAGTCGCCGAATACAACCCGTTTCACAACGGACACGCGTTTCATATGGCGCGCGCCCGCGCTTTGCTGGGAGAGGACGCGCCGGTCGCCGTCGTCCTGTCGTCCGCTTTTACGCAAAGAGGACTTCCGGCGATTTTGGACAAATGGACGCGCGCCCGCGTGGCTCTACTGAACGGAGCTGATTTGGTTTTGGAGCTACCGTTTGTGTACGCGGCTAACGGCGGCGCGGAGTTCGCCGGCGGCGCGGTGGATATTCTGGCCGCCACACGGTTTGTAACGCACATTTCATTTGGCATGGAAAGCGATTGCCCGCCCAACATCAAAAATATCATTGAAATATTACTCACCGAACCGAGATCTTTCAAAGAAAACTTAAAAATAAACTTGGCCAGGGGTCGTTCGTATCAGGCGTCCGTCGCGGAGGCTTTGGGTATGGAGTTTCAGGAGAGCGAGAAGAGTCGCGTTTTGGAGTTTTTTTCGTCGCCAAACAATTCTCTGGCGCTTTCGTATATGCTCAGAATCAAAAAAATGGGATACGGGCTTATCCCCATTCCCGTGAAACGCGACGCGACAAGCGCAAACGCGGCGTCCATCAGAGAAGGTTTCGGGAAACGCGACGCCTGGGTTGAAGCGGCCATGCCGCCGTCGTCTTTTGCGGCGTTAAAAGAGGCCGGGTCAGCCGGGCGCGTCGCCGATAAAGACGCGCTCTGGGCATTGCTACGCGGCATATTGCTTCGCTCAAAACCGGAGGAATTGAAAAATATAATGGGCATGAATGAGGGGATGGAGAATCTTTTTCTGAAAAACGTCGCGCGCGCCAAAAACTTTGACGATCTCATGGGGAGATGCGTATGCGCGCGCTACACAAGGGGCAGATTACAAAGACAGGCGGCGCGGATTTTAGTTCGCCTTGAGCGAGACGCCGCCCAAGCTGTTACGCAAAACAGCCCGCCTTACGTCAGGGTTTTGGGTTATACCAAGCGCGGACGGCTCGTTTTGCACGAGTATGGCGGCGGCGCTTCCGTCCCAATAATAACGCGCCTTGCCGCCGCAAGAGCCGGTGACGGCAGACTCTTGGCCGACACGGAGTTTCGCGCCGCGCAAATATGGGAATGCCTGACGCTCTCCCCAAACCTAAAAGCCGAGACGGAAAACCATGTAGTTCAGGTTGTGTGACTAAAATACAAAGCCCCGGTCTCGCGAAAACCCGAGACCGGGGCTTTTTGTCCGGCGCGTTTTTTAACTTACCGTGAACTTTGACACCTGACCCTGCATATTGCCGGCTATGTTGTACAAACTCTTGCCGGCGTCGGCGATTTCGTTGATGTCTGACGATTGTTCCTTAGCCGCCGCGACGATATTTTTCGCGGCGTCCGATGTCTTGGAGCAAATTTCCCCGAGCTCGGATGCGGACGTGTTGACCACCTGACTTGAATCAGACAACTCCTTAGTCACTGTAGAAATTTGCAGTATTTCCCGATTTAACTCATTTATGTTGATTATTATCTTCTCGAACATCTCGCCGTTCTTGGTGATGACCTCGACGCCCTTGCCGGATTCATCAACGCCGAGGTTCATCAGCTCCACGGCATTTTCCGTGCTGCTTTGAATTTCGTTAATTTCAACGGCTATCTTATCGGTCGCCTGTCGGGATTGCTCAGCGAGATGTCTCACTTCCTCGGCTACCACGGCAAATCCGCGCCCCTGGTCGCCGGCGCGGGCGGCCTCTATAGCGGCATTGAGCGCCAGAAGATTGGTCTGCCCGGAGATGGCGCTTATAAGATCAACGATCTCGTTGATCTTTTGTGATTTTTCACCTAACTCCCTGATGGCTTCGGCAGTTTGTTTCGTGGTGTTTGAGATATTGCCCATCTGCTCTATAGCCTCTTTGAGCGATTTGCTTCCCCTTTCGGCAATGGAGGAGGTCTGCGTGGTTTTTTCGGATACGTCCGCGCTGATGGAAGCCACGTTTTCGATTCCGCCAGTTATTTCTCCGATAGCGGCGGTCATATTTTTGACGGCGTTCATCTGAGTATGCGTATCGTCCGCAATCTTTTGGGCTGTGGAGACGACGTTCTCCGTGGCTTTGGCCGATTGCTCGAGAGTCTTGGATAGGGTCTCGCTCGCGCCGAACAAGTCCTCGGAAGAATGGTTGACCTGGTTCAACAGGGCGGACAGATTAGTTGCCATGTCTTTTATGGATTTTTTGAGCGCGCCTATTTCGTCGCCTCTGCCGTCGTCGTCTATCTCGACGTTCATATTGCCTCCCGCCATTTCGGCTGAAACCTTACTCAACTCCACAATAGGCTTCACAAACCTCTTGGTGTAAACAAACATCACTATCAGCGCGACAATGAGCAGGCCCGAAAACCCGACGACTGTATAAAATATCAGCTTTCCGATAAAAGCCGTTGACTCAATATGCCAACTCTTTATATTCTTGTCAATTTCGGCGTCCCAGTCCTCAGTCCAAAAACCGGTTCCTATCACCCATTTCCAGGGCTTATATTCTATAGAATAGCCCATTTTTTGCTTTCCCTCCGGCTCGTTTGGTTTTTCATAGAAAAACTCCGTGAAGTCACCGCCGCGCATACCGGATTCGATTATCGCCCTTATCATCTCCATTTTATTGGCGTCGATAGCTTTTATGCGATTTTTGCCCTCTATCTGCGGGGTTATCGGATGCAATATGTTATTGCCCTGCGTGTCGTCTATCCAAAAATAGTTGCCGCCTTTCAGGGCCTTGTTGTCCGTGTCATACCTGACAGCCCTGATCTGCTCTCTCGCCAGCGCCTGCGCGTCCTCCAATGTGAGCTTGCCCTCCGTCACCTGAGCGTCGAAATAATTAAAAATAGACGCAATAGCCACTGTGATGTTCTTCATATTGGATTTCTGCGCTTCGAGCAGAGACTGTCTGGCGTATTGTAAATTTTTACTGTAGCTTGCATTGATGGCGTATATTTGAAATGAAACGGCGAACGCCATTACGGCTATCAGGATTCCGGCGATTGCAAGCGTCAGTTTATAACGCAGGCTCATTTATATTCCTCCCTAAAATAAAAACCTATAAAACTACTTCGATTATCACATACCCACAAAATTAGTCAATGCTGATAACATAAACTTGTCCATAATTTATGCAGTCTCTAAATCTCATTTATGGGCTTGTGATTATTCTTCACTAAATGTAGAATTAAAAAGCTGAGTCGTTATATGGTTAATCAACACATGCTTCAATAACATATTATTATAGCGATCTTCTTCATTACATTATTATCATCATCTGCGCCTGAAAAGACCTTCGAGATGTTTTTAGGCTAAAAGAGGAGTGGGCTACCGTATGGATTTCGCATTTTTATTCTTAGCGCTGATTATGGGAGGCGGATTCGGGTTTTTAATTTCCAGAACCATTGATAACAGCCGCTTCAACAGCGTAAGAAATCAAACCAACGCCATGCTGAAAGAAACAACGGAGACGGCGGAACGTATCAAGAAAGACCGTGTTACAGAGGCAAAAGACGAGGTTTTCAAACTTCGCCAGGACGCGGACAGGGACATCAAGGAACGCCGCGGGGAGATTCAGAGACAAGAGCGCAAATTAGAGCAAAAAGAGGAAAACCTCGACCGCAAGCTGGAAAAAGTAGGACACAAGGAAGACGAACTGCGCCGCCGTCAGGAGGAGATGGACTCTCGCGCCGCCGAGATAGAGTCCGTTATGAAACAGCAGATCACGCGCCTTGAGGAAATAGCCGGCATGACGCGCGAGGAAGCCCAAGAGATTCTGCTTCGCAAGACCGAGGAAGAGGCGCAGTACGTCATCGGGCTTCGTCTCAAAGAACTCGAGGAAAAAGCCAAGCGCGAATCCGAACGCAGGGCGAGAGACGTGGTCATAATGGCCATTCAGCGTTGCGCCGTCGAATATTCCTCAGACGCCACGGTGAGCGTCGTGCCATTGCCCAACGACGACATGAAGGGGCGGATTATCGGGCGCGAGGGGCGCAATATACGCGCTTTCGAGACACTGACAGGCGTCGACCTGATAGTCGACGACACGCCCGAGGCCGTTACACTCAGCAGTTTCGACCCCGTGCGGCGCGAGATAGCGCGTCTATCCCTTGAGCGTCTCATAGTGGACGGGCGCATACATCCGGCGCGCATCGAGGAATTAATCGAAAAGGCGTCGCGTGAAGTCGATGAGGAGATAATAGACGCCGGAGAGTCCGCGATTTTAGAAACGGGCATCAAAAACATGCACGCGGAGCTTGTCCGCACACTCGGCCAGCTCAAATTCCGCTTCAGCTACGGCCAAAACGCCCTTTCGCACAGCCTTGAAGTGGCGTACCTGTCAGGTATGATAGCCTCTGAGCTTGGAATAGACCAGGAGCTGGCCCGCCGCGCCGGGCTTCTTCACGACCTCGGCAAGGCCGTAGACCATCAGGTCGAAGGTTCCCACGCCATTATCGGAGCCGACCTCGCCAAGCGCTTCGGCGAACGCCCCGAGATAATCAGCGCGATAGCGTCCCACCACGACAACCCGGAAGCCAAAAACATATACGACGTCATAGTAGCCTGCGCCGACGCCATAAGCGCGTCCCGTCCCGGCGCGCGGCGCGAGAGCCTCGACGCCTACATCAAGCGCCTCGAAAAATTGGAGGAATTAGCTCAGGCGTTCACCGGAGTCAGCAAGGCCTACGCCATACAGGCGGGGCGCGAGATTCGCGTCGTCATCACGCCGAACAACACCGACGACGGGACGGTTCATAAGTTAGCCTACGACATAGCCCGCAAGATCGAAGAGGAAATGAAGTATCCGGGTCAAATCAAGATAACCGTCTCCCGCGAAATGCGCGCGACGGAGTACGCGAAGTAGAAGTTCGGAGCGGGTGTAACCATTTGAGAATCTTATTTGTAGGAGACATAGCGGGAAGGCCGGGGCGAAACGTTTTAGCCTCGTCCCTTCCCGATTTGAACGCGAAATACGCTTTTGATTTTGTGGTCGTAAACTGCGAAAACGCCGCCGCCGGCAAGGGCATGACCGACTCCGTATTCGATCAGCTCCTAAAGATAGGGGTGCATGGCATGACCTCCGGCAACCATATCTGGGACAAAAACATCTTTTACCCGACGCTCAGGGAGGACACGCGGGTGATCCGCCCGGCCAACTACCCGCCAATTTGCCCCGGGTTCGGCTACACGGTCATTGAGCGTAACGGTAAGAGGCTTGCCCTTCTGAATTTACAGGGGCGCGTCTTTATGCCGCCCATAGACTGCCCATTCCGCGCCGCCGACGCCGCGCTTGCCGACCTGGCCGAAAAAGAAGCCCCAAACCTCCCAATAATAGCTGACTTCCACGCCGAGGCCACGTCCGAGAAAAAAGCGCTGGCGCTCTATTTAGACGGTCGCGTGAGCGCGGTTGTCGGCACTCACACCCACGTACAGACGGCTGACGAGCAGGTTCTGCCCGGCGGGACTGCGTTTATATCGGACGTCGGCATGACGGGAGGGCACGGCGGGATTATCGGCGTGGCCTCGGAGACGGTTCTGCCCCGCTACCTCACCGGCCTTCCCGCAAAATTTGAAGTTTGCGACAAGGACGTAAAGCTCAACGCCGTTGTTATCGACATAGACGACGAGACGGCAAGAGCCGTGAACATCACGAGGGTACAGACGCCTTAAACATAAAGGAGCAAAGTTTGCCGCGAAGTTTGAGGATACGCTATAAAAAATCTTGATACTGAAAATTTTACTGTGAGGTCACGAATATGCTCAAACAATTTTTAGCCGCAGAGTTAAGTTTTGGAGAAAATCGTTTGGCTTCTCGCGGGAAGAGATTAGGCGCGAGTATGATTGATTTGTGTATACTTCTCATTATCCTTGGTATATTTTCTTATGTGGGTTTTCGCTTCTATGGAAATAATTTTCATACGTCATTTTTAGGCAGATGCGCGCTTTCCTTTGTTCCTCTTACACTTTTTTTCCTCTTGAACTATAAGTATCTAACGCGATATGGTCAGACCGTCGGAAAAAAAATCCTGAAGATCAGGATAGTGACCCTCGATGGCAAAATTCCGTCAATAGAGAAACTATTTATTAGGGTTTTCTTATTCTCATGCGTATCTTATTTAGGATTTGAGGCAATACAGTTTTATTTTCCGGGAAAAGAGGGGTACATAACTCTGTTTTCTTGTCTTGATTTTCTCTTTATCTTTCGTCCGGATCGTCGCTGTATACATGACTTCTTAGCAAAAACGGCGGTGATTGATATTGGAACTACTTCAACCGTTATTACCAAGCGTTTTGCAATATCGCATGAAACTGAAAAATCAATAAATACCGGGGCGTTTTTGTTGTATAAACCGGTCTCGCGATATGTTCGGCTGTGGGGCTATCTCATAGATAAAACAGCGTTTGTGATAACTTTTGTTTTTTTGTACTATGTTTTGAATAAAATGGGTATCAGTGCATATTTTCAAGATGCACTGTCCATATGCGGTGTATTTACCGCCTCTTTTCTTATTGTCAATTCTTATTTTTTACTGAGCAATCAACAAACGTTGGGAAAAGTGTTTTGCGGAACAAAAATTGTGAGGAATGATGGAGGAAAAGCCAGTTTTTTTAGTATTTTTTTCTGTCGGGAATTTCCATTCTGGGGGTTATGGCCACTTATATCAGGGATAGATATACATAATAGCCCATACGCATTGTTTTATCCATTGTATTATTTGTGCCTTTTGTTGGATATTCTCTCTATTTATCGCGAAGACAGGCGTTGCCTCCACGATATAATATCTCGGACTTATGTAAAATACATTTAGAGGATCGAAATATGTCTAATGGTGGAATACGATGACTGAGCCGCGCGCTATGAAAGAAATTCATGATATTCGACTTAAAATATATGAAGAATCTAAGAATTTAACAGAGGGTCAGCGTGTCGAATGCACACATAAAGCCGTGAGTGAAATAGAAGAGAAGTATGGCATAAAATTCCGGCGTCCAGAACGAGGCTGCAAATAAAGAGAACACAATTTCAAATGCTTAGCCGCGCTCAAGGTTGCACACTCGGTCAGTTCGCCGGAGACTCCCAGGAGGTGTTATTTATGGTTGATAGGTTGAAGATTTTTCTCCAGAGTGAAGGTTGTATGCCCGGGTGCAACTGGTGCCGGACGCATCGGGGAACGGATGACGAACCGTTTCCAAACCACGTGGCGGACGCCGCTCGTGTGGCGAAATTGCTTCCGGCGCTCAAAGAATATTACGGCTCTAAGGTCGAGGTGTCGGTTATGAGTCCGTGGAATTTACGCGCGCTCTGGGACTGTTTTCGTTTGGACATCACCCCGGCGAAACCGGCGTGGGTGATGGGAAAGAAAAAATTATACGAAGGGATTCCTGAGCTGAAAGAACTATTGGCCATTATAGACGCGGAACTCACTCCGTCATAACCGCCGTGCCGGAAGCCATAATCATCGGCATACTGCTCTTGACCCCCAGCGCCTCATAGTCCACATCCGCGCCTACTACGGCGTTTACGCCCATCGTCGCGGCGCCTCCGTTTCGTTGATGGGCGTATTTTTATGATAAAGTAATATGTAGTTTATATTATCATAGTTTTTGAGGTGTCTTATGTAGTATATAAATCGGAGTTTAGATGACGCGCATAACTGCTTTATTCCGTGCAATTTGCTGTAAAGACACGCCTGACAATGAGGGAGAAAACGGGTACGGATGGAACGAAAAGCGTACTTGCCGATTGCGGGCGATAATTTTACGGGTTCGTCTTTCTCCGTACCGGCGTCGGCAAGGGGCGCGATGTTATCTTTGTCCAGAGGGAAATATACTGGTCGTGCAGATAAGCAGGATAATCCTGATTTGGCTTGGGGCGGACTATCAAAAAGACGTTCTGGTTCGCTCCGAGATACCCCCTGATAGCTCTGGGCGTCGAGCAGTCCATTACGACGGCGTACTTCTCCTCCGTACGGCGCGCCACGGTCGTCGTCAGGCCCCACATATCGCGCCACACGCTCCATGCTGTCCACTCTTCCTCGGACGGGCGCGTCAGCACACAGCCCGCCGCCTGTAGTATAGCGTTGCTGTGTCCTGTGAGGTCGTAAATCTTCTGTCCTTTCAAAATCTGCCTTCCGGCAAGAGTCGTGCTGGATATTCGGGCCGGAAACTCGGCTAAGCGCCGCTGATAGTACGGATAGTTTTTCGGATCCCAGTCAGCTAAAACCATCAGAACGCGCTGGGCGATAAAGGGCATTACGGACGGGTCTGACAAAAACGCGTCTATCTTGCCCTCGTCGAGCGGCAGTCGGTCGTATAACGAACGGTAATTAGGATAGTTGTCTATAGGCAGACCCAACCCTTTGGCGTCCCTGTAATCGAACGCCATCAAGAGCGTCTCGGGCGGCAGGTTCTGCAAGTTCCGCGCCCTTATGCGCTGACAAGCTCTCCCTCCTCGTTCCATTCCTGTATAGATGTCACATGAACGTTGACCCCGCCTATGAAGCTCGCTATGAGATTGAGCCACGGTGACGTCACGATTATCTCCATAGCGGCGGATTTATTTGCGCCCACCTGCGCGGCTCGGCTCGGCCCGGCGTAACACAAGCAAATCACAAAGCAGAGGATTATACTGAAAACTATTCTCCCCAACGGTTTTTTCATTGCGCGCTCCCCAAATCGTTCAGCGCCGATTCGGCGGCGTCTATTTCCGCCGCCTTGCGGCTTGCGCCCTCGCCAATCCAAAAGCGGCCGTCAAGGTGAACGCGCACCTCAAAGCGCGGCGCGTGAGAAGGGCCGGTCATGGAGACGGTTTCGTATCGTGGCAGGGCTTTTTTGTCGGCCTGAGCGAGAATCTGGAGGGTGGTTTTGGCGTCCGCTATCTTTTCAGCGTCGGCGTCGGCCTCAGCGCCAAAAAGATAGCGACGGACGACGAGACAGACCGCTTCAAGGCCGCCGTCGAGATAGATAGCGCCTATAACGGCCTCGACGCCGTCCGCCAATACAGACGACGAGGCTCCGCTCTTCAGGGATTTCCCCTTGAGCAACACGCGGCGAAGCTCCAGGTCGTCAGCCCAGCGGGACAAAGCCGAGGCGCTGACAAACCTCACGCGCAACCTTGACAGCTCTCCCTCGGCGGCGTCCGGGTACGCTTCGTAGAGCGCGTGAGCCGTTACCATGCCCAAAACCGCGTCGCCGAGAAACTCGAGCCGCTCGTTGCTGTACGGCAGGCCGTTTTCGTAGGCGTAAGACGCGTGACAGAGAGCCGTGTTCAACAGCCCTCCGTCACGAAAGAAATAACCTAATTTTCCTTGAAATTCATGAAGCGCGGAGTTATCCGGCTTGAATGTATCCAATTCCGAGTCTATCCCTCGTATTTCTGAAAAGCCAGAACCCCGTTATGTCCGCCGAAGCCAAAGCTGTTGACTAAGACTCTCTTGAAGTCTTTTTGAACTCCGCTGCCCGTAGCGATGTTTATGTCGCATTCCGGGTCGGGGGTGGTGTAGTTAATTGTGGGATGAACATAGCCCTCCTCTATGGCCTGCAATGTCGCTATAGTCTCGAGCGCTCCCGCCGCGCCGAGGCAATGGCCTATCATGGACTTCGTTGACGTGACCACCACGTCCTTGGCGTGCGATCCAAACACCTTATGAACCATAAACGACTCCATTTTGTCGTTGAGTTGTGTGGACGTGCCGTGCGCGTTGATGTAGTCCACGTCCTCCGGCTTCCAGCCGGACATCTCTATGGCGCGGCGGGTGGCGTATATGGCCCCCTCGGCGTTCTCGTCGGGCGCGGTGATATGTCCGGCGTCGCATGACGTGCCGTATCCGGTGAACTCCGCGTAAATATGCGCGCCCCGCGCTTTGGCGTGCTCAAGCTCCTCCAGAACCAACACGCCGGCGCCCTCGCCCATGAGAAATCCGTCGCGATCCTTGTCAAACGGACGGCTGGCCGTCTCGGGCGAGTCCATGCGGGTGGACAGCGCTTTCATGGATGCGAAGCCCGCTATGCCTATCGCCCTGAGCGCGGCTTCCGAGCCGCCGGCTAAGATGACGTCGGCGTCGTCCCGCTTGATGGCGTGCATCGCCTCGCCCATACTGTGAAGCGACGTGGCGCAGGCAGTGACGATGCAGAGATTCGGGCCCTTGGCCTTGTATTTTATCGCCACGTAGGCCGTGGACATGTTGCTTATCATCATTGGGATGAAGTACGGGCTCACGCGCTTGCAACCCTTCTCCATCATCGTATTGAAGCTGTTGAACGACGTCTCGATGCCGCCCTGTCCGCTTCCGACGTAGACTCCGAACTTGTGCGGGTTGAGCGTCGTGGTGTCGAGCTTCGCGTCCTCAACGGCCAAAGAGGCCGCCGCCACGGCAAACTGAATTACGCGGTCGGAGCGCTTGGCCTCCTTGCCGTCCATCCACCTCGTGGGGTCGAAGTCCTTGATTTCGGCTCCTATTGTCACCGGACAATCGTAAAGGTCAAAAGTGGTCAGCGGCCCTATGCCGTTTTTGCCGGCTCTGAGCGCCTTCCAGTAATCGTCTTTTCCATGCCCTATCGGGCTGATGGGCCCCATGCCCGTAATAACAACTCTTCTCATTTATGTCACTCCTCAACGCAAAAACAGAAAAGCTAAGTTTTGGCGTTTGTTATATTATGTAAATAATTGTAAGAAAGGGGGAGGCGTCAGCACTCCCCCAAGCTCAGATATTCAAAAGCGTCGGTAGTCTTGCGCCTTATTCGTCGACTCCGATTTTGGAGAGCGTATAATTCGTCGCCTCGCCGACCGACGTCAGTTTTTCGGTGTCTTCGTCAGGAATTTCGATATCAAACTCCTCCTCGATGCCCATGATAAGTTCAACAATGTCCAACGAATCCGCGCCCAGATCTTCCACAAAAGAGGCTTCGGGAACGATCTGATCCTCTTCGACGTCGAGACGATCCACAATGATTTCCTTCAATCTGGAGAGCACTTCTTCCTTCTTCATTAAAATTCACCCCCTCCCGAGCTATCTTCCACTATTATCCTTAGCACATCGTCATGCCGCCGTCAATAGCTAAAACCTGTCCTGTAATATATTCGCTTTCATCCGAGGCGAAAAACGCCGCGGCTCGAGCCACGTCAAGAGGCCGCCCCATACGCTGCAGGGGAATTTGAGCCAAGGCGGCTGTTTTTGTGGTGTCGGATAAGGATTTTGTCATATCGGTCTCTATAAAGCCGGGGGGGGGGGAATTTTAATGAAGAAGGAAGAAGTGCTTTCCAGATTGAAGG
>BNVG01000010.1 GCA_025997935.1 Synergistales bacterium | reverse complement strand
GAATGTTGTATCCGAGTCAAACTTAATCGCTATGCTTTCCACGCTGATGTCGCGTTCCACCGCCCGCGCCGGTATAGCGTCAAGTGGCGCAAATGCCATCGCCAGCAATACCGCAAAAATTTTCTTCATAACATCCTTGCCTTTCTTACAATCTTTGCCGCCGGGCGTCAGCATGGCTGACCTTTTTAAGCTGCTTATAGACTGCCGAGAGCGCTATTTTGTCGTTTCCTCCGGCGTAGTCCGCCGCCGTTTTGCCGCGTCTGTCTCTTATACTCGCGTCAGCTCCGCTTTGGAGCAGAAGCGAAATGACTTTTGGGTTGCGGTTTTTCGAGGCGGCGTACATCAAGGCCGTCTTGCCGGAACTATCCGCCGCGTTTACATTCGCGCCCTTTTTGAGCGCGATTCTGACCCGGCGAAGTTTGCCGCTCGCGCATAATCTCAAAAACCCTTGCGTGTCCAAAGGTATATGCTTTGATTCATTCAGCCTCTGATATATAAAAACTACAATTGCGAGTCCGGCGAATACAGATACGGAGCCTTTTATTATGCCTTCGTAGCTTGTGTATTGCGTCGAGTTTGTGTTCACTCTGCTTGCGGTCGGGCCATCTTTGAGAAAAAGCGATCTGAATTTAGAATCGGTATTGCTTACGGCTTCAATTGTACCTGTGTTTGTAAAAAACACGGTAAGCAGAAGAACAAGCAAAGTTATTTTTTCCATTAATAAAACTCTCCTCTTTGGGTCTGTCCCTAACTCTATGTAAACCTCTCACGCGGCGCTAAACGAGGCTTTCCATATTGGGCTCGAATACACCGAATTGTCTCTCAAGCCTGTGGTATTGTAACAAGACAACATACAAACTGCAATAGCTCTGATAGAGATACTAAGCGACCGACACAGCTCCCTATGGTCGTTAGTTGTTCAAGTTATTTTAGTTTTAATGATTAAAATAAAATAAGCGCGCTATAATTAAGGCGTTATTTTACTTTATGAAAAAGAGGAATAGCGAATGATCCCTATAAGAGCGGGGAAACTGAAAACTAACCTGACGGGCGAAGCGAGCTATAAGTCTTTTATGGCATCGTCCCTGCCCCCAAGCCCACCCATTGAGCAGGATGGCGACATGGTGGAGTCGCTCGTGAAGGCAAACAAGCAAATAGCGCTGTTGGAAAGAATCGCGTCGCGTATTCCAAATGTAAATTTGTTTGTGTCCATGTATGTTCGGAAGGAAGCTCTAATGTCGTCGCAGATAGAGGGTACGCAGGCGACGCTTGAAGATATACTCGACCCCACGACGGAAGGGAACGCAAACCGTGACGTAGCGGACGTCATCAATTACATAAAGGCGACCGAGTTTGCGACCAAGAGATTGAAAAGTCTGCCGCTTTGCAATCGGCTGATCAGAGAAACTCACGCCGTGCTGATGGAGGGTATGCGCGGGCAGGAAAAAAACCCAGGAGAGTTTCGCCGTTCTCAGAATTGGATCGGCGGTTATGGAAGTACGCTGAAAAACGCGCTGTATATCCCGCCCGCGCCGGAAGATATGACGGAATCCATGTCTGACCTCGAAAAATACATCCACGCCGCCGACAGTCTTGACGTGCTGATTCAGGCGGCGTTGATTCACTATCAGTTTGAAACTGTTCATCCTTTCCTTGACGGCAACGGGCGCGTCGGGCGTCTTCTCATCACATTGTTCCTTATGGAGCGTCGCATACTGACCACGCCGGCGCTGTATATCTCGTACTTTCTGAAGAAAAATCGCGTTGAGTATTACGACCGAATGACCGAGGTTCGCCGTAGCGGCAACTACGAGCAATGGGTGAAATTTTTTTTGCGAGCTATTTACGAATCAGCCGAGGACGCGACCACGACTATTGACAAACTGACCGTGTTGCACGAGAAAAACACACAGATTATCGCGCGATTCGGACGCGCGAGCAAGACGGCGTTGCGGCTGTTTGCCTATCTTGAGGAAAGCCCCATAATTGAAATTCAAAAAACTGCCGACAAGCTGGGGACGACGTTCAAAACCATGTCCGACTCCGTGAAACGTCTGTGCGACTCCGGGATTCTTGTCCAAAACGCGGGCGAGCGTCGCAACAGATTGTTCGCGTATGAAAAATATCTTGAGATTTTACGCCCCGGAACGCAATAAAACGTTTACCAATAAAACGGACGACCGCCTCTGTCGCACCTACGTTTTATATCGCGGCCTTCGCTGATATATTTGATATAATCAACGCTGTTGAAACTTAAACGCACAAATCCGGGAGGGATTTATTTTGATGAGGAATATCAAAACGCAAAATTTTGAAAGCGTCATGAGGATTTTATTTTTGATTGTCGTTATCTTGGTGTTATCCGCGCCCGCCCGCGCCGCGGACGAAGACATTGGCAAAAGCTCTTCCGTCATTATGATGGAGCGCATCGAAATCATAGTCTACGGCGAGCCAAATAAGGGCGGACTTATCGAGCGCATGAACTCCGTGGAAAAAGAGCTTTTTGGGCGAAGCCTGCCGGGGAGCATATCGGAACGCCACACCGCCACTTTGAATTTTCTGGAAACCGGAACCGCCGATCAGCCGTCTATGCTCTTCAAATTAGGCGTGGCGGAGTGGATAGTCGGCAACTTGCAACCGCGCAAGTCGGCTATTGCCCGGCTTGAAACGCTCGAGACGGACTTGGACGGCGTCATGCGCTATGGCGAGCCTCTGGCTATGCGCGTAGAGAGAATACTGTCGTCCTTGGTCGCGGAGCCGGTGACGTTTCAGGAGGCTATTTTGCCCGGAGCCACTGTGTTGAAGGCAAGGTTTTTGCAGGAGCTGAGCCCAGCCAAGTCTAAAAAGGACGATTTTGTCGGACTTGCCCTGACGGACGATTTGTTTGTGGATAAAATTCTTGTCGCGCCCAAGGGAAGCCTTATAGACACGCGCGTCAGGGAGGTCAAACAACCGAGGGCGTTCGGGGTGCCGGGCGAAGTGCGTTTGCAGTTCAATACGCTTATGCCGCTGGGGTCTCAGCGTCCCTTGGTCACGTTCAGCGCGGCGGCCAAAAAGGCCACGGACGAAGCGAAAAAATTCGGCGACAAGGGAGAGGGTTCCATTATCGGCGCCGGCGCGGCGTCCATAGGCGGAGCTATCCTGCTTGGGCCTGTCGGCCTTTTGGGCGGCGCGCTTATAAGGGGCAACTCCGTCAAAATACCCGAGGGTTCCGTAATGTTTTTGGAGGTGTCGGGCGACGCGCGCATATCGGGCTATCCCGTGCCTGAGGGCTTGCGAATAGACCCCGACGCCACCATCAGAGAAAGCATAGTCCCGACCACCACCACCACGACCACCACGACTGTGACCACCACGACCAAAGGCGTTCCGGCCAGTGATACCTCGATAACCCTGCCGCCCGAGCAAAAAGTAGAATAGGGCGTCCCTTGAAAATACGCTCCGCGCTCCTCTTGTTTTCGCTCTGCGCGCTCATGCCGCCGAACGGCGCGATAGCAAGCCCCGCTACTCCCTTTGAGGAAACCGTGTCGATATTGGAAAACCAGACGGCGTTTCATTGGGGGCGCGACTGCCTTGTCTGGATAGTCCACTACCCCGAAGCGCTCGCCGAACCCTGGGCGGAGGCGGAGGCGCAAAGGCGCGGCATGACGGAGAGCGAGAAGGAGGCCTACGAAAAGGGCTTCATATCGCAGCTCTCCCTTGATACGATGGAGCCGTTTCTCTTTACGGTCTACTCCTTTGGCGCGCGTCCTCTGAGCCTTGCCCCTATCTCGGAGAATGTGGCGCTTTTGACCGAGCGCGGAGAGCGCGTAAAGCCCGTACGTTATGACAGGTCTCTTGACGGCCCCCTGAACGGCGTTGTTCAGGGGCTTGTTTTCTTCCCCAAGCAAAAAGACGGCGATTTCTCCTTGTCCGTCAAAGGCATGGGCGTCAGCGACGAGAATTTATTCGCGTTTTCGCCACCCTCGCGGGACGGATATTTCGATGTGCTACAAGTTCAGGACGAAGACCCCGACATCGTGGTCGTGGAAATCCCCCCCGCTAAAAAAAGTCAACCCAAAAAGAACAGGCAAAACAGCGCCCCTCCCGCCGTAGTGAGCGTAACGGAGCCGCGCCCTCCAATCAACCCTCCGCCGGCCAAGGAGCCTGAAATAACGATAATCAACGACGAGCCGAGCCAGAGCATGGAGGATTTTATAGAGTCCATGAGGCCCAACCGGGGAAGCGACAAAGAAATCGAAGAAGACAAAACGCCCGATAATCAAATATTGGATGAAAACTCTTACATATCGCGCGAGAAAACCGTGAGGGATTTCCTCGATCTTTGGACAAAACGGGACACAAACGCAATGTACGCCGCGCTGTCGGAAAGCTCCAAAAAACTCCTGACGCGAGAGGACTTTGACGCGGCCATAAAAAAATCTTCCGATTTCGCTTCCGCCGTCAAAGACGGTTATTCTCTGAGGTGGGACGGAACCGACAAGGTCAGAGTCGTGGCATATCAGCGTTTTATACTGTTCAGGACGATGGTGGCCCGCTCTTTTGGCGTGACGCGTGAAAACTCCGGCTGGAAAATTATATGGTGAAAATTATCTCGGATATGAAAAACAAGAAGGCGTTTTTAGCCCTGTTTTTGGCGGTTCTGTGCGTGGGATGGCTGGCGCGGTACGTCGTGCGCGATATAAACCTCGACGTGGACATTTTGCGTATGAGCATTGAGAAAATGCCCGCTATCGTGATGGAAAATTTGGATTTTGAGCGCGAAATATCCGGCGACTTCTGGCGCGCCCACATCCCGCGCGCCTCGCGCAGCGACGGCATAGTTGAGGTCTCTTCCATTGACGTGACGCGCCTCGCGCATGACGGCAAGGAGTGGTACTTCAAAAGCGCGTCGGGCTTTTACTCCGAAAAAACGGGCTCCGCCGACTTCTATGGCCTTCTTGGGACTTTAGAAACCGGCTCGCGCGTGCTAAACTTGGAAAGCGCCAAACTGTTATTTTTGGGCCATGAAATATCCGGGGACAAAAACGCAAGAGACGGCTATGAATTTCTTTTCCCCGACGGGTTTGTGGCCTACGACGCGGAGGTTCTGATCACGGCGGAGAGCGCCAGATTAGACAAAGACGGCGTTATTCTGTTGGATAAGGGGGGCGTAATAAAATGGAAAAAAAATCTCGAAACGGACGCGTGGGGCGCGGCGGAATAGCCGTTATTTTTGCCGCGCTCTTTTTCGTTTGTTCGCCCCTCGCGGCCGCGGAATCGGAGCAGGTCACTCTCGACGCCGAACGCGTCATGTACGACGACGAGGCGGGAGCGGCGGAGGCCACGGGAAACGCGGTTATGAGATACCGCGACACCGTTATACGGGCCGAGCGCATAGACTACGACGTGGGCAGTCAAAAAGTCAAGGCCCATCCCGCCCCCGGCGAAACTGTGTCATTGCAAAACGAAGGGAGAGTCATACGGGGCGATTCCTTGGAGTACAATTTAGACAGCGAGGAAGGCGTCATGGAGAACGTAAAAAGCGGTCTCCCGGTCGGTTCGGGTACGCTCTACATCTCGGGCGGCGGCCTTCAGGTATTGCCCTACGGCGCGGCCGCCGAGCGTGGGCTTGTCAAAAAAAAGAGCGCGCCCGACGCGTCTTACGTCGGACTCGGAGAAAATATATCGGCCACGACATGCAAGCTCGACCACCCTCATTATCGCGTAGAGACTAAACGCATAATCTTCGTCCCCGGCAAAAAAGCCGTGGCGAAGTCTCCGCGCCTCTATCTCGGCAAAACCTATATTATGACCTATCCTATGGACTACATCATCGACATAGACCGCAAGGCGCTGAGATATTCCGTCATGCCATACTTCCAAAACAGCGAAACCAAGGGCGGGGGCGGCGGACTTTCGGGCGCTCTCGCCTGGGAAACCGGCTCTGTCACGATAGGCGCGGCCCTTTGGGGCGGGATAGGCGCGGAGTGGATGGTCGAAGCGGAACAGGAGCTTGGCGGCGGCTTCAAGATAAAAGGCGGCCTTAGCTATTCCTGGGACGAGGCATGGGACGACAAGCTATATCACCCTTACGCCGCGCTGTCTTACGAGGTGAAAAAATGGACGGCCACGGTTCGCTGGTCGCATAAAGAATATATCGAAGACCAAAAGGACTCTCTTTATAAGTATCAGGGGCATCTGACGCGCGAGCCGGAGGTTTCGATAAGTTCCCCTTGGCTGAAAGACCCGGCCATGAGCTCGTCCTGGTTTCGGCTGAACGCGGTCTGGGGTATGTACCGCGAGAAAACGGTCAGTTATTCAAGCGAAACCATATCGCGCTGGGGCGCTAACGTTCAAAGCTACTTAGAGTTGCCGCTTGGCGAACGCGCCGACGTTTTTTGGAATATTCATTACGGGGCGTGGTTCTATGACCGTGATTCGCTCTCGTCGGACGGCTCGCAGATGGCTTTGGACGGGATTTTGGGCGTGAGGTATAGATTTGGCGCTATCGAGATGGCCACCGGGTATGAACGCCGTTACGTCTGGGGATCGTCGCCCATGTTCTGGGACGCTTGGGAAAAGGCCGAGAAAGTGCATCAGAAAATACGCTTCCCCGTAGGCCGCGAGGTTTTCGCGTCCGTACGCGGAAGCTACGACCTCGATAAATCGCTCGTTGACGAGGTTACGTATTCTCTTCAGTGGATAAACGACTGCATGAAATGGGAACTGTTCTATCACGACGACAGAAAGTCCGGCGCCGACGACAGAATGAGCCTGAACGTGTCGGTACTTGCCTTTCCGAACACCCCGGCGTCATTTGGCGAATATAGGGATGAAGACCCGTTTGTGAGGCCGCTCGATCTGCCGAGGTGAAAGCAAATCGGCCTGATGTCACCCTTACCCCGGTTTTGGAATCGATTTAACCCTTCGCCCCGAGCGCTATGCCGACAACCTTTAGGCTACGGCTACCCCGGGGAGTTTTTACAATCACTTCGTCGCCTATGGTCTTGCCGATAATGGCCTGCCCTACGGGGCTTTTTTGGGAAATGCTACTGGCTTTGGGGTCGGCCTCCTCAGAGCCAACTATGGAGTACGTATAAGACTTGAAAGGCTCCCCAATATCCTCGAGTGTGACCGTAAGCCCCATCGATATTTTGGTCGTGTCCAACTTGTCCTCGTCCAAGATTTTCGCCTTGCCGAGCTGCATCTCGAGCTGCAGGATACGAGCTTCTATCTTGGCCTGCTCTTCTTTGGCCGCCGCGTACTCCGCGTTCTCGCTTAGGTCTCCGAAAGACCGCGCCTCCTCGAGCTGACGGGCTATGTCCGCTCTGCGATTCGTCCTCAAATCTATTAGCTCGGCGGTCAGTTTGTCGTATCCGCTTCTGGTCATCGTAGCTTCGTTGTCTATAACTTTAGCCATAAATAATTCCCCCAATAAAAATAAAAAACAAAAATAAAATTTTTAATACCCCAGACTTGAAAATTCAAAATTAAATTTTCAAGTCTGGGGTATTTTAACACAAAAGGCGCACAGCATAAAAATATCTGATAAAATGAATTTGGTTACGCTTAATTTTGTTTGGGGGTGTTTTTATGCAAAATTCTTCTAATATGTCTTATCCTTCATCGGCTTTCGATAAAATCGAAACCACAAACGCGTTTTTCCGCAAGGTCTACAACTGGATGGCGGCCGGGCTTATCCTTACGGCTATAACGGCGCAGACCGTGGCGTCCAGCGTGACGATGATGACGGCGCTCTATACTTCACCGGGGCTTTTGATAACGTTGATCGTCGTCGAGGTCGGGCTGGTCTTTTTCCTGAGTATGGGGATAAACCGCGTAAGCGCCGCGACCGCGTCCACGCTCTTTATCATCTACAGCCTTCTGAACGGCGTCACGCTGTCGAGCATTCTGCTTGTCTACACGGGTGAGTCCGTGTTCACAGCGTTCTTGACGACCGCCGGCATGTTCGGCGCGATGAGCGTCTACGGGCTTTACACCAAGCGCGACCTCACGAGCGTGGGCGGCTTCCTTATGATGGGGCTATGGGGCCTGATCATAGCGATGGTCGTCAACATGTTCCTCGGAAGCGGCATGCTCGACCTCGTGATAAGCGGCATCGGAGTGGTTGTCTTCATGGGGCTTACGGCTTACGACACCCAGTATCTGCGCGAGCTTGGGGGTAACGTGGACGTGAACGGTCTGGACGACCAGCCGCGCAAATTGGTCATCATCGGCGCGCTCAAGCTCTATCTCGATTTCATCAACCTTTTCATTTACCTCCTGCGCTTCTTGGGACACCGCCGCGACTAACCGCCATGCCCCCTCTCTGTATGAGAGGGGGCAATTATAAAGGATATTAATAAAAAATGAAAATTTTGTTCTACAGCAAAGAGCTGTCACAACGCAAAGACGACTTCGTCGCGTGGCTCCCCGAACACGAGGTGCTGACCGCTGACGAGGATACCGTGATGGAACGCATCCCCGACGCCGACGTGCTTATTACGCGCCCCGGTGTCGGGGATACCATAAGCCGCGGCGTTTTAGAGGCCGCCGGTAAGCTGAGGCTTTGGCACCAATGGGGCGCTGGGCTTGAGGGGCTTGACTTCGAGTTTTGCGCGTCTCGCGGCATAGCCGTCTGCAACACGCCCTCACGCGGCACGGGCAACGCCGAGGGCGTCACGGAAATAGCTATTTTACATATACTGCTTCTTGGGCGAAAATACGCCTTCGCGCAGGATAATATAAAAAAGGGCAAGATGTTTTCGCCTTCCGGCGTGTCGCTTTGGAGGGCCGATGTCTGCGTGGTCGGGCTTGGCAACCTCGGGCGTACGCTCGCCGAGAGGCTTTCGGCGATGGGCGCGCGGGTCTGCGGGGTCAACCGCACCCCTCCGCCTCCCGAGACGCTCGAGGAATTTGGCGTGAAGGAGTTCTTCCCTCTCAAAGACCTGAAAAAGGCCGTAGCAGGGCGTCGCTTTGTCGTGGCGGCTTTGGCGCTTTCGGACGAAACGAGAGAGATTTTTGACGACTCGTTTTTCGCGGCGATGGACAAAGGGGCTTTCTTTATAAACGTAGCAAGAGGCGGGCTTGTCGACGAGGCGGCGCTTTTGCGCGCCCTCGACTCGGAGCGCTTAGCGGGGGCCGGGCTTGACGTCTTCGCGAAAGAGCCGCTTGAGAGCGACAATCCGCTTCTGACCCACAAAAACGTGACTTTGACGCCTCATATCGGAGGGCTAACCTTAGCGGCTCAGAGGGCTATATTCGACTTTATACACGACAACATAACGCGCCTCGCAAAGGGAGAACCCTTAGCCGCGCAAAGGCGTGGGGCTTAGGCCATGAGACGCCCACTCGCCGTTTTTGCGTTTTTTGTTATATTTTGCGCGCTCGCCGTTCCTTGCCACGCGCACTCTTCCGCCGAATGGGAGAAGCGTCTGGCCGACAGTACCGCCACTATATGGGTAGAGGGTCAGGACCTCGGCGGGATAATCCTGAACGCCCGCGCCGAGATAAACGTGACGCGCCTCGACAGAAAAATGGCAGATTTTCTAAATCAGGACAGAGACGTCGACGAGTGGGTCGTGGAAGGTCTGAACTACTATTACAGCAACCGTAAAGACGTAAAGGCGCGCGTCAAAAATAACGAGGTCTTCGTCGTGAGGTGCAGAGCCAACAAGTTCTTTGAGTTCGCCCCCGAGAAGCTCGTCATAAATGGCCGCGCCTTGCGAAAAGAAGACGTGTTGACAAACGCCATATACTGGGAAAGCGAGATGAACGCGGGGGATGAGTTTATAATAACCGTCCTCGCCCCGGCGACGCCGCGAGGGCAAAAAACGGAAGCCTCTTATGATTAATGAAGGCGTTTTTTTGCGCCGATAATTAAAATATATAATCTACACAAAATTTATATAATTCTAAATATATACCGTTTTTGACAATAGGGGGGTTTTGACAATGCCAAACACCATTTCGGGCGTAGTGTCCGGAGTTGACTGGGAAGGTCTTATATCAGACGCCTTGGAAGCGGCCAGAGGCCCCGCTTATATTCAGGCGGCCAAGCGGGACAAGCTCGAGCTGAAAAAGAGTCTTCTTGAGGAGCTTAGGGTCGATTTTCAGGCTTTGCAGAGCGCGCTGACGCCTATCAAACTAGCGTCCACGTTCAAGATGAAGCAGGTGAATATAGACAGAATCGACAGCTCCGGGTCTTATAAAGGGGTTTTGACCGCCACGGTCAACGCCGACGCGGCCATAAACGTGTACGACCTCGAAGTGCTGCAAATAGCCAAAAGCCAGATAAGCCGCTCCGACCAGTTTGTGGGGGGCTCTGTCAGCACCACCGGCACAGGCTCTTACTTCTACGTCAACGCAGGAGGGCAAAAGCTGCGTGTAGACCTGCCGTCCGGCACAAATAGCTTGGCGTCCGTCGCCGAGGCCATAAACACCAAGCTCAAGACCGCCCGTCCGCCCGTCGCCGTAACGGCGAGCGTCGTAGACAGCCGTATCGTCCTAAAGAGCGACAACGTCGGCTCGGGCGAAACGGTGCTCACGTCAAACCTCAAACGAAGCGCCAACAGCTCCGACCTCATTCAGTTCCCCTTGGACGCCTCCAACTACGACGGCGGCATGTACACTATCGATACGTTAGACAGCGGCAACGGCAAATTAGAAATCAAGAGCGGCTCCACGACATACACCCAGGGCGTGGATTTCGACGTGCTCTCCGGCGGTCGTATTCGCTGGCGTGAAACCGTCAACCCTTATGTCACGGCTAACAACCCCTACAAGATAACCTACAAATTAGCGGAAAATGAAACATATAGCGTTACAGGAGCCCGCTCCTCCGGCAACACCGACAAGGGCGTACTGAATTTTACCGCCGACACAAGCGGCACGATCAAGAATCCGCCGATTGCCGAGCCAGACCCCACAGACACTACTCTCTACCCTGGTGGCAGCGCAGACGCTCAATACATTTTGGATCTTGACGCTTACCGTTCAGACCCATCGAACAGGATAACCATAACTGTCGGCAACGGTTCCGGCGCTTTGACCTACAAGTACGGCACCGACTTCACGATAAGCGGCAATGATATAGTCTGGAAAAATGCGTCCACACTCCTTGAGGGCGTGACATATAAAGTAAATTACATCGGCACCGGCGCCGCCGGCGCTACAGAGACGCTTACGATTGACATGAACAGAAGCGTCCCGCCAGTCGGCTTCAATCTCGCGCTTGTGACGGGGGGGACAACGGGGACGCCAGCTCCCGCGCTCTACGCCGATTTCGCCGACGGCACGGCCACGATAACATCCGCCAGCACCAGAATTTATCGGCAGGGTGTAGATTTCGATATAGTCCCCGACGGTGCTCAAGCTCAAATCAGGTGGCGCGAAGACAGCCTCTATATCGCGCCGGCGCCGGGCGAAGAATATACTCTGTCGCTGACCAAGGCCGACGGGACGGACTTCACATCGGGCGCCCTGACTATGGCTTCTGTCGACAACGTGAACCTCGCGAATTTCGACATTGGAGCCGCCACCACAGGCGGAGTGCTGACCGGGACGTTAGCTGTTTCCGGTTACGCGCCATACGACCCAGCCGCGACTAGCGCGAACGGCAACTACGTCATAACCGTCCCCAACGCCACCAACAACACGACATTCAGTATCGACTGGGCGCGGATAGCCGCTGCCACACCGCCCGCAACACCGCCGCCGTTCGGCATGGCCGCCTCGACGCCTCGCAACACTCCGGCATACGGCGCGGACTACACCGTAACCTACACATACAACACTAACGAGTTCTCCTTCTCGGACGACGGAAACGGGACTCTCGCGGCCTTGGGGCTTGGCAAAACCGACGCCGACCACTACTCAGCCGGCCAAGACGCCATACTCATGCTGGACGGCGAGAAAATAACGCGCTCGTCGAACGTCATCAGCGCCGATAACAAGAACGAGCTTATCAAGGGCATGACCATAGAGCTGAAGGGCATCGGTCGCGTGTCGCTCGACGTGGAGCAGGACGCGGAGGCGGCGGTCACGGCAATGCAGGGTCTTGTCACGGCCTACAACGACATCATAAGCTGGATAAACATCCGATCTACGGAAAAAGAGCTTGACGAGACGACGAAATCTACCGTCGACAGCGACGACTTCCGTATGAAATGGGGTCTTTTGCGCGGCAGTTCCGTGCTAAGGAATACAAAAGAATCCATGCGCCGCTTGATGTCTCAGATATACAGCCCGGCGTTTACCACCAAGACGAGCAGAAAAGGCGTCTATGGAGATTTAGGCTTGAACGGCCTTGTCGCCGACAGAACCATCACGATAAGCAACGGCGGCGACCGCGTTTTAAGCCTATTTGTCTCGCCCGCGGACACTCTTAAAGACGTAATGGAAAGAATAAACTACAGAACCACAGATTCCGGGCGTCCCAACCCGTTGAATGACTACAACGAGGACGACCCCTCCAAAACCGTATTCCACGTCAAGGCTACCGTAGAAAACGGTCAGCTCACCCTCACGGCCAACTCGGGATCGGCGACTATCGGCGGCTCTGTCGAAGCGCTTTCCGCTATGAGCATAAATTACTCATACAACACGCTTTCTCAGATAGGCGTAAAGATGGCGTCCAGCGGAACGATGTCCTCAGATGCCAATGCCGGTATGCTGGATTTCGATACGAGCGCTTTCATGGAAGCCCTGACAAACAACGCCGCCGACGTGGCTGACCTGATGACGACGTTCGCGGCTCAGATGCAGACGTACGTGGACAACACGATAAAGATGTCTCAGTCTGAGATAGGCGCGGGCGTGGTGGCCGTTCAGGGTTCTTTAGCCCGCGAGATGAACGCCCTCGACGACGAGATGGCGCGCATAGATAAGTATCTGTCGGAGTTCAGCGCGAAACAGACCGAAAAAGAGAGGAAGTTGCGCGCTCAGTACGCCACCTCCGAAACAACCCTCGCCAAATATATGGAGCAGGCCAACTGGCTCTCCGGCGTGGTGTCACAGCTTCAGGGTCAGCAAGCGAGTTAGGGTTATCCGGCGTAAAATAAAAAGATCCGCCCCCCGATATGAGGGGCGGACTTTTTTATTTTACAGAAGCCCGCCGAGAGTCGTCAGACTCCACAGCACTTGGAATATAGGGTAGAACAGCACGTCTATTATGCCGGTCAGCACCAACACGATAAGAACTATCGTGCCGTACTGCTCGAGCCAGAAATAGTATCTGCTCAGGCTGAAGGGTATGAAGACCGAGAGAATTTTCGAGCCGTCGAGCGGCGGTATTGGGATGAGATTGAACGCGGCAAGCCCCATGTTTATGAATATCATCTGCCGCAACACCGTAAGCCCGTTCATGCCCGCCACAGAAAAAATAGACTTCGCGGCTATGTGCCAAATCAACACGCAGACAAAGGCCGTCAGGATGTTTCCCGCCACGCCGGCCAGCGACACAAGTATCAGATCGCGCTTATAGTTACGAAAATATCGCGTGTTTATCGGCACGGGCTTGGCCCAACCGAAGCCAGCGAACAAAAGCAAAAGCGTCCCCCAGAGGTCGAAGTGGGCCAGCGGGTTTAACGTCAGGCGTCCCATGCGGTCCGCCGTAGGGTCACCCAAGAGCTTCGCGACCCAGCCATGACAAAATTCGTGAAACGTGATAGCCCAAAGCACCGCCGGCAATGACAGAAGGAGCGTCGCCGGCCCTCTCCCAAATAATCCCATTTTATCGTCCTTTCCAAACTTCGGGATTGACTAAATTTTGCGGTCTGTTGCCCTTCAATGCCGCCACTAAGTTCGACGCCGCGCAGGCGGCCATGCCGTCGCGTGACGCTCTGGAAGCGCTTCCGATGTGGGGTAGCGTCGTGACGTTCCGCAGGGCTAAAAGCGGCTCGTTAAGCGGCACGGGTTCACGCTCGAACACGTCGAGTCCGGCGCCCCAAATCCATTTTTCAGAGCAGGCCCTGAACAGCGCCTCCTGGTCGACGACCGCGCCCCGCGCTATATTGATGAGAATGGCGGTCTTCTTCATCATTTTAAGCTCACGCTCGCCTATTAGTCCACGCGTGGCGTCGTTCAAAGGGCAGTGCAGGGAGACGAAATCCGAGACGCGCAGAAGCTCGTCAAGCGGCATGTATTCCGCGCCGCTCTCCGCCTCGGCCTCCGGCTTGCGGCTCGTGCCGCTGTACAGGACTTTCATGCCAAAGCCCTTGGCGCGACGCGCCACGGCCTGACCTATCTGTCCAAGGCCGACTATGCCGATAGTCGCTCCAAAGACGTCTACGCCCACCATAAGCTCCGCGCTCCAGACGTTCCATTCGCCGCTGCGTAAAAAGGCGTTGGCCTCCATCAATCGCCGCGCCGAGGCCAAAATCAGGGCGAAGCCCAAGTCCGCCGTGGCCTCGGTCAGAACCCCCGGCGTGTTTGTGACGCATATGCCGCGCGCTGACGCCGCTGATATGTCGATGTTGTCATACCCCACGCCGTAGTTGCTGACCACTTTCAGTTTGGGCGCGGCGTCCAAAAGCTCGGCGTCCACTTTTGAGTGTCCTTCAAGAAACCCGTCGGCGTCGGCTAATTTTTTGAGCAATATATCTTTCGGAGCCGCGCCGTCCCCTTCCCACATCTCAAAATCCACGTTCCCTCTTAAAACGGCGAGCCCCGCTTCCTGTATCGTGAAACCCACGTAAACTTTCGGTAACGACATTTTTGAAAAATCCTCCTTGTCCTTGTTTATTAACAATCAATTATTCCCCTCGCCGCCACGACTCCGCTGGCGGCGGCCTGAATTATCCCGCGGCTGACGCCCGCTCCGTCTCCGGCCATCCAGAGATTGCGTATGGAGGGTACGGACAAGTCCTTCGACAGCTCGAGGCGCAAGGAGTAGAGCTTTATCTCCACGCCGTAGAGGAGCGTGTCGCCGTGGTTGACGCCGGGCATTATGCGGTTCAGGGCGTCCAAAAACTCCACTATGTCCGTCACGTATCTGTGCGGCAGGACGAGGCTGAGGTCTCCGGGCTGAGCCTGAACCGTCGGCTCCACCATGCCGCGCTCTATGCGCGACGCCGTGGAGCGCCGCCCGTCCCTTAGATCTGCCAGACGTTGAACCAAGATGCTCCCCCCGGCCAGCATGTTGGCCAATTTCGCTATGTGCGTGGCGTATCCTATGGGGTCGCTGAAGGGCTGAGTGAAGTTTTTTGTAACGAGTATGGCGAAGTTTGTGTTTTCTGATTTTTTGAGCTTGAGGCTGTGCCCGTTTACGGTGACGAGCTTGTGCGCCTGATTGAACTCGTGAACCACGAAGCCCGACGGGTTCATGCAGAACGTGCGGCAACGGTCGTCGAACGTAGGTGTGTTGTAAAGGCATTTCACCTCGTAAAATTCCTTGGTGAGAGACTCGCAGACGCTGTCCGGCACCTCTACCCGCACGCCTATATCCACGGGCATGGAGGCTATCGGGAGCTTCAGGCGGCCTATCAGCTTCTCGAGCCAGGGCGCGCCCTCACGCCCGGGCGCGGTCAGTATGTTTTTGGCGTGTAGCTTGCTGCCGTCCTCAAAGACAACGCCGACCGCTGTCGCCGCCGTATCAGGGTTTTCAATCAAAATATCCCTTACGGGCGAGTCCATGCGTATGTCGCACTTGCGATTCAGATCCTCGTACATATTTTGGAGAACCTCCCGCGACGCGTCCGTGCCTATATGCCTGATACGGGCGGGAAGCACCCGGAGACCCACCTGCGCGGCCTGCCTTATGGTGTCGCGCACCACCTCGCCCGACGCCTCGTAGCTGTGGGCGTCCGCGCCGAAGCGCACAAACTCGTCGTCCACAAGCCCGATAAGAGACATTAGCTCGGGACGTCCTATATACTCCTCGAGATTTCCGCCGAAGCCCGTCGTTAGAGTCAGTTTGCCGTCCGAGGCCGAACCGGCCCCGCCCCAGCCCGAAACAATAGCGCAGGAGGGGCAGTTGACGCAAACTGTACTTTTCCCTTCCGTTATAGGGCAATGGCGTTCGCTTATGAGTTTTCCCTTGTCGGCGATAAGGACTTTTTTACCGTGTTTGGCCAGCTCGGCCGCCGCGAAAACCCCCGCCGGCCCCGCCCCTATAATTATGACGTCGTAAGTCATTCAAAATCACTCTCCAATATATTCAGGAACCATCTCGCGCAACAACTCCGGCGCTTTACTCGGATACGCCAAACTTTGCGACAAGCGGCGCAGTACCGACTGTTCTCCGTCGCGGAGCTTGAGCGCGGATTCAAAGACTTTTGGGTTGGAGGTGCGGCGAACTGAGGCGAGGTCGTAAAACAGCTCCTCGAACAGCTTTTCCCCCGGCCTCATGCCGGTATATACTATCTTGATGTCCCGCCCCGGCTCGTGTCCGTGAAGACGTATGAGCATCTCGGCCATTTCCGATATGAGCACCGGCTCGCCCATGTCGAGCACAAACAACTCTCCGCCGCGCCCTATGGCTCCCGCCTGAATGACGAGGCTCACCGCCTCAGGAATCAGCATAAAATAACGCTTCATGGCCGGGTCCGTGACCGTGACGGGGCCTCCCGCCGCTATCTGCTCCTCGAACTTGGGGACGACGCTGCCCCGGCTTCCGAGCACGTTCCCAAACCGCACCGCCATGTAGGCTGTGTCAGGAAACTCGCCCTGAACCTCGCCAAGTACGCGCTCCGCCGCTCTCTTGCTCGCCCCCATCACGCTCGACGGCCTTACGGCTTTGTCCGTTGAGATCATCACCAAACGTTTTGCGCCGCTCTCTCCGGCCAATCTGGAAACAGTCAGAGTCCCAAACGCGTTTACGCGCAAAGCCTCGCGGACGCAAGGCTCCATGAGCGGTACGTGCTTATGGGCGGCGGCGTGGAATATTACGTCCGGCCTGAAGCTCTCGAAAAGGTCTCTCATGGCGACCTCGTCCGCCACGTCAGCTATGACGGGGCGAACCTTTGCTGAAAGGGGAGATTTTGACAGAGTTTTAGACAAAGACTCCATCAGGAGATAAATGGACTGCTCGCCGTGCCCCAACACGACAAGCTCAGAGGGCTCGTTCTTCAATACCTGGCGGACTATTTCGCTTCCGATAGAGCCCCCCGCGCCCGTCACCAAGACCCTGCCGCCACTCAGATAATCGCACCTCTGCGTCATATCCACGGGGTCGCGCCCCAGAAGATCCGAGAGGCGAATGCGGCGCAGGCGGCTTACCGACACGTCCCCGCCAGCCATCTCCTGCAGACTTGGCAGCACCCGGACGCTGACGTTGAAAGGGGAGAGCGTGTCGTAAAGCTCCCTTATTTTTTTGCTGGCGGCGCTCGGAATGGCGACTAAGACGACGCTTATTTCATAAGCCTTGATCAACGAGGGCAAGTCCTTAGTGCCGCTCAGCACGGCGAGGCCGGAAATGTTCTTGCCTATTTTAGAGATGTCGTCGTCCACAAAACCGCGCAGGATAAGGTCTTGCGGGTTTCGTAGCAAGTCCCGCGCCAAAAGGGAGCCCGCCTCGCCCGCGCCGACTATGAGCGTATTCAGAAACTTTTTATCGTCGGACGCCCTCGTTATGGCGAGCCTCCAGGAAACCCTGAGAGCGCCGCATAGAATAATCCCGGCAAAGAGCATGATGACAAGAGACGTCCGGGGCAAAAGTATAAATGGCCTGAATGTCGCGAGGGCCGTAAACGACAGGCAGGACGCAAGATACAACTTCGCGAAACGCAGATAGTCCTCTAATCCGGCCTGCTTCCAAAGAGTCTGATATTGCTTGCCCAAGAAAAATACGACAACTGTCAGAGCCGGAAAAATAAGCGCGGCCAGCGCGAGGTCGTAAAGGTAGACGCTTGGTATAAAGATCGTCAGGCGAATGGCATATCCCAAATAAGCCGAGAACGCCAAGAGTACGAAATCAAGCAGAGCCACAAACAGTCCGTGGCTCGAAAGTTTTTTCCAGAAAAACAGGACATGTGTCAACGTGTCGCGCATGAACCTAAGCCGTTATCGAGCCGTGCTGATTTCACGTTAAAGGATGAGCTTCTTGCCTCCGCCCTGCTGTCCTCCAAGCCTGTCCAGCTCATTCAGAACCGCGGCGGGGGCCACATCTATCTTTGGCTTCTGCTGTTTGGCCTGCGCCTCCATGACGCGCTTCTCGTACTCCTCTATGGACTTGCGAATAGCGCCGCTGTCGCCGCGAATCCAGAGCAAAATTCCCTCGGTCACGGTCTTTATTTCCTCATCGGACGGTAGCTTTTCTATGGCGCCGATGTCCTTCAATATCTTATGCTCTTCCTTCACGGACTCTAAAACATCGGCGTCGGTTATGAGCCCTTTTTTATAAAGGGCGCGAAACATGATGTTAAAGCGGCTTTTTTGGTTCTCGCCCTCCATAGCCATCCCGTCCACGCGGGCTAAAAGCATCGAAAGCAATTCGTCAAGACCTATTTGCATGGGCATTTGAAAATTCCACCTTTTATATTATAAATAAGTTTATATTTTAACATAAGTGAACGCGCAATTCTTCTTATTTGCCATAAGGCGATGTACTATATAATAACGGAGATTTAATTTGTTATTTTTTTGCCGGAAAAAATAATTAAAGGAAGAAGTGAGAAGCGTGTCGAAACAAAGAGAGTCTTTGGGAAGCCGGTTGGGTTTTATTCTTTTGTCCGCGGGTTGCGCGATAGGTTTGGGAAATGTCTGGCGCTTTCCGTTTATTACGGGCCGTTACGGCGGCGCGGCGTTCGTCTTGATGTATCTCGTGTTTATTGTATGCTTCGCCATGCCCGTCATGGTGATGGAGTTCGCCGTCGGGCGGGCGTCGCGCCAGAGCATTATAGGCTCGTTCAAGGCCTTGCAACCCAAGGGGACGGGCTGGTCTGTCTTTGGATACTTCGGCTTAGCCGGAAACTACGTCCTGATGATGTTCTACACCACGGTTACTGGCTGGATGCTGGCCTATACGTGGCGCAACATTGCGGGCGGGCTTGAGGGGCTGACGCCCGACGAGGTAGGCGCGGCCTTCGGGGGAATGCTCGCCGACCCGGTGGGGCTTACCTTTTGGATGTTCATGGCTGTGGCCTTAGCCTCTCTTATCTGCGGCGGGGGCCTTCAAAAGGGAGTCGAGCGCATAACAAAGTTCATGATGGCTGGGCTTTTCGTAATCCTTCTCGTGCTCGCCGTCCGCTCCGTCACGCTACCCGGCGCGGATAAGGGTCTTGATTTCTATCTGAAGCCGCACCTCGGAAGGCTGCTTCAAAACGGTATATGGGAGACGGTTTACGCGGCCCTCGGACAGTCGTTCTTCACGCTCAGCCTCGGAATCGGAAGCATGGCCATATTCGGAAGCTATATCAACAAAGACAGATCTCTTCTCGGAGAGGCCGTCGTCGTCACGACGCTCGATACTTTCGTGGCTCTGTTTGCGGGCCTGATAATCTTTCCGGCTTGCTTCGCCTACGGCATAGAGCCGAACGCCGGCCCCGGGCTTATCTTCGTCACATTGCCGAATATGTTCAACAATATGCCGCAGGGACGTATATGGAGCACTCTGTTCTTTTTGTTTATGACTTTCGCCGCCATGTCGACGGTCGTGGCCGTGTTTGAACTTCTGATAGCAAGCTCTATTGACAACCTCGGCTGGAGCCGCAAAAAGAGCTGTTGGTTCAATTTTGCCGCTATCTTTATCCTCTCGATTCCATGCGTCCTTGGGTTCAACCTCTGGAGCGGCTTTGCGCCTCTCGGTGAGGGAACCATCGTGCTGGATTTGGAGGACTTCATAGTCAGCAGCAACCTTCTGCCGCTTGGCTCCATGATTTATCTGCTATTCTGCTGTTCGCGCTGGGGCTGGGGATGGGACAACTTCATAAAAGAGGCCAACATCGGTAAGGGTCTCAAAGTCCCCGAGGGCTTGCGCTTATACTGCGCTTATTTCCTCCCGGCTGTTATAGGCGTTATCTTTATCTACGGCTATGTTGATATTTTTGCGAAATTTTTCAAATAGGGGTCGGTTATGATATAAAACAAAGGTTATGCGCGGGGGCGAAAGCCCCCGTTTTGGAGTTTCACGCTGGAGGTAAAAAATGAATAAAAAAACGCGTAAAACAACGACGTTCCGCGTAGCGTTCGTTTTAGTTACTTTGCTCTCTTTTCTGACGCTTTCCCCGTCCGCGAAAGCGGCTGTGAAAGCGAAGCAAATCAGCGTAGTCGTCGCTACTTTCCCGCCTTATGATTTTGTCCGTTCAATAACGGACGACCGCGTCGAGCTTTCTATGTTGCTATCTCCCGGCGCCGAGCCTCATTCTTTCGACCCTTCCCCGAGAGACATCATAAAAATGCGGGATTGCGACCTCTTTATATACGTCGGCGGAGAGTCTGACGTATGGGTAAGACAAATCCTCGACTCTTTGGCCACGAACGTCAAAAGGCCTAAAGTTCTGCACCTTATGGACTACGTGGACGCCGTGAAAGAAAAATCCACTCACGCCTTGGCGGACGACGAAGAAGAATCAGACTACGACGGACATATCTGGACATCTCCCGCTAACGCCAAAAAAATTGTAACGGCTATTTCAGAAGCTCTTTGCGCTATAGACAAAAAGAACGCGAAGTTTTATCAAAAAAACACCGCCGATGAAATAGCGAAGATAGACAAGCTGGACGCGCTGTTTCGCGCTATTGTCGACGGCGGGGCAAGAAAGACCATGATTTTCGCCGACCGTTTTCCGTTTCGGTACTTCGCCGACTACTATGGTTTGGATTGCCGAGCCGCGTTTCCGGACTGTTCTTCCGAAACGGAAGCAAGCGTCGGGACGGTAGCCTTCTTAATCAAAAAAACGCGCGAAGAAAAAATACCCGCCGTGTTTTTCGTGGAGTTCTCAAACGAAAAAATGGCCGATATTCTCGTCTCCGAAACCGGCGCGAAAAAGCTCCTGTTTCACTCGGCTCACAACGTCTCTAAAGACGACTTCGAAAGCGGCGTAACTTATATCTCCATAATGGAGCGCAACGCGAAAAACCTGAAAGAGGCGCTCAATTAAAATGGCGCTTTTGGCGCTTCGCGACGTCTCGTTTGCTTATGGGTCTGAAACTGTGGTGAACGGCGTTTCTTTTGAGCTTTCGCCGCGTGATTTCCTTTGCGTGCTTGGCGAGAACGGCTCAGGGAAAAGTACGCTCGTCAAGGGAATATTGAGCCTCCTGAAACCGTCGAGCGGAGAAATATTTATGGGCGATGGGCTTCGCGCGTCCGAAATAGGCTATATGCCGCAAACCACACAACTGCAAAAGGACTTCCCCGCAAGCGTGTTTGAGGTGGTTATATCGGGGCAATTAGCGAAGCGGGGCCGTTTTCGCCCGTTCTACACCGGGCTCGACAGGGCGAGCGCGGAGGAGAAGTTAGACAGTCTCGGCATACTCGGCCTCAGGGATAAGAGTTTTTGCGACCTGTCGGGAGGGCAAAGGCAAAGAGCGCTTCTGGCCCGCGCCCTTTGCGCGGCGCGAAAGCTCCTCATAATGGACGAACCAACGGCCGGGCTTGACCCTCACGCTACAGAAGAGCTTTACGGCGTTATCCGAAAGCTCAACGAGGACGGCTTGGCCATAATAATGGTGTCCCACGACACGGCGCTCGCCAAGAGGTGCGCGACGCATATTTTGCACATAGGGCATCCCGGACAATGCGGATACTGCGGCGGCCAACGCGTGTTTTTCGGAGCCGCGAGCGAATATTACAACTGAGCCTATAAGTATGTTAGATAATCTTATCGAAGTATTTTCTTACGCATTTATGATACGCGCGGCTTTGGCTGGCTCGCTAATATCGCTCTGCGCCGCGCTCCTCGGCGTGAGTTTGGTGCTGAGGCGCTGTTCCATGATAGGGGACGGATTGTCTCACGTCGGCTTCGGCGCGCTGGTCGTGGCCTTCGCGCTTCACGCCGCGCCTTTGGCCGTCGCCATTCCCGTAGTGGGAGGGGCGGCGTTTTTGCTACTTCGCTTATCGGAGGATGGGAAGATAGCGGGCGACGCCGCCATAGCGCTGGTATCGACAAGTTCGCTGGCTCTGGGGGCGATTGTCATATCCAAGACAAGCGGCATGAACGTGGACGTTTACAACTATATGTTCGGTAGCATCCTGTCTATAAGCGAGGCGGACACGTATCTTTGCCTGTTTTTGTCCGTTGTGTTGATAGTGATGTTCGTCCTCTGCTACGACGGGATTTTTGCCGTTACGTTTGACGAGACGTTCGCCCGCGCCTGCGGGATTGACGCCGGCGCTTATAACGTGGTCATAGCTCTCCTTACGGCTATGACCATAACGCTCGGTATGAGGATGATGGGCGCGCTTTTGATAACGAGCCTGATAATTTTTCCGCCCATCACGTCTATGCGGGTGTTCAAAAAATTCAAATCTGTCGTAATATGCTCCGCCGTTCTGTCCGTCACATGTTTTTTGGCCGGGATTATCTTGTCCTGCCTGTTTTACACGCCCGCCGGGGCAAGCGTGGTGGCCGCGAATATGGCGGCCTTTGCGGTTTTCAGCGTGATTGCGATGTTAAAATCCTGAGATGATAGGCCGCATAGATTCTTCCTTGGCTATGCGCTACATAACTTCACCTCCGCAGTTATTCAAAAACAACACCCACTTTTAAGAATTTTATGCTAAATTATCAATAAAAGTATTTTATATGTTACACCGCAAAGAGAGGCGAATCGAACATGCTGAGGCAGGAAACTGAAAAAATATTGATTGAATGTGCAAAAAAATATAACGTCAGAAGCCTTTGGCTTTTTGGTTCCTCTTTGCGTTTAGAGGAAGACGACACGGGAGATATTGATCTTGGGGTCGAAGGAATTGACAGAGCGACAGCCTGGGAAATGTACAGCGAGTTGTTTGATCTTATTTACGCTAACTGCCATAAACCTCTTGATTTTGTAGAAATGGACGAGCCTCTTTCGATAGTGCATGTCATACGTTCCGAGGGAATTAAAATTTATGAAAAGGCTTCCTGGCTTCGTAGCTTCGGAACTGAGTCTCATAGAAATTCCAGTGTCCCGCGTTGTTCGTCTGCTTGCGGCTTCCTCATGGGACGAAGATCAGACAACGGCGTTCGGAACATATATCCGCCATCACGCCAATAACGAAATCATTAAAGGAGACCACTCACAAATATTTTTCCCCTTTTTAAGAATTTTGCGTTAAACTATCTAATAGAGAATATTGTAATTCATTACACCGACACTTGGAAGGTGGAGTTTTTATGCGCATCAACCACAACATACCGGCGCTTTACGCGCTTAATGCTTTGAACGATACGAACAACCAACTTCAAAAGACCATCCGTAACCTCTCTACGGGCTTACGTATAAACATGGCCGCAGATGACGCTGCGGGGCTCGCCATCTCCGAAAAAATGCGCGCTCAGATTCGCGGCCTCGACCAAGCCATACGCAACTCTCAAGACGGTATATCTATGATTCAAACAGCCGAGGGTGCTCTTACCGAGGTACACTCTATCCTTCAAAGAATCCGTGAACTCACGGTTCAGGCGGCCAATGACACGATCACCGCTACAGACCGTACATACATACAGGGCGAAATAGACCAGCTCAAAGATGAAATAAACAGAATAGCGAACACGACGCAGTTCAATAAAAAACTTCTCCTAAACGGCGACGCCTCCACGTTATGGTCGAGCGATAAACTCTCGGCGGCGGTAGTCGCGCGCGGGAGCGAAAAAGACCAATTCGGTCAAAAAATATCAACTGAGGGCAATTACAAGATAAATATAACCACCAACCCCGGCGCGGCTCAGGTACAGAAGAGCAATATCTATGAGGTGTCGCGGGATGAGATAAAGACGGTGATAATGTCAGAATCGTCGCCAGACCCTACTTACATAACTCCCATGAATCCTCCAACTTCTCCACCTCCGGCTCCTCCGACACCGACGCCTTTGGGTTCCCCTATCGACATCAACGCACCAGTAGTCCCCGTCCCCAGTGCAGGCTGGAATTTTAATTCTGCAACCGGCGTGCTTACCATCACTGGCAGTGACGCTATTGAAATTACGGGTACTACAACCACCAACCGTATTGTCGTTGCGAGCGGCATCACAGCAAATATCATCCTGTCTGGCGTTGGCATTAACGCAACCGGTGGTAGCGCGTTTAACATGACCGGCGCGACGGTCAATCTTTATTTAGAGGGAACAAATACGCTCAGCAGCGGATCTGGTCGTGCCGGGATCGAAGCGCCGGTAAATTCTACATTGACCATTAATGGTTCCGGTACATTATCCGCAATGGGCGGCTATGGCTCCGCCGGTATCGGTGGTGGCGACGGCATTGGTAGCGGTACTATAACCATAAGCGATGGCACAATCACAGCAAGCGGCGGTATTTATGGCGCAGGTATCGGCGGTGGTGGAAGCGGATCCGGCGGTGGTGGCAACATTGGCGGTAACAGCGGTACTATAACCATAAATGGTGGCACAGTCACAGCAAACGGCGGCCAGTTTGGCGCGGGTATCGGCGGTGGCGACGGCGGTAATGGTGGTGCCGTAACCATAAGCGGCGGCACAATCGCGGCAAACGGCGGTGATCGTGGTGCAGGTATCGGCGGTGGCGGAAGTAGCGGCTCCTACGTTGGCGGTGACGGTGGTTTTATAGCGATAGTCGGCGGCACTTTTGCCGCGCAGGGCGGTAACGACGGCGGCGCGGGTATCGGCGGCGGGTACGGCGGCAGTGGAGGTGGCGCAGGCGGCACAATACAGATATTCGGCGGCAGCGGAACCGCCATCGGCGGCGACGGCGGAACGGGTATCGGCGGTGGTCGAAACGGTGCCGGCGCTGATATCTTGATTAAAAATGGCAGCTATGACCTTGGCACTCCGGTCACCGTCCCAGGTTGGATACAAACAAACGCCACTATAACCGCGACGGGAGGAACCGGCGCGATAGCTAATATTGACGGGGTTCCAAAAATAGTCGTCGAGAAAATAGAGACAATATATACTGAGCTTACTTACATAACCAAGTTCCACAACGCTAACGGTCTCTTCACTGTTCGGCAACCTCAAAACATCACCATTTATCAGGGTGACGGCAAGAGTACGTCCGTGACTCTCTACGCATCTGACACGATGTACGACGTTGCTGATAAAATCAATAGCGCCATAGCTTTTGGCTTAGGCCATAGCGTATATACAGATAACGCGAGCAAATTCTGCACAATAGCGGACGGAACAGAAAACACGTCTGAGAGTATTTATGAGGTCGAACCTATATACAGTGAGTTTGCTTATGTTCTTGACGACGACGGCAAACATGTCCTCGACTCCGACGGCAAATCAATTGTAGCGCCTAAAGAAATCATAGGCTACAAATACTACGCCACAATGCTCGTCCGCAGTGCCATACCCGGCGCGGGCGGCGAATTGTATTTTTCAGGTGACGAGGACGTACTTCAAGCCCTCGGCCTCAACACAATCCAACAGTCAAAAGAAAGCGAGTTCACCGTCACAGTCTACGACGCCCACACGGGCAATATGGCAAACTCGCCTCAAAAGGTATCCGGCAACGTAATATACGGAGCCGTAACCGACAATATAGACGTGAAGTTTAATCCTTTGGCTAATATTAACGTGACATGGAACGAGAGGACTAAAAGCTACAATTTCTCCCAAATCTCAGAACCCTACACGACTATAGTTCACATAGCGAACAACGAAACAGTGTTGCAGGTAGGAGCGAACGAACAGGAAGCCCTGACGATACGCTTGGGCAATATGAGCGCGTCAGCTTTGGGGCTTGACGGCATATTGGTCGTCTCAAGAGAGCTCGCCTCCCGCGCCATCATGAGGCTCGACGCCGCCATCACCAAAGTCTCAAAACAGCGCGCCTTGCTCGGCGCGTATCAGAACAGGTTAGAACACACCGTAACCAATCTGAAGGTCGCCTCTACAAACACGACGGCAGCGGAAAGCCGTATCAGAGACGCCGATATGTCTAAAGAGATGCTGAACTTCACGAGACTACAGATTCTAATGCAATCCGGTACCTCTATGCTCGCTCAGGCGAACCAGCTTCCGCAAACCGTCATCAGCCTCATCCGAGGATAGCCGCAAAAGATCAAAGAGATTCTGTTATCGGGATAAAAATATTTATGAATTGAAAAAGTCAGTTTGCGTTTAGGAGGCATGTGCGGCGCGGTTTTCACGGTTCGGGTTTGCCAAAGCCGATGAACGGATTGCGGTCAATGTCTTTTAGGATATTGTTGATGCGCTTCAAGGTTTTTTGTCCTGCGTCTGCCAGTGCAGATAATCCTCCCATGCCAGATCATGCCATACCTTATTCATCTTCAGCCTCTATGAGTTCGTGAACGCTGAGATTTTTCCCGGCTTCCGCATCCTCGACTGCCCTTTTCAAACGCGCTTGGTTTTTCTCGCTGTAAAAAGGGTCGTAAATTTCAAACGGAATTTTGCCTTGCCGCAGGGATTGACGGGCGAATACATTAAACGCGGTGGATAAATTCATGCCGAGATCGGCAAACAGCTTTTCGGCGTTTTCTTTTGCGTCCCTGTCAAGACGTATCGTTACATTGATGGTATCAGCCACAATAAACATCTCCATTTCACATCTTATGACTATAACGCATCAAGCATACCATAAAGCTCGTGCATTTCAAATCATCCGCACTGGCTTTCTTTAGTAGGGGCGGCGGTTTACCGCCCCTATGTTCTACCCTAAAAACGCTTCCATTCTGTCCATAGCCTTGTTCAAGACCTCTGTCGACTGAGTGCAGGCTATGCGGATGTAGCCCTCTCCCGACGCGCCGAAGGCGTTGCCGGGGATCGTGCCGACTTTTGCGCCCTCTAATAGTTTCCATACAAAATCCTCGCTCTTGTAGCCCGTCCCCTTTATGTTGGGGAAGAGGTAGAACGCACCCTCCGGTGAGGCGCAGGTTACGCCTTTCATTTTATTGAGGCGCGCCACCGTCGTGTTCATGCGGTCGATAAATATCTTTTTGCGTTCTATCAGCTTCGCGTCCTGAGTATTGAGGGCGTAGGCGCTGCCCTTTTGCGCTAAGGTGTTCAGGCCGTAGGTCTCGTTCGCGGAGATTATCGTGAGCGCGTTGGTCAGCGCGGCTGGGGCGATGGCGTATCCCACGCGCCAGCCCGTCATGCAGTGGCTCTTGGAAAGGCCGGCCATCGTAAGCGTGCGCTCCCTCATGCCGGGGAGCGTGGCGAAAGCCGTATGCTCGCCCTTATAGACTAATGACTCGTAAATTTCGTCGCTTATCACGAAAATGTCATGCTTGGCGGCCAACTCCGCTATTTCCTCGAGCTGCTTGCGCGGGATGACGCGGCCTGAGGGGTTGCAGGGGGAGTTAAGCAGAATTATCTTTGTCTTAGGCGTGATGGCCTTTTCTAAGTCGGCCTTAGTCGGGGCGAAGCCGTTTTCCTCCGTGGTCTTGATTGGCACAGGCACGCCGCCGCAGCTCTTCACCTGCAAACTGTAGGGCCCAAAATACGGCTCTATGAGTATGACTTCGTCGCCTCTGTCTAAAAGCGCCTGCATGACGAGATAAGAAATCTGAATGGCTCCGGCGGTGAACAAAACCTCTTCAGGCTTGCTGTCCAGCTTGTGATGGCGCTTCCAGTAGCCGCATACGGCCTCTCTCGCGTCCAAAAAGCCCTGTAGGGGCGGATAGTGCGTGAAACCGGCGTGAGCGGCCTTTGCCGCCTCGTCGATTATGTCGTGCTCCGTGTCGAAGTCCGGCTCGCCTATGCTGAGGTTCAGCACCCCCTCCATTTTCTCGATGGCCTGAAATATCTTCACCATCCCGGAAGGCTGAGGGTTGGCGTAGGCAGCTGCAAATTTAATACCCATATTATGAATCACTCCTTATTTAGATTTATGAACGCAACTCGGCCAGCGTATAAGCGCCCCTTGGCATGAGCCAGGTCTTGAGGTTCTTGCCCCGCGCGGCGTAAATCTTGGAGAGGGCTTCGTCAAGCGTCTTTGAGACCTTTATGCCTGTTCCGGCCAAAGAGGCGGGGTCCATATCCGTGACAAGATGAAAGTCGAATCGCTCCGCTGTGTTACCCGTACAGTAACCGACGTACTTCGCGATAGTGAACTCGCGCCTCAGCTCGACTTCGCGCTCTTCCGAGTTTTTGTATTTTTGGAGCATCATCTGCATTTCCTCGTCGCCGTAGTTCTCGGCGCATTCGGCCACGATGACTATCGAGCCGCCCGGCTTCGCGGCCGGCTCGGCGTTGAAGAGCGCCTTTGTGGACTGGTAGAGGGTCATGTCCTTGGGGTATCCGACGGCTGAGGAAATGACGAGATCGCCGAGCTCCGGTATAAAGACTTTATCAATGCTGTCCACAAGCTCTACGCCAGCTTTGTGGGCTTTTTCCCAGTGTCCCGCGACGGCCCAGCCGATTTTTCCGTCCCCGCCCATGATGACGTTCACCATAAACGTCGGGTTTATCTTGGCGGCGGCCTCCACCATGTCGAGGTGCAGCACGTTGCCCTCCAAATTGCCGCTGTTGCAGGCCCAGTTGCGCCCCTTCCCTGCCTCCGGCTGCAACGAGAGCTTGTGGTTTGCCTGCACCGTCTCGTAAGAGGAGATGCTGGGCAGCACGGCCTTTCTTCCGCCGCTCCAGCCTGACATGAAGTGGTAGATTATAGCGCCCGTGAGAACCACGTGGTCGGCGTCGGTGGCCCGCTTGTTGAGCTTCACCGGCGTGCCGTGGCTCGTCACGCCCAAGTCGGTCATCGGGTCGGTCCAGCTGTTGTGGTCGTAGACTTTGTATTTGCCGTAAAGATCGCCCAGCAGCAGTTTATGCTCCTCGGCGCTATGCCCTCTGTGCGTCCCCGTGCCGACGAGGAAGAAAATGTCCGAGTCCGAAACGCCGCCCTTTTTTATCTCGTCCACAACCAACGGAAGGTAGGCCGCCGGATGCTGCCAGGAGCGCGTAAAATCGCACACAACGACGCAGACCGTCTCGCCCGGCTTCACCTTGTCGCGCAGACGCGCCGATTCTATGGGGTTTTCGAGAGCTTCGAGAACCGCCGCCTGCTCAGTCGCGGCCTGTTTTTTCTCGTGGCTGTTCAAAACGCCCAAAAGCAACTCGTCCGGGACATCTATATCGAAAGCGCCCTTGCCGAATTTCAAACTATGCACGCTCAAAGATAATTCCTCCTAAATTAAAACAATTTTTACAATTCTACCAGCTTTATTGTATAAAAAAGGCAAAATTCTTTTGCGGAAAACATATTGCTTTAATCTCTGGGGGTCATTTCCCCCGCAGCTCTGCTGCGTCTTGTAGGTCTTTAGCAAAAAGTATATACTAAGAAAAAACGCTAAAGGTTGGAGAAGATGAGCGAATACATACATAAATCACATAATGTTTCGGTACTGATGTATCATTTCGTATGCCCGGCAAAATACAGAAGAGTGGTGATCAGTGAGACTATAATGAACCCCTAAATTAGGACAGAAAAGACGTTGATAATTTGTCAGATGACCTTTATTGTAAGCATTAAAAATTGTAAGCATTAAAAGAGGAGAATCCGACATGAATAATCAGCACAGTTC
>BNVG01000009.1 GCA_025997935.1 Synergistales bacterium | reverse complement strand
GCCGTCGCGGCGGGGGCCGATACGCGGTCCGTAGTGGCGCTACTGAACGGACACGCCGACGTAAGGGCCGAAGACGACCAAAACGTGAGCGCCATTCACCTCTTGGCCGATACCCAGCCGACGCCGTCCGATGTCGATGTCCTGAAAGCCCTGCTCAAATTCGGCGCAAACCCGAACGCGATGGATTCCTCTCTGAAAACTCCGCTGATGGAGGCTTGCGCGCGCAAAAATAAACCCCTCGTCGAGGCTCTTTTGAGAAGCGGCGCGAGCGTAGATATGCGCGACAGAAACTCTTGGACGCCCCTCATGCACGCCGCCTCAAAGGGCGCGAGCGAGGATATATACGGCCTCCTCACCGCCGCCGGAGCCGATGTAAACGAATCAGAGCGCGACGGAGTTTCCGCCCTTATGCTCGCCATATCGTCCAAAGCGGATAAGGCGGGTCTGAGAGCCCTCTTGAAATTAGGCGCCGACCCAAATCGCGCCAATTTCGAGACCATATCGCCCCTTATGAACGCGGTGGCCGAGGAAGGTGAGGAGGCCGTAAAAATCCTGCTTGAGAACGGCGCCGACCCAAATCAGGCTACATGGGACGGCTTCACTCCCCTTATGATGGCGTCGCAGCGCATACGCGCTTCGTCCGATATTATAGAGAGTTTAGTCACGGGGGGCGCGGACGTGAACCTAAAAAACCAGCGCGGCCTGACGGCTTTGCTTATTTGCGCCGCCGGGAACAACCCATCCGCCGCCGAGGCCCTCTTGTCTTTGGGGGCCGATATAAACGCGCGCGACATCGACGGCTACGGCCCCTTGACCCACGCCGCGCTATCGCGTGAGGAAAACAGCGACAACCTGCGCGTTTTTGATATATTGTTGTCCGCGGGCGCGGCTCTTGATATGCGCGACGATAGCGGAGCTACGCCGCTTATGCACGCGGCTGTTGTCGGCAAGTCCGAGATAGTCAAGAGGCTCGTCGGCGCGGGCGCGAGACTGGACGTTACGGATAAAGTGGGGTGGACGCCCTTTCATTTCGCGGCCCGGAGCCCCAATATAGAGGTTTTGCGTTTTCTTCTCGCCTCCGAATCGACCGACAAAACCATCATGGATAAGCCAGACAGCGGCGGGACGACGCCCATTATGATAGCCGCGTCGAGCGACAAGGCCGACGCCGTAAGGCTCCTTCTCGACGCCGGAGCCGACGCAAAGAAAGCGGACAACACCGGACGAAACGCCCGCGGCTACGCGGCTCTCAAAGACGCGTCAAACGCCCTGAAAGTCTTTGAGTAGCGCGCCCGCCTCGCGCTCGCGCCCGCAGTCCAAAAGCCTTCTCTCGCCAAAGAGGAGGCTTTTTCTTTTTGTGTTACAATATCTCGCATATCACAGATGGGGGCGAGCGGTATGGAAAAGAAAACCACAGAAGCGGAGACTCCGACCGTAAAACGAACGAAAAAACCACGCGCGCCGCGGGTGAAAGCCAAAGAAGCGGCGCCGGAGCCTGTAGTTACGCCTGAGTCTGAGCCTTTGAAAATTTCTGGCGCGGAGCCGGCCGATTTTTCGGACGAGGCTGAGTTCACCCTAAGCGATTTTATACCACAGGAAATGGTTATTAATATAGAACCGGTTGTTGAAAAAAAACCTGTTATGGGCCGAAGACGCAAACAGGTATCTAAAACAGAACCACATTTAGAGATTAAAACAGAACCGGTATCAGAAATAGAACCACAACTATCGAGTCATTTGCCTGAAATTGAGTCTATATTTGAGATTAAAACATTACCGGTTATAAAAACAGAACCTCTATTATCAGATATTTTGCCCGAATCAGAGCCTGTTTCGGACGCTAAAACAGAACCGGTTATTAAACAAGAACCACAAACAGGCGAAATTCCGCCCGAATCAACCGTAGAACCCGGCATCAAAACAGAACCGGTTAATGAAACATTACCGAATTTTAACAATATCGACTACCTGTCCGCCGAGTTTACGTCCGTTCAGGTCATGTCGTCCCTGAAGGGCTTCGCGCCCCTGGGAATGCTCTTTGTATTGATGGATGTCCTGAACGGGGCGGAGGAGGGGTTGGTCAGGGTAAACCGCCTGTCTAAAGCCCTTGGCATAGGCAAGCCCGCCATGCTCGTCCAGCTCGATAACTTAGAGCGGGCGGGGCTTATCCGCACCATTTCGAGCTCTCAGCGCGGGCGCTACATAGAGCTTTTGACGCCAAACCGCGTGTTCAGGGAGGCGTTCCAGGAGAACAGAAACGAGGAGCCGCAGCTTTCCCTGAACGTCCTGCCGCAATGGGCGCCGAAAAATTTTTCGCTCTCCAAGTTAAAAGACCTGCGTGAATTTTTGACGTCGCGCGGCATTCAGGTCGTCTCCGTGCCGGACGAGGCGAATATCGACCCCCGTTTATCGCAGATAGCGGCCTTCCTTGGCAAATACCTGTCTTATGTGGAGCCGTTCTATAAGAAGCTGAAGACCACGCTCAACGCCGGCGAGCAGTTGCAGTTCCCGCTTTTGGGTTTTCAGGGGCGCGAGGTTACGCACACGCTGAATTTCTGCAAAATGCTAAAAGACGTGGGCTTTTTGGCGAGCTATACCTATCGCCGCGCCCCGCTTTACACGATAACGGCGCGCGTATCGCGCACGTCCGACGCCATCAATTTTCTCTCCGGCGGCTGGCTCGAGCATTACATACGCGACAAGGTCGTCTCGGTTCTGACGACGCACCCGACGACTATGGACACGCCTTACGCGTTTTTGAAAAACCCGAGGATTATCCTGCCCGGCGACGAGGATTTCGAGTTCGACTTTTTGCTCATGGCCGGGGACAGCGTTTTTTGGATAGAGGCCAAGACGGGGGAATACATGGACTACATATCGAAATACTCCCGCGTGGCGAAGCTGATGGGGCTTGAGCGCAACAACAGTCTTTTGGTGCTTGTCGACAGCCCTGAGCCGGAGAGTGACATATCGGCGCGCTTTGGCATATCCTGTTGCAGCGTCGCGGAGTTCTCGGAGGTATTTAGGTTAGCAATGGTCTATTCTCTCACACGGTCTAAACGCAGAAGATAGGGGCGGGCAAACCCCGCCCCTCGCGATTATGGAAAGGGCGTTATGGATATGACATCGAAAGAAAATAATGTTTTGCTTATAGATGGGCATGGATTGGCGTTTCGCGCGTTTTACGCCGTGCCGTATTTGTCGTCTGACGGAAGCGCCGGCGGCGGGACGCCGACAAACGTGCTGACGGGGTTTATGAATATGCTGTCCAGCGCGGAAAACGCGTTGGGCGCGTCCGATGTTGTTATCGTATTTGACGCGCCTTCACCCACGTTTCGCCATGAGCTTTACGATGGCTACAAAGCGCAGCGCAAGCCCACGCCCCCGGAATTAAAAATCCAAATCCCCATCCTGAAAGAGCTTCTCTCCGCCTTGGGCTACCCGCTCATAACGGAAAACGGCGTGGAGGCCGACGACGTGATAGCGTCTTTGGCTCTCAAGCTGTCTAATAGCGGACGCAATGCCGTCATAGTCTCCTCCGACAAGGATATTTTTCAGAGCTTAACTCGGGGCGTAACGATGCTGCGCCCGACAAAGGGCATGGCGGCGCCAAAAGAGTATGACGAGGCGTCTTTCACGGCTGAGTACGGATTTCCCCCGCTTTCCATGCCGGACTATCAGGCGCTGCTGGGCGACGCGATAGACAACGTGCCGGGCGTAGCTGGCATAGGAGAAAAGACCGCGCTTCAACTGATAGGCGAATTTGGGACGCTCGAAAAACTTTACGGGGCGCTGGATTCTCCGGGAGGCGCTAAAAACGTCAAGCCCGCGGTGCGTAAGAGGCTTGAAGCCGGCAGGGAAATGGCGTTCAAAAGCAGGGAACTGACGCGTCTCAGGTGTGACGTCCCGATAGACGACGCCGCGCTCAAAAGAAAATCCCCCGACAGAACAACCGCGCTCGAGCTTTGTAAGCGCCTCGGCATGACTAAGTTAGCCGAGAGAATAGCAAAAGACTCCGCCCCCCACGCCGACGAGATTGCCGTGACGTCTGGTAGCCCAGCCGTCGCCGCTGACATAAAATACGTGGATATAGAGAGCCTCTTCGGTGAGAGGCTGCTTGGAGTGGCGTACGACGCTAAAAACGCGGAGATTCAGTTCGCGGCCCCCGACGGGAGGGCGGCCATACTTCGCGGCCTCGAAATTCAGCCCGACGTTTTTGCGCGTTTTGGGGGCGGAAAATTTTTCGTGAACGATTATAAAGATATACTCACCGCATTTGGTCATGTTTTGGGGGAGCGCGAAATATGGGACTTGAAAACCGCCCATTATTTGCTTCACCCCGACGTATCTTCGCACAAGCTGAAAGACATCTATCCCGAGAACATGGCCGCGTTTGACGCCCCGGCCCTTTTGCTCCTGAGGGCCGAGCGGGAAATGACGGCTGAAATGGCGCGTTATGAAGGGTTAGCGGATATTATGTCCGGGCTTGACCTGCCTCTTTTGCCCGTGTTGGTGGACATGGAGCGCTACGGCGCGCGGTTGTCCAACTCTCTCTATGTGAGCTTGCAAAAAGAACTCGAGGAAAGGGTCGCGGATATAGAGCTTAATATAGCTAAAACAGCGGGTGAAAGCATTAACCTTAACTCACCAAAACAGGTCGCCGAGCTTTTATTTGAGCGCCTCGGGCTTCCGAACGGAGCGAAGACGAAGGGTAAAACGGGCTTTTCCACGGGCGCGTCAGTCTTGGAAAGCCTTGCGGAGTCAGGGCTTCCGCACTCCGACGTGCCGCGCCTGATGCTCGAGCACAGAGAGCTGACCAAGATGCTGGGCGGTTTTGTCGTGCCTTTGCAAAAGGCGGCGCGAAGCGGCGGCGGCGTCATACACACCACGTTCGAGGCGGCGGCCACCGGGACGGGACGCCTGAGCAGCCGGGATCCGAACCTTCAAAACCTGCCGTCTTACGGAAACTGGGCGCATAGGCTGAAAGAGGGAATTGTGCCCGTCAGGGAGGGAAACGTCTTCGTGGCGGCGGACTACTCGCAGATAGAGCTGCGCGTGCTGGCCTGCCTGTCCGGCGAACAGCGCCTCATAGAGGCGTTCGCGACGGGGCGCGATATACATAGAGAGACCGCGTCATGGGTCTTCGGGGCCGCGCCGGAGAGCGTTACGCCGGAGCTTCGCCGCGTGGCTAAAATGATAAACTTCGGCCTGCTTTACGGCATGGGCGCGTTCGGCTTGGCCGAGCGGCTTGGCGTGCCGCGCGGCGAGGCGCTCGGGATAGTCGAGCGATATTTCAAGGCGCTGCCGGGTATAAAAGAATATCTCGACAAAAGCGCGGAAGCCGCAGGCGCGCGCGGCTACACGAAAACGCTCTTTGGCCGCATACGCCCCATAAGCGAGGCGGCTGAGGGTCTGCGCGACAGAAATGGAATGAAGCGCATAGCCGTCAACACCCCCATACAGGGGACCGCCGCCGACATAGCGCGGCGCGCTATGCTTAATTTCGCCGGATATTTTGAGCGCGACGCGGAAGTGAGGCTATTTTTGCAGATTCACGACTCTCTCGTCTGCGAGTGTCCCCTCTCGCGGGCCGAGGCCGTGGGGCGGGATTTGGCCCGTATAATGAAGGCGAGCGGCGGCGCGGACTTTTATCCTGAGCTCGACGTGACGCTGAAAACCGGGAAATCCTTAGCCGATGTGTAGCCTATGTTTATTGGCATACAAAAAAATTATTCATATTGTATAATCATTATCATATTTCTCTTTAGTAAGTTAATTGAATTTCAAAGTTGTCGGTGAATATGTATATTCACTGCTCTTTTTGTACTCTTTTGTACTGATGTAACTTTTGAGAGGTGCGTTTTATGGCTGTTTACGCTCTGCGGCGGATGATTCAGATGGGAGGCGTGCTTTTGGTGGTCTCCCTTATAGTTTTTCTCGTTATGAGCTTCACGGGAGATCCCGTTTTGATGATGCTTCCGCCGAACGCCACGGACGCCCAGGTCGCTGAAATGCGTCACAAGCTGGGGTTGGATCGTCCTTTGTGGCTGCAATACGCCTCTTTTATTTCTGACATCGCGAGGGGCGACTTCGGCGAGTCGTATATCTTCAAGCAGCCGGTTCTCAGGCTTATAGTGGAGCGTATGCCGGCGACGCTGGAGATGGTTTTTCTCGCGCTTATGCTGAGCCTCGCTGTCGCCATACCCGGCGGGGTCTACGCCGGAGCGAGGCCTGACAGCAAACTCAGCAAACTCATCATGACCGGTTCCCTCTTCGGCATCTCTTTGCCGTCGTTTTGGGTCGGTATTCTGCTTATATTCACGTTCGCCGTTCAGTGGGGCCTCCTGCCGTCCTCGGGGCGCGGGCAGACGGGGCTTTTGTTCGGCATCCGGTGGGCGTTCATGTCCCCGGACGGGCGGCGTCATTTGGTTTTGCCGGCCGTTACGCTGGCGCTCGGGACTATGGCCATGCTGCTGCGCCTCGCGCGCGCCCAGATGCGCGAGGTTATGCGGCAGGACTATATAAAGTTTGCGCGGGCCAAGGGCGTGTCCTACGGCAAGCTCTTGTTCTCTCACGCCATCAGAAACGCCCTTATCCCCGTCGTCACCGTCTTTGGGCTTGAGACCGGCAATCTCATAGCCTTCGCGACGGTTACTGAGTCTATTTTCTCATGGCCCGGCATGGGGAAGCTCTTGGTCGATTCCATAAACGCGTCGGACAGGCCCGTCATCGTCGCCTACTTGATGATCGTGGCCACGATGTTTGTGGCGATAAACTTCACGGTCGATATCGTCTACACCCTTATTGATCCGCGAATAGACCTGAGGTGAGCCATGTCGTCTTTTTTTAAGTCCGAACTGTTCTATCATTTCCTGCGCAGCTATTCCGCCCTGAGCGGCTTCGTTATAATCGCGGCGTTTTTGGCGCTGGCGCTCGTCGGGCCGCGCTTCACTCCGCAGAACCCCTACGACCTCAGGAGTCTCGACCTCGAGGACGCTTACAAACCGCCCATGTGGCTCAGCGGCGGGGAGGCGAAGTTTCCCCTCGGCACCGATGAACAGGGCCGCGATATGCTGAGCGGCATAGTCTACGGCAGCCGTATCTCGCTGGCAATGGGTTTGGGGACTATGCTGTGCTCCTGCCTTATCGGCACTCTTGTGGGATTGGGAGCCGGATATTGCGGCGGAAAGACGGACGCGTTTTTGATGCGGGTCGTCGACGTTCAGCTTTCGTTTCCCGCGATGATGGTGGCGCTTTTTATTATGACCGCCTTCGGACGCGGCTTCTGGAAGCTCCTGATAGCCCTGACGCTCGTGGGCTGGGTCACTTACGCCCGAACGGTGCGCGGCGCGACGTTGGCCGAGCGCAACAGGGAATACGTGGACGCCGCGCGCCTCATCGGCCTGCCGTCGTTTTGGATAGTTCTGCGCCACGTGCTGCCTAACGTCACGACGCCCCTTATTGTCATAGCCACTATGCACGTCGGCACGGTTATACTGACGGAGGCTACCATGAGCTACCTCGGCGTGGGGGTTCCCGTCACTCAGCCCTCGCTGGGCCTGCTCGTCAAAAACGGGTACGACGTGCTGTTCAGCGGGCTTTGGTGGGTGTCGGTGTTTCCTGGTCTCTTCATAATGCTGCTCGTCTTCGGGGTCAACCTTCTCGGCGACTTTCTGAGGGACGAGCTCAACCCCAAATTAAAGTGACGCGCAGGTTATGAATAACGTCCTTTTGGATATAAAACGCCTGACAACGTCCTTCACGCTCTTCGCGTCCGGCGCCGAGTCTAAGTTCAACACGTTCAACGCCGTAGACGGCGTCGACCTCACGCTATGCGAGCAGGAGATTCTCGGGCTTGTGGGCGAGTCCGGCGGCGGCAAATCGGTGACGGGCTTCTCCATTTTGCGCCTTATCGACCCGCCGGGCCGTATCGCGGAGGGGGAGATTCTCTATCGCGGAGAGGACCTTCTGAAAAAGACCGAGGCGGAGATGCGCCGCGTCAGGGGACGCGAGATCGCCATGATTTTTCAGGACCCGATGACGGCGCTGAACCCTTTGCACACTGTAGGGCGGCAAATCGACGAGATGCTGCGCCTGCACACGCCGCTTGGCGGGAGCGAGAGGCGTGAGAGGGTTATATCCCTGCTTCATGAGGTCGGAATCCCCAACGCCGAGTCTCGGCTTTTAGCCTGGCCGCACCAGTTTTCCGGGGGGATGTTGCAGCGCGTCGTCATCGCGACGGCCCTCGCCGCCCGCCCGCGTCTCATCATAGCTGACGAGCCGACCACGGCCCTTGACGTCACGGTTCAGGCCCAAATTCTGCACCTTATATTAGAAGGCGTCAAAAACCACGGCGCGGCTTTGATTCTTATAACTCACGACCTCGCCGTCGTCGCGGGCATGACGCAGCGCGTCGCCGTGATGTACTGCGGTCGTATTGTCGAAGAGGGGCCGACCGACGATGTTATACGTTCTCCTCTGCATCCCTACACGCTGGGCCTCATCAACTCCATCCCGCGCTCGGCCCCACAGCGCGAGTCGTCGAGACGTCTGCCGCAAATTCCCGGCATGGTTCCCAACTTGACAAATCTGCCGCGCGGCTGTTCCTTCGCCCCGCGCTGCGGCGACGCCGAGGAACGCTGCTTCGCGGAAAGCCCCGCTCTGCGCCTTCTTGGCGGTAAACGCAAAGTCGCCTGCTGGCGAGCTAAGGAGGCGAAAGCGTGACGGGCAATATCTTGGAGGTCGACGGCCTCGTGCAGTATTTTGACCAGCCAAAACCCTTTTTGGAGCGTCTTCTGACGCGCTCGCGCGGGGCGCGGGTACATGCCGTGAACGGCGTCACGTTTGACGTCAGGGAGGGCGAGGTCTTCAGCCTTGTCGGGGAGTCCGGCTGCGGCAAGTCCACGACGGCCCGGACGGTCGTCCGCCTGCTGACGCCCAAAGGGGGGCGCATCGTCTTCGAGGGGCGGGACATCGCCGACCTCGACCAAAAACAGCTGCTGCCCGTCCGTCCCCGCGTACAGATGATCTTCCAGAACCCCTACGCCTCGCTCGACCCGAGGCAGCGCGTCGGCGATATGATAATGGAGCCGCTTTTGTTTCACGGATTGGTGGCGAACCGCAAAGAGGCTCGTGAGCGCATGTTGGCGCTTTTGGACACAATAGGGCTTCACTCAGAACAGGCCGACCGCTACCCGCATCAGTTCTCGGGCGGACAGCGCCAGCGCCTTGGCATAGCCCGCGCTCTCGCGACAAGTCCGCGCCTCGTAGTCGCGGACGAGCCCGTCTCGGCCCTCGACGTCTCAGTTCAGGCGCAAATTCTGAACCTGATGATGAGCTTGCGCGAACGCTTGGGCCTGACCTGCCTTTTCATAGCCCACGACCTGTCGGTGGTTCGCCATATCTCGGACAGGGTGGCCATTATGTACCTGGGGTTTATCGTGGAGCAGGGGGAGCGCGACGAGATCTTCGATCATCCTCTGCACCCTTACACGGAGGCGCTGCTGGCCGCCGCGCCGTCTTTGGATAAGCGGTTCGTTCACGTTCCGCTGTCCGGGGACGTGCCGAGCCCCATGAACCTGCCGGAGGGCTGCGCGTTTGCCTCGCGCTGTCCGCGCCGCGCCTCGCGCTGTCTGGAGGAGAGGCCGCAAATCAGGGAGTCCGGCGGGCGACGCGTCGCCTGCCATCTCGTATAAAAATCGTTTAGAAGGAGGAAGGAAAGTTGAAAAAAGGATTTATGATTTTGTGCTGTTTTGCGTTGTTTTTGGTCGCGCTCGCGGGTGTCGCTGGCGCGGACGGGAAGAAGTTAGTCGTCGGTCTGGCGTCCGACGCGCTGACGATGGACCCTCAGATGCAGGAGGAGACCGTCACCAACACTATGGCGCGCCATTTTTACGACAGCCTTGTCAATTACGCGGCGGACGGTTCTCTGACGCCGGCGCTGGCCGAGTCGTGGGAGGTTGCGCCCGACCAGGTAACTTGGACTTTTCATCTGCGTAAGGGCGTGAAGTTCAGCGACGGTTCGCCCTTCACGGCTGAGGACGTCAGGTTTTCCATTCTGCGCACGCGCGACAAGATCAACAAGAACCTCGTTTCCACGATCAAAGACGTTGTGGTTGTGGACGACAATACGGCGCGTATAATCACAAACGCCCCGGACGCCATATTGCTCGACAACTTAGGCCGCAACAAGATACTGAGCAAGACCTACGTCACCCGCGTCGGCGACCCGCAGGCGGAGCAGGTTCCTATGGGGACGGGCCCGTACAAATTGGTGGAGTGGATTCGCGAGGACCATATCACGATAACCCCGAACGAACACTACTGGGGGCCCAAGCCCGTTATAACCGACGTAACTTTCCGTCCCATCACGAACGCCGCCACGCGCACGGCCGCGCTTCTGACGGGCGAGGTTGACATCGTCGCGGACGTGCCCGTGCGCGACTTCGACCGCATATCCAAGACCGACGGCATAGAGACTTCCTCGCGCCCCGGCGAGTTTTTAATATTCCTTCACATAGACGGCAACCGCGAGGTGACGCCGGCCATCGACCTGCCCAAAAATCCGATGACAGACCTTCGCGTTCGTCAGGCTATCTCGCTGGCTATTGACCGTGAGCTTATTACGCGCGTGGCCCTGAACGGCAGCGCGTCGCCCACGGGGCAGATGGTCATCGAGGGCAAGCGCGGAAACCTCCCGGGTCGTCCTGTTCCCGAGTACAACCCCGACAAGGCGAAAGCCCTGCTGAAGGACGCCGGTTACGAGAACGGCTTCAAGGTAAAGTTAGACGCGCCCAACGGACGCTACATGAACGACGCCCAGGTGGCTCAGGCTATCGCCAGCCAGCTCTCGAAAGTGGGTATTGAGATAGATCTCAACCTGCACCCAAAGAGCGTGTTCTTCGACTACGTGCGACCCGGCGACAAGTCGAGCCTCGTCATGACGGGCTGGTCCGAGGAGGTCGACGCCGGAATGATGGGCAACGTCCTGTTCTACACGCGCGGCAAAGGTTCCAAGGGCGGGTCGAACCGTTGCCACTACTCTAACGCCGCGTACGACCGCCTTCTGGACGAGGCCGACGCTACGGCTGACGTGGCGCTGAGGGCGAAACTCGTGGCGGAGGCGGCGAAGATAATCTTGGACGACGTGGGCCTCGCGCCTTTGTATTTCGAGCGTGACCTGTATGGCAAGAAGAAGACCGTGAAGTTCACCCCGCGCTCCGACAAATACATCCTCGCCGCAGAAATGGACATCGAGTAAGAAACACGAGTAAGAAACAGATGAAAAATAACATCAAACGCGCCGTTGACGGGATGCGCGAGGTGCTTTTGAAGCTAAGCCACGACATCCACTCAAGCCCCGAGCTCGGGTTCGAGGAAAAAAAGGCCGCGCAGTGGCAGACGGAGCTTTTGGAAAAGCACGGCTTCAAGGTCGAAAAGCCTTATTGCGGGTTGGAGACGGCCTACCGCGCCGCAAGACAGTTCGGCAAGCAGGGGCCGCGCATCGCTTTCATGGCTGAGTACGACGCCTTAGCGGGCTTCGGTCACGCCTGCGGGCACAACATCATCGCGTCGTCGGCCGTTGGGGCGGGTATAGCTCTCGCCGACGCGGCGGACGGCGCTAATATTGATTGCGAAATAATAGTGATGGGCACTCCCGGCGAGGAGGGGAACGGCGGCAAGGTGTACCTTGTCGAACACGGAGCGTTCGAGTCCGTCGATTTCGCTCTGATGATGCACCCGTCGACCGAGAACGTAATCGGGCGTTCCGCCTTGGCCGCTCAGGGCGTGGGCGCGAAATATAAAGGGCGTCCCGTACACTCGGCGTCCCCCGAAAAGGGCGTGAACGCCCTGACGTCCCTAATCGCCCTTTTTAACGCCATCGACACCCTGCGTCAGGTCTGGCCGGACACAGGGCGTTGCAACGGCATCATCACCGCGGGCGGGACGGCGTCAAACATCGTGCCCGACTTCGCGGAGGGAAAGTTCACGGTTCGCGCGTCCACGAAGCGCGAGCTTGTCGCTATGGTAAAACAAATCAAGCAGGCGGCTCAATCGGCGGGTCATCTGACGGGCGCGGAACTGACGTTCGAGATCTCCCCTATTTTCGCGGAGCGTTACCCAAACATAACGATGGGCGAGCGATTCAAGGCGCATCTCGAGGAAATGGGCGAGACCGTCGGCTACCCGAACCCCAAGGCGCGCGTCGGCTCGTCCGACGTTGGCAACGTCTCGATGGTCGTTCCGACGATTCACGACTATATCGCTATAGCGTCACGGGACGTGCAGGGCCACACGAACGAGTTCCGCGAAGCCGCTAAGGGCCCGCGAGCCGACGAGGTCATCCTGCTGGCCGCGAAGGCTCTCGCTCTTACGGGTTGGGATCTCGCCACGGACGAGGCGCTTCGCGCAAAGGCTCGCAAAGAGTTCGAGGAAAACGCGGCCCCGAATTTGTGCTGATTTTGTGCTGATTTAATCTGTCCCGAGCAAACCGAGCGTGCGGCCCTGAAAAGCCCCGCGCTCGGTTTTTATGTTGACAAGTTCCGGAAATCAAATATAATAATCGAAATATGATTGTATACAATCATACAAAAAAACAAGTTAAAAACTACGAAGAGAGTGATTATCTTAAAGATGGTTCAAAAGCCCGGCCTATTGCACAAGAGCTTGGTGCGTACGATAGTGGAAAACATAGAAGAACGCATTATGAATGGAGACTTGAAGCCCGGAGAGCGACTTACGGAACTCGCTATGTGCGATTTGCTCGATGTCAGCAGGTCTCCGTTGAGGGAGGCGTTTCGTATCCTTGAGAATAATGGCTTTCTCGTCAACAAAGCTCGAAGAGGCGTGTTTGTTTCAACGCTCACGCGCAAGGAGGCTATCGACATCTACAGCATCAGAGCGTCGCTCGAAAGCTTGGCGACATCCTTGGCGGTTCAGGCCGGTGGGAAGGAACTGGCTGCTAATTTGAGAACCATTCAGGAAAAAATGAGGCAAGCTGTTGATAGAAGAGACCTCAACGCTTATTCAAGCTATAACTCGGCGTTTCATGAAGCGCTCATCTTTGCATGTGGTAACGATTTGCTCATCGAAATGTTGAGGCGTTTCAACATGCAGACGGCGCGATACAGAACGATGATTCGCTCCGTGGAGGGGCGCCCCGAGCAATCGATCAAAAAACACGAAGAACTGATCAATTCGATAGAAAGCGGAGACGCGGCCTTAGCGGAGAAAATTAGCAAGGAATCCATTTTGAGCAATATACCGCTGATCATGAAAATTTTCGAGCAAGTAAAGGAGGATGCCCGGTGAGAATCGACAGTGACAAATGCGTGGGCTGTAAGGCTTGTGTTCCCTATTGCCCGGTGCTTTGCATCAAGGCCGAGGAGAAAGCCGTCAGCATTGACGAGGACGAGTGTGTAGAGTGCGGCGTCTGCTTCCGCGCTGATGTATGCCCGACTGGGGCGCTTTTCATGCCCAAGGAATCCTTTGAATACCCGAGGGCTATCAGAATGCAGTTCAGCGATCCGGGTGTTCAGCATCCAAACTTCAAATCATGGGGACGCGGTACCGAGGAAGCCAAGACGAACGACGTCACGGGGAAGTTCGGCAGGGGCGAGTACGGATTGTTGCTGGAGTTCGGCCGCCCGGGAACCGGCACGAGGCTTTCCGAGATCGAGAAGGTGACGAAGGTCGTACGGAGCATGAACTTCGACATTATGGAGGACAATCCGCTTTACGGTCTTCTCGCGGAGGATATGTCGGGGAGCTTCAAGCCGGAGTACGTGAACGAAAAAATTCTGTCGGGAATACTGGAATTTCGATTCGAGGAGAACGAACTTGAGGAGGCGCTGAAAAAACTTCTGCCGCTTCTGGACGACTTGGACACCGTCGTATCGGTCGGCTTGGTCACGAGGTTCGCTGACGACTCCAGCATACCGGTCATTGATAAACTCAAGAACATAGGGTTGATCGTCCGCCCTAACGCGAAAATAAACGTCGGCCTCGGCCGCCCTGTAATCGAACGCTAATGGTAGTTTGAACTTAATTTCAGGAGGTTTTCATTATGAGCCATTCTCTGCATCGTTTCGGAAAAAAACCGGAGAGCCTGAAGGGGGATTTTTGTATTTACGCGCGAGCGGCCAAGGGCGTGAATAGAGGGAAGGGGGTAGGTGACAAGCTGCGCAAAATCTTAGATATTTACATGTCTGAAAGGGCCGTGAACTTCGGCTCCAGCCACGGGGGGAGAAGTTTTTCAAACGGCCTGAAGGCGGAGGAATACGCCAAAACCCTCGACGAGTCTTACGGGATAATCGCTACGTTCGACAGCGGTGAATCCGTCAAAGGCGTCCTGAAAAAGGCCAAAGAGGCGGACACGGGAATATCGATTGTGGTGAGCGGCCTTATCGACGAAGTGGTGAAAATAGCGCGCGAGTGCGGATTGAAACCGCACACGGCCACGTTATCGCTGGGGATTTTCGGGAAGGTGAAATGTCTGCCGGAGGACGACGTGCTGGAAATGACAACTATGTGCGGACACTCGCTTGTGTCGAGCGAGCTGATACGAAACGTCATGGAGAAAGTGCGCTCCGGCAAGCTGAGCCCTGAAGAGGCCTCGTTGATAGCATCTAAACCCTGTACCTGCGGTATATTCAACACGACGCGCTGCGCGAAAAAATTTAGGGGAGAGCTGCAATGAGCGACGGGCGCCTGCTCCTCTCGCCGGCAAAAATAGGGCCGGTGATTTTCAAAAACAGGATAATCGTCTCGTCCATGTGTCTTTACTTTTCGGGCAAAAACGGAGAGGTAACGGACAAGATGACGGCGTTTTTCAAAAGCAGGGCCAAGGGAGGTACAGGCGCGTTTATTATACCGGCCAATCCTCACGGAGAAAACAAGCGCTCGCGCGGTTCCCTCGCCGGGGACGACATGATAGGGCAGTGGAAACCCCTGTTGGACGCTATGCATGCGGAGGGCGCCAGGGCCATATGCCAGATACACCCGTCCGGCATACAGTTCGGACGGGCCGATTTCACGGAATCAGACTCTCCTTTCGACCTATCCGCAAAGAGAATAAAAGAACTCATAGAATCCTACGCGCTTGGCGCGCTTAGGGCCCGGAAAGCCGGGTTTGACGCGGTGGAGATTCACGGGGCTCACGGACACGAGGTGGCGCTTCTGCTCTCCCGTCTCCTGAACACCAGGGCGGACCAGTATGGCGGCAGCGTCGAAAACTGCGCAAGAAGCGTCACCGAAATGATAGCCCGAATGAAGGAGGTCTGCGGTTGCGACTTCCCCGTTATCCTAAGGATAAGCGGCGAGGAGCGTATCCCCGGCGGGAGGGAAATAGACGAATCGGTGGAAATTTGCAAACTTGCCGTCGCGGCGGGGGCGGACGCCATACACGTCTCGTCGGGAATGCCGGAGAGCGAGGAATGGGAATGTCCTCCGTCGGAGATAGGGCAGGGGCACATCGGTTGGATGGGCAAACGCCTCAAGGACGCCCTCAATGTCCCGGTCATTGTTGTGGGCCGCGTTGTGAACTGGGAGGTCGGCGAACGCATGATTGAGAGCGGCGAGGCCGACTTCGTGGCGATGGCCCGCACGTCGCTCGCGGAGCCGAAATGGGCGTCGGGCGTCGGGCGGAACGACATTCCCTTGAGGAAGTGTATCGCGTGCAATCAAGGCTGCCGCACGCGCAGGGAACAAAACAAGTCGATGGCGGCCTGTCTGCAAAACCCTCGCACGGGACGCGAAGAGCTTATAAACATAGAAAAGGATAAAAACTCGAAGAATATCTGCATTGTAGGGGCCGGAGTTTCGGGGCTTGAGGCCGCGAACGTCTTTTCCGAGCGCGGACACAACGTTACGATTTTCGAGCGCGAAAATATCCCCGGCGGCATGTTCCGCTGGGCGTCGAAGACCCCGGGTAAAGAGTCGTACATGAACGTGGTTGAGTATTATGAAAAGCTCCTCCCGGCCAGAGGAGTAAAAATAGTCTATGGCACAGCGCTCTCTGAGCTTCCGGGCGGACAATGGGATCTTGTTGTGTTGGCCGTGGGAGGGCAACCCATTGTGCCTCCGTTCAAAGTAGAAAATGCCAGCGCGCGGCTTGCCGTTGATTTTCTCGACGAAGGTGAATTGAAGACAGACAGGTACGTGGTCGTCGGTGACGGACTCGTTGGCTACGAAATAGCCGACTACATCCTTCAGCGCGGCGGACGTGCGATACTCGTAGGGAACGACCCGCGGGAGCCCATATCTACGCAGGGTATAGCGCGCTGGCACTTCATGCGAAAGCGATTCGACGATGCGGGGCTCGAAATCATTCGTCACAGCGTGGTCGAATGTATAGACGGCGATGGCCTGACCGTCCGAGGGAACGACGGGGTAAGCAGAAGGATTGACGGTCAATTCGGTTACGTCATCGCTTGCGGCTACCGCCAGGCTCCGACGGAATTTGTTGAAAAATTTGCCTTGAGCGGCGTTCCGGCGCTTGTCGTCGGGAACGCGGAAAAACCGGGGGACGCTATGGACGCGATTCATGACGCCTTCGACAAGGCTTTGTCTTACAAATTCGAGAACGCTTAGGTATAGCTCATGTGTCCCACGAGAGCGATAAATATCCTTTCATCCAAATGCGGCAAAGGGGACGCGTTTTCCGGAAGATTCGTTCATCCGGGGGAGATTGTGGACGCGCCGGTGGATCGCGCCATGATCCACGATAACAACGCGGCGCTCGTTATCGAGAACTTTGGCAAAATAACCGGCGCCTCTGTGTGGTCGCCGGATAAGATCGCCTTTTTCATCGACCATCACAGCCCTTCGACGTCTGTCGGAGCGGTCAAGCACCATAGCCTTATGAGGCGCTTCGCCCACGACAACGGCATAAGCGAATTTTTCGACTGCGGACATGGAATAAGCCACGTGGTCATGATTGAGGAAGGGTTAGCCGCGCCGGGAGAAATAGTGGTCGGCACGGATTCCCACACCACAGGTGAAGGCGCGTCGGGAGCCTTCGCGACTGGCATAGGGGCGACGGAAATGGCGGCGGTGCTCGCCACGGGGCGCGTATGGCTCAGGGTTCCGGAGACCTTGAAAATTTCGCTTTCCGGCGTGTGGCCGAATAAGGTCTGCGCCCGCGACGTCATGACCGCCGTGCTGGGACGCTTAGGCCCGGAAGGGGCGAGCTATCGATCGGTCGAATTTCAGGGAAGCGCCGCGGACGCGATGTCGCTGGAAGACCGTATCGTGTGTTGCGTCATGAGCATGGAAATGGGCGCAAAAAACGCGTTGTTCGTTCCGCAGCCCGATGATGACGCGCAGTACGAACGCGTGGAATATTTCGACGCGTCGGCCATGACGCAGATGGCGGCTTTGCCCGGGCTGCCCACCAACGCCGTTCCCCTCGCCGAACTGGAAGGTGAACGCGTAAAAATCGATCAGGCGTTCATAGGTTCCTGCGCCGGAGGCTTACTGGGAGACATCGAATCAGCGGCTAAGGTTCTGGAGGGCAAACACGTCGCCGATGGAGTACGGTTGTTGGTCATACCCGCTACCCGACGCATCTACGGCGAAGCGCTGAAGCGCGGCTACATAAAAATACTGCATGACGCGGGGGCGGTAATAGGCTCTCCGGCGTGCGGCGGCTGTGGGGGGCACGACGCGGGGATACTCGCCCCGGGCGAGGTTTGCGTCGCCAATTCGGCCAGAAACATGAAGGGCAGAATGGGGGCCGGAGGCGTCGTCTATCTCGTCAACTCCGCCACGGTGGCGCTCTCGGCTGTTAGAGGGCATATAACCGGAGAGGAAAGGGGAGATGCGCGATGAGCCGCTGCTGGAAGCTGGGTGACAACGTATCCACCGACGAGATACTGCCGTTTCAGTACATGGTTTTGACCGACCCGTCGGACTTGGGTAAGCACGTACTTGGCAACGTAAAACCTGGTTTCGCGGCGCAGTTGGCAAGAGGGGACATATTGGTTGCCGGTCTGAATTTAGGGTATGGTTCCAGCAGGGAACACGCGCCGCTCGCTCTTAAAGGAGCAGGAATCGGGGCAGTTGTGGCGAGTTCTTTCGCCAGAATTTTCTTTCGCAACTGCATCAACATAGGATTGCCAGCAATAGTCTGTCCCGCGGCCTCGAATGACGTCTTGGACGGAGACGATATTGAGATTAATTTACGTTCAGGCGAGATACGAAACGCCACTCAAGACACGCGGTACGCCTTTGATCCATTTCCGCCGTTCATCATGGAGTACATCGAAAACGGCGGCCTCATCGACACTCTTAACAAGCGAAATTTCAAATCTACTTAACAAATCCACTCAACAAATCTACTTAACAAATCTACTCAACAAAGCGGCCTGACAATCCAGTTCAACAAGTTCACAAAAATTTTAACAGGGAGGCAGTATCATGAAAAATGTCAAAAAGGTAGCTATGTTGTTTGTCACGGGTTTAATTTTGGCGGCGACTCTCGCTTCAGCAGCGCACGCGGCGGACGCGGTGTGGCCGAAAGGCAGGCTCACGCTGGTCTGGCATTCCCAGGCGGGCTCCGGAGGAGACATCATGATGCGCACCATCGCGAAGTACATCGAGACCAAGACGGGCGTTACGGCTATGGTCGAAAACAGAACCGGGGCCTCAGGCGCGAACGCCTGGTCGAGTGTGGCGCGCGGAAAGCCGGATGGAAGCGTTCTTCTGGGGGTGTCCTCGACCTTTATCGCGTCTCCGCTTCAGAACAACATTCCGTACAACTACACGACCCTCGATCCGGTAGCCAGGCTGTTTGTGGACTCAATATGCATATTTACCTCGGTCAACGCGCCGTACAAAACGTTCGCGGACTTCGTGGAAGACGCGAAAAAACGCCCCGGTGAGCTCAAAATGACCGGCGGCACCGCAGGTAACGTGGAATTTGTGGCGGCCAGGCAACTGATGAAAGAAGCCGGAATTGATGTCCCGGTCGTTCCCTTCGAAGGCGGCAGCGAGGGCGCGGTGGCGGTCATCGGAGGCCACGTTACGATAGGCATCGGAGAGTATGCCGAAATAGCCTCCGCCGTCCAGGGCAATAAGATAAAAGTCCTTGCCCTCTTCAACGACATGCCCGGACTCGGCATTCCCACAGTAGCGGAGCTGGGTTACAAGACGACCGTCGAGAAATTCCGCGGTATAGTGGTTCCCAAGGGAATGCCGCAGGAGATCAAGAACGCCATCTTCAACCTTCTTAAAGGGGCCATGGACGACCCCGATTTTAAGGCCTACTATACCAACAACTACCTCGTGCCCGCTTTTCTGAATGGAGAGGACTTCTACAAGGTCATGGAGAAACAAACAGAGGAAGTCAAGGCATCCTTGGAAGGCTTGCAGTAATCAAGAGCCGGCGCCGGGCTCTCTTTATTCTTCATACATTGTGAGCCCGGCGTAAACATTAGGGGGAGGGCGCTGAAGTGTTCAAAAAAGAGGATTGGATTTTCGGTTTGATTGCCATCGCTGTCGGGGCGCTGACGCTATATCTGATAAAAGACTTAGCCTCTGTAAAATCTATGGATCCGGCAGGCCCCGTCGCCATGCCCTCCATAGTGGCGTGGCTGATGATAGCGATAGGCGTGGTTCACGTGGCCGGTGCCGTCATGAAAAAAAATTCGAGCGAAGCCAAGTCTGAGGAAAACGCGGGTAACGCCAAAAAAAGGAAAAGCCCTATGAAAGTCGTCACAATATGCGTAGCCTGCGCCATTTACTATTTTGCCTTAGAGAGCGCCGGGTATATTGTGATGACGCCTCCGCTCATAGTGGCCATAATGCTTGGCGTAGGTGAACGCAACATGCGTAGAATCATCTCCACGTCCATCTTTACGACGGCGTTCCTTTTTTGCGTGTTCTACTACGCGCTCAAGGTGAACATGCCGCTCGGAGTTCTGGAGTCGTTCTTCAACTGAAGGCCGGAGGGGAATAGATATGGAAAATTTCATGATAGGCCTCAACACCCTTTTTTCTCTTGACGCGATAGTCGCTATAGTCATCGGCGTCGTGTGGGGAACTATAGGCGGCATGATACCCGGCATCAACGCCACCATAGCTATGGCTCTCATGTTGCCTTTCACATGGGGTATGCAACCCGCCATAGCCGTGATGATGCTCTCAAGCGTATATTGCGGCGGCGAGTATGGAGGCTCAATACCGGCGATTCTCATCGGTACGCCGGGAACTAACGCCGCCGCCGCGACGGTTTTCGATGGCTTTGAAATGCACAAAAAAGGACAGACGGGACTCGCGCTTTATCTGTCGCTATACTCATCCGTGTTCGGCGGAATCTTCGGCGCAATATGCCTCATTCTCCTCGCGATTCCGCTCGCGTCGGTGGCTCTGGCCTTCGGGCCGGCCGAATATTTTCTCTTGGCGTTGACGGGCCTCACCCTGATATGCTCGCTTGGGGAGGACAACATACTGAAGGGAATTTGGGCGGGACTGCTGGGGATACTGCTGTCGTTCGTCGGCCTCGACCCGTTTGTGGGCTCGCCGAGGCTGACGTTTGGACTGTTAGACCTCTCGGACGGTTTGGAAATGATCCCGCTGATGATGGGGCTCTTTGCTATATCCGAGGTTCTGCGTCAGGCTCTGAGTTTTGACATATCGGAGTCGTACGTGTTCAGCGAGAGCGACAACAGAATGCCGCCCCTGAGAACGCTCGCCTCCTACTTCAAAACTCACGTCATCGGATCCATCATCGGCGTCGTTGTCGGCGTCATGCCCGGGGCCGGCGCTACCGTCGCCGCGTTTTTGTCGTACAGCTGGTTCAAGAAGACGAGCAAGGACCCCGACTCGTTCGGCAAGGGAAACCCCATCGGCGTCGCCGCTCCAGAGTCAGCCAACAACGCCGTGACGGGCGGAGCTATGGTTCCCCTGCTCGCGCTCGGTATTCCGGGTTCAAATTCAACAGCCATAATGCTCGGGGCCTTAATGATACACAATGTCATTCCGGGCCCGATGCTTTTCGTCAACCACCCTGAGATTCCGTACGGCATATTTTCCTCAATGTTCGTAGCGAACATCGTGCTGTTCTTCGTGGGTATCGTCTGTATCAAGGCCGCGATAAAAATAACGAGCATATCGAAGCCCGCTCTATTCGCCACCATAATAACGCTGGTCTTCACAGGCTCTTACGCCTACAACGGTGAAATGGTCGACGTGCTGGTGGCCTTTATCTGTGGGATAGTCGGTCTTGGAATGCGAAAGATGGGGCTGCCTCACGCGGCCACTGTGCTTGGCTTCGTCCTCGGCTTTATCATGGAAGCCAATATGAGGCGCGCGCTCATCATAAGCGGCGGAAGCTACGTCCGCGTGTTCACGAACTCCGGTATAACCATCACCTTAGCGATAATTATGATTATCTCTCTAATGCTGCCGCTCATCGGGCCGATAAAGCGACACTTTGTGGCTCGAAAGGCATATTGACGCGATTCATATGTGGACTATGGAGCAATTTTTGGCGTTTTTTCTGATTTACGCCCTTGGGAGCGTCGGGTTTGTTGTCTGCAAATTTTTGAGGATACCCAACCCGGCGTTACTGGGTTCGATGTTTGCGACAGGGGCGCTCAACATCGCCGGATATTACCCCCCGCTTTCGACGTGGTTAATTTCCTTCATCGCCAACGCCATTATAGGGACGATGATAGGGAAGGAGATAGACGGGACGGTTCTGCGTCATATGAGGACTATGCTCCGTCCCGTTTTGATTCAGACGGTAGGCATGCTGGCTCTTTCTTTTATGTGCGGCGGAGCGATGTACGCTATGTGTGGAGAAGCGGCCGGAGGGAAGATATCGCTTTCCACCGCGCTCATTAGCGGGGCGGCTGGAGGAATAACTGAGATGACGGTCTTTGGCATGTCGGTAAACGCCGATGTAGCGGTCATCGCATTTATCCAGCTTTTCAGAGTGATAATCGCCCTGGCGATAATACCGTATCTGTCGCTATTGGCCGAGAAAATGGGCGGCAGGGCAAGGAGCGTCCCCTCAGTCCGAAAAAATCTTCCGAAATTTTCTGCCAGAGACTACGCGGCGCTCGTGTTTTATTCGCTGACGGGAGCCGTTGTTGGCAATTGGCTAAGAATCCCGACCGGCGCTATGCTCGGAGCCGTTTTTGCCTCCGGCGCCTTTGCCCTCTCCATAAACAAAAGATATGGATTCAACGTAAAGTTTCGGTACATCGCGCAGATAGGGCTTGGGCTCGCGATGGGGCAGAGAATATCGCCCAGTTTCACGGACTTGCTGGGTTCGCTGTTAATGCCCGCGCTCGCGGTCACTGCCCTGATGCTTACTGGCAGCGTCCTTTTGGCTATATTGCTTTATAGGACGACCGAGTTCGATATGACCACCTGCCTTCTCTGCTCCGCTCCGGCCGGTTTGAGCCAAATAGGAGCTTTCGCTGAGGAGATAGGCGCCGATCCCTTCACGGCCTCCATATTCCACACCGCGAGGATAGTTGGAATTGTCACTCTTTATCCGTGGATAGTTTTGCCCCTGATAAATTGAACTTTTTTGCATATTTTACAGACGAATGACAATTTTTGCCTTAAATCCTTGACTGCGATTTTAGTAGATGTTAGTATCGACTAAATCATATTAAGTTGATAAGATAAATTAAAATACATTAAGGTAAATTGTTATCTTAACAACAAGCGGGAAAGCATAAAAATTTTGAAAGGTTGGTCGAGTTGAAGATGAAAAAGGTAACATTTCTGTCGTTGGTTCTTTTGGCGTTTGTTTTTGTGACTGGGGCGGGGGCTGCCGACAAAATCGCCAAGATAGCGGTGTACGGCCCGATGACCGGCGAGCACGCGGAGTACGGCCTCGGCTTCAGGTACGCGACTGAGCTTCAGGTCGAGAAATGGAACAAGCAGGGCGGCGCGGGCGGATATAAGCTCGAGGTTGTGGTCTTTGACGACAAGAACAACGGCGAAGAGGCCGCGACCATAGCCGAAAGGGTCGTAGAGGACATGGACGTCGTGGGGATAATCGGAAGCTACGTCAGCGGCGTCAGCATGGCGGCCACCCCTACTTTCCAGGAAGCGGGCCTTGTCAATATCTCGGCTTCGGCCTCTCACCCGGATTTCACGAGCGCCGGCGACTATATTTTCCGTAACAACACCATTATCAGCGTCGAGGGCGCGAGCACGGTCAGAGGCGTTGACAAGGTTTTGGGGGCCAAAAAAATAGGGCTTCTTTCCATCATGACCGACTGGGGCAGGGCGACGGCGCAGATTATGACCAAACTAATAGCGGACAACCCCAACCTCACGCTGGTCATTCACGAGGAATGCACGGACGGCTCCGACGATTACAGCACGCCAATAGCGAACTTCAAAGCGGCGGGCGTGGACGCCGTCATTATCGTGGGTATGCACAACACCTTCGTTCCCTTCGCGAGGCAGTACCGTCAGCAGGACCCCAAGATTGGACTGGCCGCGTTCGCCAACCTCTATGACGATCAGGTTCTGAAACTTGGCGGAGAGTACGTCGAGAACACCGTTTTCCCGGTCGCGTACTTCAACGAAAGCGACGAGCCCAATATCGTCGAGTTCAGGGACGCTTTCCACGCGCGCGCGGGCAAAAACCCATCCTCGCTTTCGGCTCAGGCTTATGACGCGGCGGGGATGATCTGCGAGGCCATCGAGAAGACCAAGAGCAACGACCGCGCCAAAATAAGAGACTACATAGCCAATATCGACTACAACGGAGTGGGCGGCGAGATCAAATTCGACTCCCGCGGAGAGGCGCAGAAAGTGTTCATGGTTTTGCAGATCAAGGGCGGAAAGTTCGTTAAAGTAGACTAACAAATTCGTAGGGGCGCGCCTGCGGCGCGCCCGTTTTCGCATACGGCGATTGTTCTCACACACGGGCGACCGTAGGCGCGCCCCTACGAATTGTCGGGCGGTGAGGCGTAATGTTTTTTCAATATGTTTTTAACGGAATAGCCGTAGGCATGGCTTACGCGATAGTTGCGGTGGGGTACTCTTTGGTCTTCGGCATTCTGAGGCTTATCAATTTCTCTCACGGAGCGGTTTACGCCTTCGGAGCCCATGTCGTGTTGCTGTTCATAGGGCTGAATTATCCAATCTGGTGGGGCATATTGGCCAGCATTCTCCTGACCGGGATGCTTGGGGTTTTGATCGACAAGTTCGCGCTCGAGCCACTGCGGAAGAAAAAATCCATGCCCATAGCTTCTCTTATAACCACGATAGGCGTTTCTTACATCATACAGAACCTCCTGATGATTTTTTTCGGGAGCGAGCGGAAGTCGTTCCCCAACTTCTTCGACATGGGCGGGCTGAATCTGGCTGACATCCCCGTCACATCGCCGCAGCTTTTTTTGTTCGTAATTTCTCTTTTACTGCTTATGGCGCTCACCCTTATCGTCAAAAAAACCCGCATAGGCTTAGCCATGCAGGCCGTCGAGCAGAACACCAAGGCCGCCCACTTGATGGGTATCAACGTAAATTTCGTCATAACGTTCACGTTCTTCCTTGGGGGCGCGTCGGCGGCGATAGCGGGGGCTTTGATGGCCGGGTACTATCAGCTTGTCTACCCGACGATGGGCTTTCTTGTAGGGTTGAAGGCTTTTGCGGCGGCCATACTGGGCGGCATAGGCATTCTGTACGGCTCAGTCGTCGGGGGTTTGGTGGTGGGGCTTTCCGAGAGTTTGGCGTCCGGGTATATCGGGGGAACCTACCGCGACGCGGCCGCTTTCGTTATCCTTATAATCATTTTGATAATCAAGCCCACGGGCCTTTTCGGCAAAAAGGGAATATCAAAGGTCTGAGTCATGGCTATATTACAAACCAAAAACTTTTGGGAGCGCGCCGAGATGTTTTTCGCGCGCCGCCGCCTGTCCGTAATCGCGTTGTTGGTTCTCCTGCTCCTGACGTTGCCCCTCATAGATACCCCTTCTTACGTCAAGAGGATTTACGTTTTGATAATGATTTACGGAACTCTGGCCCTGGGGCTCAACCTGCCTACGGGATATACGGGACAGGTTTCTCTGGGCAACGCGGCCTTTTTCGCCATAGGCGCCTACACGTCGGCTCTTTTGGTGACCAAAGCGGGGTTTGGTTTCTTCACGGCGCTTCCTTTCGCCGCCCTGTTGGCCGCCGCCGCCGGACTGACGGTGGGGTTGCCGTCGCTACGCCTGTCGGGGTCGTATCTGTCGATTGTGACTTTGGGATTCGCCGAGATTGTCAGGATGATTTTAGCCAACTGGCAAACCGTCACCAACGGCCCGATGGGCGTGAAAAACATCCCGCGCCCGTTCTTTTTCGGCATCGAGCTTTCGCTTAGAAACAACGGCGCTTACTACCTCATTCTTATCGTGCTGCTGTTCACCGCGCTTTTGTGTTACGTGGTCGTTCGCTCCAAAATAGGCAGGGCCTTCGTCGCCATCAAAGAGGACGAGATGGCCGCGACTATGATGGGGATAAAAACCGTCTATTACAAAGTCTTGGCCTTCGTGCTGTCGGCGGCCATATCGGGCGTTGCCGGGGCTTTTTACGCGCACTTCATGCGATATATCGACCCAAATTCCTTTACGTTTGACACGTCCATATTGATTTTGAGCATAGTCATTCTTGGCGGAATGGGGACGTTGCGCGGCATGTACGTCGGGGCTATACTCTTGGTTTCCTTCCCGGAGGTTTTGCGTTTTCTCGACCGGTATCGTTTTGTTTTTTACGGGCTTGTGCTGGTGCTGATGATGCGCTTTCGTCCGCAGGGCATTTTGGGGTGGCAGTCGAAAGTCCCTTACCGCTTCCCGAATGGGGTAAGACCTGAAACCGTCGACGCAAATTTGGAGTCTGCCTCACTTGACGGCGGAAAAGCGTCTGTTGTCGAGGTCAAAAACGTAGTGAAGCGTTTCGGCGGCCTCGCGGCGGTGAGCGACGTCAGTTTTCACGTGGACAGAGGCGAAATTGTCAGCATAATAGGCCCCAACGGCGCCGGCAAGACGACCATATTCAATATCCTGACAGGCGTCTGCGAGATAGACGGCGGGGAAATTTTGTTCGAGAGCCGTTCGGTGCGTAACGCTAAACCCCAGGACATCGTCAAAATGGGGGTGTCGAGAACCTTTCAGAACATAAGGCTTTTCCCCGGCATGAGGGTTATCGAAAACGTTCTTGTGGGGACGCATATCAACACGCGCTACGGCTTTTTCGACGCCGTGTTCAGAACGGCGCGTTTCAGGAAAGAGGAAAGGGCGAAAACGGAAAAGGCGGTCAGAATCCTCAAATCCATAGGTTTAGACTATCGTATGCACGACTATGCCAAAAACCTCCCCTACGGAGAACAGCGAAAGTTAGAGATAGCGCGCGCCATAGCGACGGACGCGCGGTTGATTCTCTTGGACGAACCGGCGGCCGGTATGAACCCGCAGGAATCGAACAACCTGTTGGAGTTCATCAGATTGCTTCGCGACCGGGGATATACGATACTTCTTATAGAGCACGACATGAGCGTGGTTATGAACATATCGGACAGAATTTACGTCCTTGACTACGGCAAACTTATCGCGCAAGGACTCCCGGGTGAGATAGCCACAAACCCCAGGGTCATAGAGGCGTATCTGGGAGGCGTCAGGGAACATGCTAAACATAAGCGGACTTAACACTCACTACGGCCAGATACACGCCCTCAAGGGCATTGATGTGCGTATCGAAAAGGGAGAAATAGTTACGCTCATAGGCAGCAACGGCGCGGGAAAATCTACTCTGCTGAACACGATATCCGGTATTGTGCCGGCCTCGGGGGGCGAAATTCTTTTTCAGGGAGAGAAGATAACCAATATGGCCCCGCACCTCATCGTCAAAAGGGGTATAAGCATGTCGCCGGAGGGCCGGGAGGTTTTCCCCGCGCTGACGGTGGCCCAGAATCTGCGCCTCGGCGCTTACGGCAAAAAGGCAAGCGAGCTTGAGGGGTCTTACGAGAGAGTGTACGCGCTTTTTCCGCGCCTGAAAGAACGCCTGCCTCAACAGGCGGGGACTCTGTCAGGGGGCGAGCAACAGATGCTGGCTATCGGGCGCGCGCTGATGGCCGACCCGGTTCTTTTGCTCCTTGACGAACCCTCGCTGGGTCTGGCTCCGAACCTCGTGCTATTGATATTCGATCTTATTCAGTCTATCAATGACCAAGGTGTTACAATTCTTTTAATAGAGCAAAACGCGAACGCCGCGCTCTCAGTAGCGCACCGCGCTTATGTTTTGGAGACAGGGAACATAACGCTTGACGGCGACGCCGAAGAACTGAGCCAAAACGACGCGGTCAGAAGGGCTTACTTGGGCGGAAAATAAAAAAAGAAAGAGAGAGGTGTTTGTTATGCCGGAGGTTTTTTACACGCGAGAAGAAGTCACGCAGATTGTAAGGGGAACGATAGAGGACAGAGCGGAGTGGTTTTGGCGTCTTTATTTTGCCTTCAAAAAATCAGATCCCAAGGGCGCGCGGGAGATTGCCGAGAAGGTCATCCACGAGTTTGGGGTGCGTAAGGTGGGGAAGATGAACCTGCCGCCTGACGCGACGGCCAAGGAGTTTGTGGAGGCGGTCGATTCGGGTCCCGCGAAGCTCGCTTTCGATATGAAGGCCGTCAAATTAGACGACGATGAGAGCAGCGTTTTGTTTTTCGCCTGCCCTTTCATGGACGTGTTCGACAAACTCGGACTCACGCCCGAGGAAAAACGGGAGCTTTGCGAAATCGCCAACTGCGGGGACTTCGGTATGATAAGTTGCTTTCCGGGGCTTGAGCTTGACTTTCCCGAGATGCTCTCCAATGGCGGGCGGTGCTGTAATATGCACGTCACGAGAAAAAAATAAAAATATCGGGCTACGTCAGGTAAAACCTGAGCTTTTCCAAGACCTGCTCTATATCTATCGGTTTGCCTATATGCGCGTCCATCCCGGCGGCGAGACATTTGTCTATGTCCTCCCTGAAGACGTTCGCCGTCATTGCGATTATCGGTATATTCTTAGCCTTGTCCGTTCCGATCGATCTGATTTGACGCGTCGCGTCGTAGCCGTCAAGCCCGGGCATCTGTACGTCCATAAAGATAACGTCGTATTTTTCGGGCTCGGCGGCGAATTTTCCTACCGCGTCAAGGCCGTCCACGGCGTCGACGATTTGGACGGCGGTGGGTTCAAGCAACGACCGCACGATTTCGCGGTTTATCTCGATGTCCTCCGCGAGCAGGACGCATTTCCCCTCAAATGTGTTTTTCTCGTTTACGGGTCGGGCGTCCGCGTTGCTTTCAGGCGCTTCCGCGACGCGGACGCGCACCCTGAACGAGAACCGCGCCCCGCGCCCCGGCTCCGATTCCACCCAAATACGGCCGTTCATCATCTCCACAATGCGCTTCGATATGGCTAGGCCAAGCCCCGTGCCGCCGTACTTGCGCGAGGTGCCGCTATCCGCCTGCTGAAAAGAGTTGAACAGCTTCTCCTGTTGTTCTCCGGAAATGCCTATGCCTGAGTCCTTCACCGAAACCTCTATTTCCGCGCCGCCCTGCGAGGCCTCTATAAGCCGCGCCGTGAGTCGGATATCGCCGTTTTGTGGCGTGAATTTTACCGCGTTTGTCAGAAGATTGGTGATTACCTGAGCGAGCCGCTGTTCGTCTGAATTTATAAAGGGCGGCAAGGCGGCGTCTATATCTATGGAATAGTTTTGACGCTTTTCTTCCACGCGAAAAGCTATGATGTCAGAGACGCGGGTTATCATGTCCCCGAAACTGAAATCCGTGCCGTCGAGTTCGAGTTTGTTCGCCTCTATTTTCGACATATCCAAAATGTCGTTGATTACGCCCATCAGGTGGCGCGACGCCTTTTCGATTTTCGTGAGGCATTCATAGCGCCGATTTTCATCTTTCGCGTTCTTCGCTATGGCGGTCATGCCTATAACGGCGTTCAAGGGGGTGCGGATTTCATGGCTCATGCTCGACAAAAAATCCCCCTTGGCGCGGCCCGCTGATTCAGCCTTGGCGTTGAGTTCTGCCAGCAGCGCGTTTTGACTGTCAAGTTTTTTGTATGGCTTTACCTGCATGGCGGACAGGAATACGGACGCGATTACGCCAAACGCAAGGAAGATCAAACCGGCAATTATGAAAAGTCTGCGCATTTTAGGAATGGATGTGTTTGATACGGGCACAGTAGCGAAGAACGCCCATCGCTCGTTTTGGTGAAGAATCGGCGCGTAAGCGCAGATTATCCTGCCAGCGTTCACGATTTTATCGTCATATTGCGCTACGGCGCTCTCGGCCTTTTCTCCGAACAAAGCCCTTTTGACGATGTCGCCGAGTCCGCCCGGGACGTTCGTCAAGTTTACGCCGAGCAGGCTTTCGTTTCCGCTGCGTGAGCCGGCGATTACGTTACCTTGCCCGTCAAGCACAAAAGCCCGCCCGCTATTGTAAGTGTCATAGCTGGATTTGGAGAGAATCTGCGGGAAATAATCCCCCGGAAGCGCCGCAACGAACGTCGCGCCGCAGTTTAGTCTAAAGTGGCATCGCAACAACCGCTCGCCGGAATCTGTTGCGGCGGAGCCGACGATGCGCACGCCCTTGGGTGGAGTGTTTTCGAGATACGTCCGGTATTCCGTAGCCGACAACGCGGCGTAAGCCCGGCCTTGCTTTTCTTTTGATATGACGACGCCGTCCGGCGACGCGACGCCGAGGGATATGAAACTCGGCCCTTGGATTATCTCGTCTTCCAGCATGGAAATTAATTTTTCAAGACCGCCCGAAGCGTACGCCCTTTCCGCCATCCCGGCGACGTACTCCGTGTCCTGCTTGATTTGTTCAATGGAGGATATAAACATACCCGAGGAGATATTGACGAGAAGCGTCAGGTTGTCCGCGACGGTGTTCGTTATCTCGCGCGTGCTGAAATAAATACCCACACCCGCCGCGAAAATCGCACCCGCGAGACAAACCGCGACAACAACCAGCGCCGCGTACACCCTAACGGCGTTCTTTTTGCTCACCGCGCCTCGCGAAATTTCATCAGCCATACGCTTGTCACCTATTTCTTTTTATGTATGATACATTACATATTAATATATCATACTATTTGCCTAAAGTCGGGGCGGGGGATTGTCGGTGACGGTTGAGGCGCGACGCCGGCGACCTCCTAATATTTTACCCGTTCTCTTCTTTCGGCGGACAGATACGCCGCGTAATTGAATAAGCGTATACCGCGCCGTCGTTCCAGCTACCCACATACAAGGTATCCTCATGAACCAATACGGCGACACACCCTCCGATATTTTCAACCACAACTTTGGTCGTGCCGTCCGCGGCAAGCGTCCGAACGCAGCTATCCCCGTTGTCGGCGGCAAAAATAACGTTTTGGCCGCTTATATCTATCCCGACGCCGGGACGTCCAAATTCATCTGAAAACGCGCTTACAGTTCCGTTTGTCGTCACTTTGATAATCCCGCCGCCGTAATTCGTGACATAAAGATTACCG
>BNVG01000008.1 GCA_025997935.1 Synergistales bacterium | reverse complement strand
GAGATATTCAAATTCTGCATGGTGCTGTCCAAGTTCATGCTGGTCTGAGCTATGCCGAACCAGACGAGGAGCGCCATGCAGACGAGGACGACCACGCTGTGCCTCGTGCAGGTCGTTCTGCGGTACTTTACATCGACGTCCGTCAGGGCTTTCGCGTGGGGCGACGAGCTTATCCGTATGCTCAGTATATGGGTCGCGTTTTTGGCCGCCAGCCTCGGCGTGCGGGAGGGCTCTCACCTGAGCGTGGAGTTTTTTTTGAAGAGATATATGTCGCCCGCGGTCATGACGGCTGTAAAAAAGGCGGCCAGCGTGGTCGTCCTCGTCTGCATGGCGCTCCTCGTCTGGTTCGGCATAGCTCAGACCAGCATGAACTTGGACAGCACCATGCAGAATTTGAATATCTCTATGGCGTTGTTTTACGCCGCCATACCGGTGGGCTGCGCCTACCTTTTCTTCGATTATCTTTTGATACTCATCTACGGCTATCACCCTTACGCCTCGTCTCTCATGGACAGGGCCGAAAAGCCTGAACAGAAGAAGGGAGGCTGACGATATGATACAGGCGGCTATGATTTTTGTGTTGCTGCTCTTCTTCATCTTTCTCGGCTTTCCGATTTACGTGTCCACAATCATAACGGCGATAATTTTTATCGTCGCCATGGACATTCCGTTCATCCTCGTCATCATCAAGATGTTCGGCAGTATTGACTCGTTCTCCCTGATGGCGATTCCGTTTTTCATCATAGCGGGCAACGTCATGACGAAGTCGAAGATAACGGATAAATTGGTGAACTTCGCCAACGCCGCCGTCGGCCACATGAAGGGCGGACTTGGACACGTCAACATTTTAGCGTCCATGCTCTTCGGCGGTATACAGGGTTCCGGGGCCGCAGACGCCTCCGCCATAGGCGGTATGCTGATTCCAGCTATGGAAAAACAGGGCTATGACAAGGACTACGCCGTGGCGGTCACAGCCGGGTCGTCGATGCTGAGCCCGATAATCCCGCCGAGCATTGCCATGATTCTCTACTCGTTCTACACCGAGACCCCGGTGAGTCGGCTTTTTCTGGGCGGAGTCATCCCAGGCGTACTGATAGGCGCGTTGCAGATGATAGTGAACTCGATAACCTACCGCCGGCGCGGATACACATTCGAATCGGGGAAGTTCTCATGGGCGCTTCTCGGGCGGACGTTCATCAGCTCGTTTGGCGCGCTGATAATGCCGCTCATCATCGTGTGCGGAATAATCTTCGGCCTCGTCACTCCCACGGAGTCGGGGGTTATCGCCATCGCCTACGGTCTTGTTTATGGGTTTTTCATATCAAAAGAGCTGAAACTGAAAGACCTGCCTCAGGTGCTGTTAGATTCCGCCGTCACGACATCGGTCGTCATGATGACCATTTCCGCGGCGGGTGTGCTGTCCAACGTCTTAGTCAGAATGCGCTTCCAGAACGAGGTTTTGAACTTCGCGGTGAACACGCTGCAGAATCCCTATCTCGCCACGTTCTTCATGATGATCGTGCTGTTGATCTTAGGTTGCTTTCTGGATCCCACGGTGCTTATAGCGATGTTCGCCACAAGTATCCTCTCCATAGGCAACGCGCTGGGGTTCGACCCCATACACTACGGCGTGCTTATGGTTATTATCATGCAGGTGGGCGCTATAACGCCGCCGGTCGGCACGTTCCTCTTCATCAGCTGCGGCATAGCGCGTCTGCCGCTCGAACAAAGCGTCGGCGCGCTGTCGCCCTACATATTTGTCATTCTTCTGGTGATTATCGCCATGATCTTTATTCCGCAGATAGTGACGCTTCTGCCGTCGTTGATTTGAGCTTAAAGGAGTGAGATTGTCTTGCAGGAAAAAAAGGACGGACAAAACTACGCGCCGCGCGGCAAGGCCGTGGCGGTTGTCGCGCCGGGGGAGTTTTCGGTGGGGGTTATCGGTCTCGACCACGGACATATCTACGGAATGTGCAACGGCCTGTCCGAGGCTGGGGCGGACATATCGCTCGTCTGGGATTCGGATTCGGAAAAGGTCGCGGCTTTTCAAAAAGCGTTTCCGAATGCCAAAAAGGCCGGCAGCGCGGAAGAGGTATTAGGGAAAAAAGGTATTCGCCTCGTGGCCTCGGCCTCCGTTCCGGCGGACAGGTGCGACATTGGCGTGGCGGCTATGGAGAGCGGACATGATTTTTTTGTCGACAAGCCGCCACTCATCACGAGGGAACAACTGTCGAAGGTGAAAACGACAGTGCGCGACACGGGGCGCAAATGGGGCGTGTACTACAGCGAACGCCTGCACGTTGAGGCCGCCGTCCGCGCCGGAGAGCTTGTAGAGCAAGGCGCTATCGGGCGCGTTGTGCAGGTTATGGGATGGGGGCCGCACCGCGTAGGCACAGCCGCGAGGCCAGGGTGGTTTTTCGATAAGGCGAAATACGGCGGCATATTGGTGGATGTCGGCTGTCACCAAATAGAGCAGATTTTGGCCTACGCGGGCGCGAGCGGCGCTAAAATCACCAACAGCCACGTCGCCAACTTCAACCACACCGACCATCCGCGCTTCGAGGACTTCGGGGACGCGAGTCTTATTTGCGACAACGGCGTTGTGGGGTACTTTCGCGTGGACTGGTTCACGCCCGAGGGCCTCGGGGCCTGGGGCGACGGGCGTACCATCATACTCGGAACAGAGGGTTATATCGAAATACGCAAATATATAAACGTCGCTACGGACTCCGAGGGCGACCACGTCTTTTTGGTCGACCGTGAGGGTGAGCGCCACATCAAAGCCGCCGGAACCTGCGGGTTTCCGTTCTTCGGCTCGTTTATCCGCGACTGTGTCGACCGCACTGAGACGGCCATGAGCCAAGATCACACTTTTGCCGCGATAGAGCTCGCCATCGAAGCGCAAGAAATGGCTTGGTCGTCAGGAGCGGGAGGTTTTAAGATATGATCGGGGTAGCTCTTTTGGGGTCGGGCGCCATAGCGGCGGTACACGCCGACGCTTACGGGCAGCTGGCACATCTCTGTGAGGTTCGCGCGGTCTGCGACCTGTATAAGGATAAAGCGCAGGCCCTTATCGACAAAAAGGGCATGAGGCGCGCCGTCGCTTGCGGCGATATAGACGAGGTTCTGAACATGGACGGCATAGACGCGGTGTCCGTCTGTCTGCCCCCGGACGTCCACGCCTCAGTCACGATAAAGGCGCTCAGAGCCGGACGTCACGTACTTGTGGAGAAACCGATGGCCGCCTCTCTTGAGGAGTGCGACGCCATGATAGAGGCGGCGCGAGACAGCGGCAAGATACTGTCGCCCGTGGCGCAAAACCGCTTCAAAACGCCCAACAGCAAGGTCAAGGCAATGATAGAGAGCGGCGCGGCAGGGCGGACGCTGTACGCTACTGTCAACTCCCTGTGGTGGCGCGGAGGAAACTACTACGACATCTGGTGGCGCGGTACGTGGGAGAAGGAATGCGGCGGGTGCTTCACAAGCCACGCCGTCCATCATCTCGACCTTCTCTTGTGGATGCTGGGCAAGCCGGAGAGGGTCACGGCCGTCATAACGAACGTGGGGCACGACAACAGCGAGTGCGAGGATCTCGGGGTCGCGATTCTCGAGTATCCCGGTATGTTGGCGCAGGTCTCTTCCTCCCTCGTGAGCCACGACGAGAAGCAGGAGATTATACTTCAGACCACTTGCGGGCGGCTGTCCGTTCCGTGGGAGACGGCGGCGTCCAAAGCCCTTCCGAACGGCTTCCCGGAGGAGAACGGCGAGGCAAAAACCGAGCTGCAAAGCCTCTACGACAGTCTGCCTGAATTGCGGACGGAGGGACACGCCGCTCAGATAGACAACTTCTTAGCCGCTATAGTCGGGACGGAAAGCCCGCTCGTGATAGCCGAGGAGGGTCGCGACGCCATAGAGCTTATTATGGCGATTTACAAAGCGTCCGTCACGAGGACGCCGGTTACGCTCCCGATAGGGCGCGGCGACGCCTTTTACAGCCGCGAGACGATGGCCGCGGCGATGCCCCGCTTCCACAAAAAGACGCGCTCCGTCGAGAACTTCGCGACCTCTGACATCACGCTTGGTCGCGACGTCGGAAAATAGACGGCCCCGCCTCTATCGCCTGCGCCGGGCAGTTCTCGGCGCAGGCGTTGCACTCCATACATGAATCCCTTTCAACGATCTGCGCTTTCCCGTCCGTTACGGCGAACACTCCGTGAGGGCAAACGGCCTCGCACATTCCGCACCCCGTACACTTCTCAGCCGTCAAGGTGAGCTTCGCGACGTTTTTCAGATATTGATTCGCCATAATATCACCAACGCCGCGCCAATGACGGACGAGCCGATGAGCAGCGGCAGGGCTATTCTCATTTCCTTTGCCACGCCCGAAAAAGACGTGTACGTCGACGCGCCCGTAAAGTTCATGGCAAAGTAGGCGGATATGGCGGGTAGCAAAAGAACGTACCCTGTCGCCAAAAGCGCGTGGCGTGGCGTGAACCACCCAAAGAGCCGCAACGCAAGCGCCGCCCAGCACAGACCCAGCAGCCACCCCTTCCAGGAGAACGCCGCGCCCGGAACAACCGGCAACAGCACAGGCGTGACGACCGTGCCCGCCACTACCGCGCCCGCGTAGGCAAAAAAGTCATAAAGGCCAAACGGACGCGCGGCGAAAAGGTTTATCAGGAACAACACCCCAAAAACGCGCAACGAGATTTTCGCGGCCGCCATAAACTCGACGGGCGTCAGGACAAGCCTGTCCCATGTCGTAAATTTCATGGTACGCATTTCTTTTGTGGCCTTGCAGTCGGCGCGCAGAAAGTCTTTTATATCCGACGCGCGCACCGGCCCGTATATGACGGAGAATCCCGACCGCTTCAACACTTCGTGCGCGCTCATACCAGACGCGCCGAGCTGCGGCAAGATCAATTTTCTGTCCGTCACTATATCGGACAGGCCCGTTTTTTCGATACGGTTTACAAGCTCGTCCGTGCCGAACGTCCCTTTGCCGGCGGCGCACCAGACGTTGACGTCTTTTGTATCGAGTATCAAAATCCAGCAGTCGACGCCGGAAAGGTTTTTCCTGAGCGTGTCGAACGTCAGTTTGTAATTCGCGCTTACCAATACGGGAGAGCGTTCGCCCGGATTGCCGGCGGCGTAAAGCCCGGGCGCGACATTGTAATCCATCCGTCCTATGCCAAAACGAACCTTGCAAGCCCCCGCTATATCTTTTAAGGAAAGCGAAGCCGAAACGACAGGCACAGGGCCTTTTGGCGTGTCGACTTGGCCGGTTATCCATTTGTCGCTCATTCGCGTTGTCCTCACATTCTCGTAGTCGTCTCCTGACAGGTTGTTTTCAGAAACCGCCGCTACCGCGCCTCTTTTATAAGCTCCAGCATATCCTCCGCGCTTATCCGCGTCGGCGCGTCGGAGTCGCCTATCAGGCTCTCGGCCAGATCGCGCTTCCAGGCGTGGAGGTCCACGATTTTTTCCTCTATGGTATCCTTTGCCACGATGCGGTAGACCGTCACGGGGCGGGTCTGGCCTATGCGGTGCGCCCTGTCAGAGGCCTGTTGCTCAACCGCCGGGTTCCACCACGGATCCATGTGTATAACGTAGTCGGCGGCGGTGAGGTTCAGCCCCACGCCTCCGGCTTTCAGGCTTATCAAAAAGCAGTCGCCCTCGCCGCTCTGAAACGCCGCCACCCTCTTTTCGCGGTCATGCGGCGCCGTCGCGCCGTCCAGATACTGATAGGGAATACGCTCATCGTCGAGATAGTTTCTTATGAGCGTCAGGTGGCCCACAAATTGGCTGAACACCAGCGCTTTGTGGCTGCCTGAACGCAGGTCTGACAAAATCTCGGCGAAAGCCTCAAGCTTCGCGGAGGGAAAATCTTTAATCATCGCCGTTTCTATGCTTGTGTCGGATTCGCTCTTTTTCATGGCCAGCACGGAGGAGCAACAGGCGCGCCTGAGGCGCATAAGCTCCGCGAAAATCTGAAAACGCTTGTCCTCCGCGCGCGCCGCGCCGTCTTTGTCCTCTCCCGAGAGAGACTCCACCGCGTCGCGGCGCAGGGCCTCGTAGAAAGCGCGCTCTTTTTCTTTCATCTCCACACGTAGCGTTATTTCGGTCTTGGCCGGAAGCTCCTCGAGCACCTGTTCTTTGTTGCGGCGCAAAATGAAGGGCTGCAATATCCGCTTTAGCCTCGCCTTGGCCCTTTTGTCGCCGTCGCGCTCTATCGGGACGATGAAGCGGCGGGAGAAACTGTCGAGAGACCCGAGATAGTGCGGGTTCAGGAAACGGAAGATGTTCCATAGCTCCGTCATGCGGTTTTCTATGGGCGTGCCTGTCGTGGCCACGCGAAAATCGCCCTTCAGCTTCATGGCGGCGGCGGAGCGTTTCGTGCCCATGTTTTTGATGGCCTGAGCCTCGTCCAAGACGATAACGCGCCATTTTATGGCCGACAGGCGCTCTATTTCGTTCTGCAAAAGCCCGTAGCTCGTCACAACCACGTCGAGCGGGGTTAGCTCAGATAAGGTTTTTTCGCGGTCGCCGTAGCGTAGCTCCTTCATGTTGAGCGTCGGGGTGAAGCGCGCGCCCTCGCTTATCCAGTTTGAGCATACGCTTGTCGGGGCCACTACAAGCGACGGGGCGTCCGAAACTATCGCTTGCGAAAGCAAAAGCGCAAGGGTCTGAATGGTTTTGCCAAGCCCCATGTCGTCGGCGAGACACGCTCCCGCGCCCCAGTGGGACAGACGCGACATCCAGCGATACCCCTCGAGCTGATACTCCCGCATTTCCCCCTTGAACGTCGACGGAAGCTCAGGGTTCAGTTTAGCCGCGTCGTTTATCAAATCAAGGCGCTTTTTCCACTCCGCGCCGCCCGTAAAAGAAGCGGCCTCTTCCTCAAGTGGCTCCAAAAGATGGGCGGCCAGCGGCGACACGCGAAGCTCTTCTCCGCGCAGGTCGCCAAACGACGACAATTCCTCCAAACGCCGTTTGAACTCCTTGGTCAGAGCCAAGAACTGCCCGTCGCCGAGCGGCAAAAAGCGCCCCTGCGCGGTCTTCATAAGCCTCAGAACGTCTTTCAGGCTCAAAACAAGGTCTTCGTCTATTCTTATTTCTCCCGACAGGGCGAACCACTCGTCCGCGCTCCTGAGAGATACGCTGAGAGAGGACAGCGAGATCTGCTTTCTGACGCGCATGGTTTCGCCGCTCGGCCACTCCGGCGTCACGCTGTCCCCCAGAGCCTTCATCTGGGTCAAAAACTCAAGTGACAACTCGGGCGTCGGCAAATGCCATCGCTCGTCCGATATTTGCTCTCCCTCGCAGAGCGCGGGAGCGGCGTCTATCATCTGCGCGAGCTCCGTTTTTTCGAGGTCTAATTTGCGCTTCGCCAACGCCCGCGTTCCTCCGTGAAGTCCGTAGACGTTTACGCCCCCCGCGCCGGGGCGAGACGGCGGGCTGCCGGGGCCGAGAGGACGAACCACGGCCTCCACGTCGAGCCCCGAGTCCGACGGTTTTATTTGCACATATATGCGCGGCTCGGCCTCTACTTGCTCTATGTCCGCGTCCGTCTCCATGCCGTCGATGTCGGAGTGGATGCTCACGACAGGAGAGAGGTCGCCGAGCGTTTTCAGCAAAGAGAGTTTTCCCTTCGCCGGGACGACGCGCCCCTCTTCCTTGATAAGGAGCGCCGCCTCGAAATGCTCCGCTTTGATTATGGTGACGCGCAGGCAATTAGGCCCGTCCTCCGTCACTATGTACTGCGGTATCGTGTCGCCCTCGGGAAACGGGGATATTGTCACGACGTACTCGTCGCCCCTCGCCACCGTCGTTATGCGCGGCTCGTCGGCCGCTATTTCGACGCGCGCGCCGTCCTTTGCCCTGTAAAGATAGGGATGCCCCGCAAGCGCGGGGAGCGCCCTTATATAGTCTATGGTATAAACTGCGCCGCCCCATCCGCGCTCCTCGCGTATGGAGGCCGCCGCTATGCGATCCTGCTCCGTCATGGATTCTATGTCGGCTTTTTTGTAGAGACGGCGTAGCGCCACCGCTTTGCCCTTGCTCCAGCCACTTGCGCTCGCCGTCTGCTCCATTGGCTTTACGGAGACGCGCGAAACGCGCCTCGTTTTTTTGTCGCTGTCCCATTCTATCTCCCATATAAACCGCTTGTCGCGGGGCGCGTTCGTCTTGGACGCGGCGCGCCCTATCTCGGAGAGCGCGGACAGGAACCTCTCCCACTCCTCCTGACGGCGAACGATGTCTTTTATGGGGTATTTCAGGGAAAGAGCGTCCTGTTTCGCCGCTTTTGGCCATGCGGAGCGGATTATATCATCCAAATTTTCGGCCAAAAACGTGAACCCGAGGCTCAGGAGGCGTTCGTAAATTTGTCTTGCCAGCGGCTCCAAGAGCTTGAGCGGCTCTCCGCCCAGCCAGTAGCCGTACAGTATAAAGAAAAACGCGTCTACGGGGTTGGAGTCGGAGAGCGTAAATTCAGGCTCCTTTAGAAAATACTCGTCCGAGGAGCCGTGCGCGTAAAAAACGCGCATCATGCTGAAAGCCCTTGGGGCAAGCGTACTTTGCGCGTCCTTGGAGCTTTCGATATACTCTTCTATTTTTTTTGATTCCGCCCCCGCGCTCATCAGCAATATCGGATAAAAAACGCCTGTCCAGGAGTAAAACGCGGCCTTGCGCCTGTGTTTTTCCCTGCGGAGGCGTTTTAGACCCTCTTCGTATATGGCGAGCGCGTGGCTCGCGTCGCCCCTGAAAAGCGAGGCGGTCGCTATGTAACAGCACATCTCCGGGCCGTACGCCGTGTCGGCGCGCCTCGCCACCTCTTCAAAGCGTCCTTCGAGCGACGCGTACTCCGCCCAAAGGTAAAAACTTTCGCGCGCTCCGCCGTATTCTGACTCGAAGGCGTTTTTAAGCTCTTTGAAAGTCGGCGCGTCCGCCGTGAAGGCGAAAAGTAGCGTATCGAACAAATTGCAGGCCATGACGGGCGACAGGCCAAAGAGGCGCTTCATATCGAGAGGGTTGGCCAGAACCCGCAGGACGGGATCCATGTACGAACGCCCGGCGAACGCTGACATGGACAGGGACATCAGCTTCGCGTAGCGCTTGTCGTCGCCCCTGTAAAAAATTTCGCGGGCCAGCCGTAAATATTGATCCCCTGAAATGTAAAAGTACAGGTCGTTTTCGTCTTTCAGGCTCAGGATTTTTTTGGCCGCGCCGCTGATGGTGTCGAACTCTCCGCGCTCAAGCGACTCCCGCGCGGCTATTTCGGTGAGCAGGGGGTGACATCGCCAGGCGTCGTAGCGGTTTGGGTTCACTTTTTCGACGAGGTCTTTTTTGAGCCATTCGTCTAAAAGCTCGTTCCATTTTTTTATAGTCCACTTGCCCCAGGGGTATCGCGAGCCCACGGCCCGCATTACGTCGGTGACGCCGCTCACGTGCGTCGGGGTGAATATGACGGACAACACACGGTACGCCGCGCGCTCGTCGTCGCTCAAGTCACGATATATCCCGATAAGTTTTTTTCTTTTGACCTCGTCAAAAAACATTGAAAATTGTTGTTTTTTATTTCCGCTTAGGCAGATATATCCGCAGTTTATCCATCAGCGCGTCGAAGTCGATGGGCTTGCCTATGTGGTCGTTCATGCCCGCGTCGAGGCATTTTTCGATGTCTTCCTTGAGTACGTTGGCCGTCAGGGCCACAATGGGGATTGTTTTGGCTTTTTGAGACTCGAGCGCGCGTATTTTGCGGGTGGCGTCGCAACCGTCCATCTCCGGCATCTGCATATCCATGAAAATTATATCGTAACGCTCCGGGTCCGAGCGGAACATTCTCAGGGCTTCCGCGCCGTTTTCCGCGCAGTCTATCTCAAGCAGGCTCGGCTCAAGGAGGGCCAGCGCGACTTCCCGGTTTATCTCTACGTCCTCGGCCAAAAGCGCGCGCCGCCCCGGGTAGGTGCCTTCTTCTTCATCTTGCAAAGATTCTGTATGCGGCGTCTTTGCAAGATGATTGTCATTATCGGCGTGCTTCAGCGTCACGGTAAAGGAGAACGTCGAGCCCCCGCCCGGCTCCGATTCACACCAGATTTTGCCGTCCATCATCTCTATAATGCGTTTTGCGATGACAAGACCCAGCCCGACGCCGCCGAATTTACGGGACGCGCTACCGTCGAGCTGCTCGAAAGCCTTGAACAGCCGCTCCTGCTGCTCCTTGTCGATGCCCGTGCCCGTATCGGCTATGTCTACGCGTATGGCGCAGAGGCCGTCCCTTTCCTCTGTCAGGCGGGCGTTTAAGCGAATCGCGCCGTTTGGGGGCGTGAACTTGACCGCGTTGGAGAGCAGGTTGCTTATTACCTGGAACAGCCGGTCACCGTCGCCGATTAGCGCGTCTGGGATATACTCGTCTACCGACATGGTAAATTTCTGAAATTTTTCGCGCGCGCGGGATTTGAAGACGTTCTCAACTCTTTGCGTCAGATTCCTGAAACTCAAGGGCGCGGGCGTAAGCTCCAGCTCGTCGGCCTCTATTTTGGACACGTCCAGAATGTCGTCGATGACCGACAGCAAATGGGAGGACGCGTTTTCTATACTGGAAAAGCAATAGTCTTTACGCTCTAAATTCACGGCGGCTTGCCCTATGGTCGTCATGCCTATTATGGCGTTCATCGGGGTACGCATCTCGTGGCTCATGTTGGATAGGAACTGGCTCTTGGTCTTGTTGGCCAGAACGGCCTGCTCCAGCGCTTTAACGCGCTCCCGCTCCGCCAAATCCCGGGCCACCGCCCCGGCTATGACGCCGCACAACATACCTACAAGCTGCACGTCGCCTTCGCTCCAAGTTCGCGCCTCAATGCAGTCCTCGACGCACAGGTGGCCCCAGTGTCTGCCATGCACGTAGAGCGGAGCCCAGATAAAAGCCTTGGATTTGACCATATCCATAATTTTATATTTTTCGTCCTCGTCGGAGCGGATATCATTGCTGCAAATCGTGGTGACAGTGCCGTCCGTGGGCATGGTATCGGGGAACGCGTTTTTGATGTCTTCGTTCAGACCCCTGAGCGCTACGGGGGTCAAGTCGTCGGAAGCGCACCAGTAGTATATGGGCTTGTTTTCGTCGGCTTCGTAGTCGGTGACGGCGATAAGCGCTCGGGACACTCCGATAAACTCCCCCGTCCGGCGCAGGGCGCTTTCGATAAGGCCGGATACGTTCTCGTTGGCTACAAGGCTACGGGAAATATCCGCCATAAGCTCCTCCTGTTTAAGGCGGTGGTTAATGAGGGCCTCGTTTTGGTTGCGTAGCATGGCGTTGGCTATCAGCATACCGGCTGAGCGCAGTATTATCTCCTCGTCGTCCGTGAACACGCGTTCCCTGCGGCAGTCGTCAAACGCCACGTAACCCCAAAACTTCTCCTGAACGAACACCGGAACCACTAAAAGAGAGACGACGCCCTGAGGCAGAAGCTGGTCTTGTTCCTCTTGAGAGAGTCCGCGCACAATGCCGCCTACACACTGCCCGTTGGTGAGCGTTTCTTCCCAGCCGGGGAGCTTGTCGCTGTAAGAGACGTTTATCACGATGTCTTTTCCGAGCTGGGACTCGAACACTTCAGAGTATTCGTAAAGCTCACTACAGTACAGTTTGCCGCCTGTGGTGTGGTTTTGCCAGATACGCATACGGTCGGCGCCGATTCCGTGAACCAGCATACCCATGCAACATTGCAGGTCTTCCTCGAAAGAGGCCGTTTCGGTCTGCAGCATTATCGCGGCGAGCGCGTTTACCGTGTGGAGCAGGACGTCCTGCCGCTCGAGATCCGCCAGCGTGACGTTGAGCGACAGGGCGTTTGCCAGTAGCAGACTGCCCGAGCGAAGGATGTTCACCTCGTCGTCCGTGAACACGCGCTCCCTACGGCAGTCGTCAAAGCTGACGAAGCCCCAGAAACGGTTTTGCAGGAAAACGGGAATAACCAACATGGACTTTATGCCATAAGGCGCAAGCCGCTCCCGCTCTAAACGCGAAAGGCGGGATAACGGGCCATTTATGTACCGTCCTTTGCTGAACGCTTTCTCCCAGAAGGGAAAAGTTTCTTTGTAGGGAAAACTTGTCATGTTTTCCACAACTCGACCTTGCTGTACTTCATCGTTCAGCCATTTGAACACCTGCACGTAGCAGCGTTCGCCTTCACGCGTCTCGTTGCGCCATATGTAGGCGCGATCCACGTCCACGCAATCGACCATAGTACGCAGACTGTTTTGCATTATCTCTATGAAGTCCGTGTTGGCCGACGTTATTAAATTCACCGCCATGTCGTTTACCGCCCGCAGAAGATCGTCATGCCGGGCAAACCGCTCGTTGGATTTGATGACCTTTTTACGCTCCGCGTAAAGGATGGCGTTTCGGAATTTGACGACGATGCCTATATACAGAGTGGCGACAAAAAACGTCTGCAAATTGTCCAACAGCTTATGAATCCCTATTGAGGGCGTCACGGAGTCCGGGTAAAAATAGGCGAGCAGGTAAGAGGCCACCGCGATAACGACTTGGGCGGAAAACAAAACCTTAAAGGTTTTGCCCTCCGTCAACAGGAAAGTCAAGAAGATACCCAGCGTAAAATACGTGCCCATGCCGCTTTCTATGCCGCCGATTTTGAAGAAAAAAAACGGAAAGGCGACGCAGCTCAGGAACAATACTAAAATCAAATTACCGATCTTGTACAATCCGGTGCGGTTGACGAAGTAAAAGATGCCTACAAGTACGGGCACTATCAGGGATGTCATCCAGTATCTCGAAAAGGAGCCGGTCTCTATAACGCGGACGGTGGCTGCCAGCAACGCGACAATGGACGCCAGAAGATACACCACGTTCAGCGTCCGTACCTCTATTGGGGTGTCATCCGAAAAAAAATACTTTTCAAACAACTCCTTGAATTTTTTCACGCTTGGCCTGTTGAACAAGCCGCGCAAGCGTGCAAGGGTAACGTGTGAATTATCGGGCATCGCGCTGAATCAGCCTCCATGCGTCAACAAGAAAATAATATTGAATTTACAGCCGCTATATTATGTTATATATTACATTAAAAGAATATTCTAACATATTTCTTTAACATATTTTACTAAAAAAGCGTGGTTTTTCTGTTTCACGCTTGACTTCGTCAATGTGTAAAATCAATAATAATAAAATGACCGCTAAAATTAAAAACTCAAATTTTAAGAGGCGATATTTATGTCACGTGATATTTATGGGGAACTTGGCGTCAGAAAGATCATAAACGCCGCCGGGACTTATACGTCGGTCGGAGGAAGCCGCATGAGCGAGCGCACCATCGAAGCGATGGGCGAAGCCGCGCGAAGCCACGTCGTCATCAAAGAGCTTCAGGCGAAGGCGCACGAGCGTCTGGCGGAGCTGACGCGCAACGAGAGCGCGTTTGTCACGAACGGCGCGGCCTGCGCCCTCCATGTCACCGGCGCGGCGGCTATAGCCAGACACTACGCCCGCCCCCACGCGTCCCTGACGCCTGACCAGATAGCCAAGTGCGAGATAATCATACACCGCGCCCACCGCAACCCATACGACTGGTCTCTGCGGCTCCTCGGCGCGAAACTTGTGGAGATAGGCTTCCCCAACACAATCCTGCCGACGATAGCCGAGGATTTAGAGCTTGCCATAACCGAGAACACGGCGGCTATATATTATTTTTTCATGCCTCAGGGGGGCTGGATGCCTCAGGGGGCTTTGAGCTTCGAGGAGACTCTTGACGTTGCGAAACGGCGCGGCCTGCCCGTCATAGTGGACGCCGCGGCGCAGCTTCCGCCAAAAGAGAACCTATGGCGTCTCACGGGCCTCGGGGCGTCAGCCTGTATATTCAGCGGCGGCAAAGACCTGCGCGGGCCGCAGGCGAGCGGACTCGTCGTGGGCAAGAGGGATTTTATGGACTGGCTGGGCAAGACGGCCTTTCCGACGTACGGCGTCGGGCGGATGTTCAAGCTGGGGCGGGAGGAGATAGTCGGGCTTCTGTCGGCTGTCGAGGAGTACGTGGCGCAGGCCGAAACGACCCGGAACGCTTGGTGCGAGGAGCAGATCAAAAAACTACAGGAGGCGTTTGGCGGCGGCGTTTTGTCGATCGAACGGCTTTTCCCCAACGAGGCGGGGCAGCCTATGGCTGCGGCTGTCGCGAAAGTCGGAGCCACTAACGTCTCTTTTGTCTTGAAACGCCTGATTGAGGGAGACCCGGCCGTTTACTCGGCTCCCTGGGGGAACGACGGCCTGCTGATAAACCCGATGACTCTGCGGGATGACGAGTTCAGCGTCATAACCGCTCGCCTTAAAGAGATAGAAAAGGAGCTTCCGCACAGATGACACGCTCTACACTGCTGAAAAACGCCCGCGTTATAGACGGCGCGAACGGACTTAACGAAATAGCCGACGTTTTTGTAAAAGACGGCTGCATTGCTGAGGTGGCCCCCGACTTGGAGCAAAGACTGCCGGCCAACTCGGGCGTTCTTGTGCTTGATTTGGAGGGCCTGCTCGTGACGCCGGGGCTCGTTGATATTCACGCGCACCTCTTCGCGACTGCCGGGAACCCGGACGCCTGGGCGGGGGAGTACAGCGTATGGCCAGACTGCTTCAGCTTCCGCACGGGCGTCACGACGATGGTGGACGCCGGGAGCGCGGGGTGGCGCAACTTCGGCCATTTTTGCGCCACGGTGGCGGAGCGCGCCAAGACAAGGATTTTTGCGGCTGTGAACATAGCCGGGCACGGAATGGTCGGGGAGGGCTGCGAGCAGTACCTGCCGGAGCTCGAAGCGCGCCGCGCGGCTGACGCCTGCGCGAAGTACGCGGCTTTCGCGGTGGCGATAAAAACCGCGCACTACGCCGCTCCCGGCTGGGACTCGGTGGACAGGGCCATAGAGGCCGGAGAACTGTCAGGGCTTCCCGTCATGGTGGACTTCGGGTATTTTGTCAAAGAGCGCCCCTACTGGCGGCTCGTCACGGAAAAGATGAGGCCGGGCGATATTTCCACGCACTGCTTCAGGGGGCCTGTGCCGGTGGTGGACGACGAGGGCGTTCTTTATCCTTACCTGAAACAGGCGCGGGACAGGGGCGTGCTGTTCGACCTGGGGCACGGGGCCGGGAGCTTCCTGTTCCGAAACGCCGCCCCCGCTTTTCAGCAGGGCTTCTACCCCGACTCCATATCGACGGATCTCCACACGTTCAGCATGAATGAAGCCATGATAGACATGCCGACTACCATTTCAAAGTGCATGGCCTTAGGTATGCCCATCAAGGAAGCGATAGACCGCTCGACGCGCAGACCCGCCGAAATTATCGGCCATAAAGAGCTTGGTACGCTCAGCGTCGGGAGCGAGGCCGACATAGCCGTCTGGCGTATCAATGAGCGGCCGGACGGCTTTGGCTTCAAGGATAGCGTAGGCGCCCGCGTAACGGGGTATCGAAGATTAGAGTGCGAGATGACTTTCAAATCCGGTACGGTGGTGTGGGATCTGAACGCGCGCGTGCCGTGCGACTACGCCGCCCTGCCGTCTGACTCGGGCGTCAGGCCCGGGGAATTTATCGTGACGCCGGAATAAATTTAGGAGGAAACGGAAGGCGCGGGTCTAAAAGCCCCAAAAACGATTAAAAATGATGTTCTACGCCGCTTTGCTTTAGAATTTCATTCGCCGTATAACGTGATTTGATTTTGCCGTCAACCGTTACATGGCAGTTCGTAATGGGGCTGTACCAAATATCGTGGTCTCCTTTTCCATGCCGCTCAAAGTAGCATCCATTCTGCCGCAGAATGTCGCGCACAATTTTTTCATATTCCGCCATTACATACAAACCCGTTCATGTCGCTCAGATCTAAAACACATAGATAGTGTTTCATGCGCCGTTCCATTCATAGCCAATAACTCCGGCGCCGCAAAACAAACGTGCTCAATCAGAGCGTCGAGAGAACCTGATTCCAGCACAAGGCCAGGTATATCGCCGCTTGTCGCAACCCAGACAGCAGCTTCGTTATCCCATAATAGAGTGATTAAATACTCAGTCATAGCACACCTCCAATTAACTGCTTTTCAGCCTCGGGTCTGACATCTCTTCCAATCTGCGGCCTATATCCATAAAGATAAGGCAGACAATGGCTATCCCGAGGCCGGGCGGCAAAATCATCCACCACGCGCCTTTGGTGAACGCGCCGTAGGTGTGAGCCTCGTGAAGCATACGCCCCCATGACGGAAGGCGCGGGTCGGAAAGCCCCAAAAACGACAGCCCCGCCTCCGCTAATATCACCCCCGGCACGCCGAGCGCAATATTTGCCAAGAGCAGCGGCATGGCCTCGGGCAGGAGATGCCTGAAAATGATGTAGTTTCTCTTTGCGCCGAGCGCGCGCAGGTTCTCCACCCAAGGCGCGTCCCTCAAAGACATGGCGACGGCCCGCACCATTCTCGCCGTCCCCATCCACGAAAAAAGCGACAGTATCAGAACGAGCGTCAACAGGCTCTTGCCCAAAATCCCCGCCATTACCATCAAAATGGGGAGCGTTGGGATAGACAACAAGACATCGACCGCCCTCATTATGAGAGAGTCAAGAACGCCCCCCGCGTAGCCTGAAAGTAAGCCCAGCGATGTGCCGAGAAGCGTCGCTATGAGCGTGGCGGACAGGCCGACTATAAGCGAGACGCGTACGCCCCTGACAAAGAGGCTCGCCACGTCGCGCCCCCTCTGGTCAGCGCCGAGCCATCCCCATCTCCCCCCGTCCACGCGAAAGGTAACATCTCCGCTTCCGTCCAAAGAAAGCTCATATTCACCCGTCGTCGGAAAAAGAACGCCCGGCAGCGACGCGAAGGGCCGCTCTCCCAATGCCCGCTTGAAAGACATATCGTTGCCGTTTATGTCCAAGGTCGTCTCGCCCGCCGTCTTGGCCAGCGTGAAGTCTTTTGCGGGCGTCTTCCAGATAAGCTCACCCCTCAGGCGTCCCGTTATGGCGAAGTTCAAGGGCGCGTTCCAACTCCAGAAGAGAGTCCGCGTAGGCGACGAGTCGAGGACGCGCAACGACACCGTCGGGGCCTCCGAGCTGTCAAGCCATTCGGGTTTAGACCAGGGCGGGGCGCTTGCCGCGTCAGACTCAGGAAGGCCTATCGCGGAGGGTTCGATAAAGCTCAGGAAAATCAAAATCAAGAGCGCCACGGGGCTTATAAAACGCTTCACGCCTGTTCCCCCCCAAGCCTCACGCGCGGGTCGAAGTACGCGCATAGCAAGTCCGCCAAGAGATTGCATAACACGGTCAAAAGCGCCATTATATAAAACGCCGCCTGCGCTACCGGGTAGTTATGAGAATTTACGGCCTCGAGCAGCAAGCTCCCCGCGCCGTTTAGCGAAAAAACCGTCTCGGTCAACACCGCGCCGCTCACCACGCCGGGCAGGGACAGCAAGAGCATCGTCAAAACCGGCGGCAATATCGAGCGAAACGCGTGGTTCCAGACGACGCGCCCCTTCGGTAGGCCACGTGCCACCGCCATCAGTATATAGTCCTCGCCCAATGTCTTTACCATCATGTTGCGGATATAAAGCGCCCAGCCGCCAAAGCTCAGCGCCACCAAAGATATGAGGGGCAGCGACAGATGCCATAGATAATCAAAAACAGCCGCCGCGCCGACAGGCGGCGGTATGGACGAAGACCCGCGCAGGGGAAACAGCGGCAACATATAAGCGAAGCACATCAGCAAAACTATCTGTACAAAAAACGAGGGCACGGAAAACGACACCGCCCCGCTCCATATGACGAGCTTTTCAGTCAGGGAACCGCGCGCGACGGCGGCCTTCACGCCGAGGTATATGCCGAGAGCGGCGGACAAAAGGAGCGCCGGGAGCAGGAGCGCCACGGTGTTTGGCACGCGGCTTCTCAGCTCGTCCCAGACCGGACGCTGCGTCGTCATGGACATGCCGAAGTTGAACGTCGCCATTTGCCCCACATAGATAAAAAACTGTTCGCCAAGGGGTTTGTCGAGGCCCCACATACCCCTTATCTTGTCCTTGGCCTCAGCCGAGAGTTTCGGGTCCATCATCCCGCTCAAAGGGTCTCCGGGCATCACACGAAACAGGAAAAAATTTAGCGCGATAACAATCAGCAAGACCGTCAACGCGCCGCCGATGCGCCTGCCTATCATTTTTCGCTATTCCCGTCATAAAGCATATAAAACGGATTTCTCGTCATATGTACGTACTCGCCCACGCGCGACTCTTTGAATATAAAAGGCCCCGTGCCGACAAGCTCGGTCATATCCGAACCGTCCGCCGCCTTGTGAGGGGTGTTTGTCGGCTGCCACGCTCTCCAGTCGGGCACGTTTTCCAAAATATGTTTGGGAAGGATTATCATCCCGCCGATGTTGTGGAGGTGCCAATAGCTGGTGTTGGACATATAGACTTTCACCGTGCGCGAGGCCGCGTCCGTCTCGACGCGCTCCATATCCGACACGCTGTCAAAATAACGCGGAACCTCGTTCTTTTTGAGAAACTCGAGAGAGAACTTCACGTCATCCACCGTCAGGGGAAAGCCGTCTTGCCATTTGAGGCCGTCACGAAGCGTGAACGTAAGTATAGAGCCCTTCTCCCCAGTTTCTATACTCCAGCTTTCGGCTAACCACGGCATGTCCTCGAAATTTTCGGGGTTCACCGAAATGAGGGAATCGTAAATCGACCCAAGCACCGTCCAGTCGTAGGCCGTCCCGGACACAAGCGGGTTTAGGGTGCGAATCTCCTCCGGGATGTTCCAGTATATCGGGCGAGTTTCCCCCGCTTTCGCGCCCTTTGGCGTCATGGAGAGGAGCGTATAGAGGTTGTCCGATGTGACGCGGTCGTTTGTGTATACGTTGTCCCAGTCCTTGCGAATGGCGGCCACGGAGTAGCGGCTGTATATAGGCACGACTGGGACAAGCTCGGACAGGAGGCGCTGCGAGAGGAGCGCCGCCTCGCGGGCAGACGCCTCGTCAGGGGCGTTGCGTAATGACAAAAGAGCCGCGTCAAGCTCGTCGTCCGCTATGCCGCTCAGGTTGTAAGCGCCTTTCACGTCTTTCCATGAAGAGTGATAGAAGGCGTAGAGAAGGTCGGGGTCGCGCGACATGCTCCAGGCGTTTGTGCAGGCGTCGAAGTCGCGCTCGTCGACGCGGGCGAGCATCGTCTGAAAATCCATCGGCTGAGCCTCGGCTGACATACCGAGCTTAGAGAGGCCATCGGCAGCCAAAATCGCTATTTCGGTCGACGTGGCCGCCACGGACGAGGGCGGGCATAGAATTTTGATATGGGGCGTCTCCCTTCCGTCAGGCGCCGTCAGTCTCCCGTCGGCGTTCCAAGTCCATCCGGCGTCACTCAGGCGCTTGCGCGCCGCCTCTATGTCATAGGGAAGCACTTTTGAATCGACGTCGTAGTAGGGGGAGATTTCGGGGATAAAGCCCGCCGCAGGCTCTGCGTATCCCGAGAACAGGTCGCGCGTCCAGTTTGTTCTGTCCATAACCTGCGACGCGGCCTGACGTAATACTTTTTGATCGAAGGGGAATTTGCGGGTGTTGAAAGTCACGAAAAAGCCGTGGAAGTTTGCCGCCATAGACAGGTCTACAAGCCCCGATTTTTCAAGACGCTCCACGTCGACCGCCCTGAATATGTCGCCCAACACATCTAACTTGCCGGACGTGATGGCCATAGTCTGCGCGTCCGCGTCGCGCATCACGACGTAATAGAGGTCGGTCATCTTAGGGCCTTTGAAATTTGAGATGTCGAAAGCGGCGGCGGGCGACGCGAAAAATATGACGGATAGCAAAACGGCGGCCACGCGGTCAAATTTTGATACTTGCGGCATTGAAAATCCTCCCCGGTATTTTTGATTAAAAAGTTATTGAAATGATAATTTTACACTAAATACATATTATAATTGGACAAGATTATTTTGAGAAAGGATGAAAATTTATTGGAGAAGCAGCGCGCGCCTCGCAACAGAACAATTACAATTTCTGAAAACGAAACCGATATTTATTCTGAAAATTGCATCTCGGTTTCCTCGCCCCTTATTACAGAAGAAATTATAAACAAAATTGTCTATGGTGACGCCTTTGAGGTTTTTCCTTTTTTGCCTGAGAATTTTATTGATTTGCTCATTGTGGATCCGCCTTACAACTTGAATAAAACCTTTGGAAATTCCGCTTTCACAAAAATGGACGACGACGCTTACCAGCTCTTTACTGAAAAGTGGATTACGGGAATTAAAAGCGCGCTTAAATCCACCGCGACAATTTATGTCTGTTGTGACTGGAAAACAAGTATGCTTATCGGGGGAGTGCTCGGCAAACATTTCAATATTCAAAACCGTATTACATGGCAAAGGGAAAAGGGACGTGGAGCAACGCGTAACTGGAAAAACGCTATGGAAGATATTTGGTTTGCGACCGTATCCAAAGATTTTGTTTTCAATGTCGACGATGTCAAAATGCGTAGACGAGTAGTTGCTCCATATAAGATTGACGGAAAGCCAAAAGACTGGGCGGAGACCGAAAACGGCAACTTCAGGGATACATTCCCTTCCAATTTCTGGGATGATATTTCCATACCTTATTGGTCAATGCCCGAGAATACCGACCACCCGACTCAAAAACCTGAAAAATTAATAGCCAGGCTCATTCTCGCCAGCTCGAAAGAGCAGGACATTGTTTTTGATCCATTTATCGGGTCAGGTACAAGCGCGGTCGTCGCTAAAAAGCTGGGTCGCCGATACGCCGGAATTGAGTACGAGCGCGGGTATTGCGCGTTAGCGCAAAAGCGTTTAGAAATGGCCATGAGTAATCCGACTATACAGGGTTATACAGACGGAGTTTTTTGGGAGCGAAACACGTTGGCTTTTCAGCAAAAGAATCAACGCCTCGGGATGCCTGAGCAATGTTGGATAGATTGGTAGAGTTCATCAAATTCTACGACGGTATTAACGACAAGATGAAATTGGCGAGCCTTGTCACTCGGCAGTTTGTTCTTGTGAAAGACCGTTCCGTTTTTTATTGTAAGCGCTTTGCCGTAAGATTTTGCAAGGCTAACGCTTCCTCGTTCAGCAATACTGTGCTGTCGCTTTCGGCGCTGCAAAAATTCGACAGGCTACCTGTAATCATCTGCGTTGTGACGCCTGACAAAAATTACATGCTGTTGGCGAATACGACTTTTCTCATCAAGATCAGCCATAGTTCGCAAAAACTTCGTGTTGATAACATTAAGGGTAGTTTTAATGGCTCCGATATTATCCGACAAATTGGCGATCTTGCAAACGAACCTAAAAATTTTGCCACTCTCTTTGCGATTCATCAAAACTTTACCTTTGAGGAAAATTTGGTCAGACTAACAGAAGCCACAAACAATATTGTGCCTATAGGAGCAAAGTTCGATGTAACAGCAGGCAATTGCTTAGAGAATATCATGGATTCGCCTAAGAGAGCCATCCGTTTTTCGTTGTCGGACGATTATCAAGATTTGCTCTCCGGCCTTGACTCAAGAGCTAATAATTTCAAAAATGAAATCTTGATTGCCGCGTGCATTGAAAACGTGAATTTGCGAGGCCGCATTATCGAGTATATTATCGCCGGCGACGACGTTGCTTTGAGGGACAGGATAATCGAATCTTTGTACGATAATGCAGAACTACCGCGTCTCGTTACTCGTGATGGATTGGGCGATTACGGCAAAATATATCCGGCGTTTCATACCGAAACAGACATCAAAACCAAGATAATGATTTTAGCGTCAGCGCCAAAGGGTTATAATTTGGATAAAATGTTAGAGTTTCTTGCTGAACCTGACAGCATTTTTATGATTTATTTTGTTGGCATTGATTACACGCAAAAAACCATCAAAACAAAATTGGTTTCGATGTTTCAAAACACGCTTATCAGCAACACGGTAATCCAAGCTCATTGGGCGGGCAGAAATTCGAGGGGTGTATCTCAATTCAACGGAGAGGCGATAAAGAGCATAATTTTAAACGAAACGAACACAATAGACGCTACTTCGGCAACGAGGTTTCTTGAAAAGATTGTAAACCTATAAGCGCATATATTGTTACAATACATATTATAATTGGCTCAGGACTTATAAGACAACGAAGTATAAGATGTCGCGGTAGCGATTAAAACAGAGGGAGCGGGTTTGCGTGACAGAGAATAAGGAGAAAGACTGTAAAGAGAAGGACTATAAAGACACATTGAATCTTCCGGTGACGGATTTTCCGATGAGGGCCAACTTGGCCAAGCGCGAGCCGGATTTTTTGAAGTTCTGGGATGACAATGACATTTATCACAAGATGGTGTCCCTGCGCGAGGGAGAAAAGAAATTCATTCTTCACGACGGCCCTCCTTACGCCAACGCAAACATACATATCGGCACGGCGTTCAACAAGGTTTTGAAGGACTTCATACCTAAATATCGCTCGATGAGCGGTAAATACGCTCCGTTTATCCCGGGCTACGACACCCACGGCCTGCCTATAGAGCTTCGCGTCCTGAAGGACGAGAAAATGGCCTGGGGCGGCATGGACAACGACAACGTGAAGCCGGTCGACCCCGTTGCGCTTCGCCAAAAATGCGCGGAGTTCGCGCGAAAGTTCATCGATGTGCAGACCGGGGAGTTCAAGAGGCTCGGCGTCTTCGGCGAGTGGGCCAAGCCCTATGTGACGCTTGAGCCTGAGTTCGAGGCGGCGGAGCTTGGGGCTTTTGCCGAAATGGTGGAAAAAGATTTGGTCTACCGCGGGCGCAAACCTGTTTACTGGTGCATAGACTGTCAGACCGCCTTGGCGACCGGGGAAATAGAGTATTGGGACGAATCGTCCCCGTCCGTCTACGTCGCTTACCCCATGCCCAAGATAGCCGAGCGTTACGGTATCTTGGCCGGAAAGGATGTTTACGCCGTCATCTGGACGACCACGCCCTGGACTTTGCCCTCGAGCATGGCCATAGCGTTGCATCCGCAGTACGAATATGGATTTTACGATGTGAACGGCAAGGTTTATCTCATAGCGGCGGCGCTCAGGGGCGAGGTGGAGAAGGCCACTGGCTTGACTTTCGGTGACGCCTTGCTGTCCGTCAAGGGCGCGGAACTCGAAAATTTGATGGCGGTACACCCGTTTTATGACGACAGAGACGTCAAACTGATTCTGGCCGACTATATAGTGCTGGACTCCGGCACCGGCTGCGTACACACCGCGCCGGGGCATGGCGTGGAGGACTTCGAGAGCGGCGTCAAATACGGTATAGACATATACAACCCCGTGGACGACGCGGGACGATACACAAAGGACACGCCGCTCGTCGGAGGTATGGACATCCATGAGGGCGGCAAGAAGGCTTTAGAGCTCATAGCGAGCCGAGGCAGACTTTTGGGAAGCGGCACGATAATGCACAGCTACCCGCACTGCTGGCGCTGTAAGAAGCCCGTCATTTTCCGCGCCACGGCTCAGTGGTTTATCGCCGTGTCGCGTTTCCGCGACCGCGCCCTCGATGTCATCGACAACGAGGTGCGCTGGATACCAGACTGGGGTCACGATCGCATATACAACATGGTGCGCGACCGTTCCGACTGGTGCATAAGCCGGCAGCGCATCTGGGGCGTGCCGATACCGGCCCTGAAATGCCCCGACTGCGGCGAGTATACCTTGACGCCCGACCGTATCCGCCGCTTCGCTGCGCTCGTCAAGGCGTCGAGCGAGGGTTGCTCTATATGGTGGAAACCGGATATGACGCCCGATTCGCTCTTTGGGGATTTGGCGGTATGCGGCGCTTGCGGCTCCCGGAACGTCGTGAAAGACAACAATATATTGGACGTCTGGTTCGACTCCGGCGCTTCGAGCTTCGCCGTTTTGCCTAACCGCGAGGGTCACGAGTGGCCCACCGAGATGTACCTCGAGGGGAGCGACCAGCATCGCGGGTGGTTCCAGTCTTCGCTATTGGTCGGCGTGGCTGTGAGAGACAAAGCGCCGTATCGCCAGGTGCTGACTCACGGTTTTATCTTAGATGGGGATGGGCGCAAGATGTCGAAGTCGCTCGGCAACTCGGTCTTCCCGCAGGAGGTCGTGGACGAGTACGGCGCGGACATTCTGAGGCTATGGGTGGCCTCCACGGACTACCGAAACGACGTACGCATATCGAAAACTATAATGCGCTCCCTGTCCGAGATGTACCGCCGGGTACGCAACACGGCGCGCTTCCTGTTGGGCAACCTCAGCGATTTCGACCCAAAGATTCATTCCGTACCGCGTGAAAAACTACTACAGATGGACAAATGGGCGCTGAGCCGCTTGCAGAGCGTCATCGACAGGTCTTTCAACGGTTTTGAGGAGTATGAATACCACCTCCCCACATCGGTCATTCACTCTTTTTGCGTAAACGAACTCAGCGCGTTTTATCTCGACGTGAGCAAGGACAGGCTCTACGTCGAGGCCGCTGACTCCCTCGCGCGGCGCAGCGCTCAGACCGCCATGTGGGAGATTCTGTCAGCCGTCACGCGAATGCTTGCCACAATTCTGAGCTTCACGGCGGAGGAAATCTGGCAGGAGATGCGCAAGATAGATAAATCCCTGCCGGAAAGTGTGTTTTTGAGCGACTTCCCGAGGCCGGATAAGGCCTTTATCGACGAATCTCTCGACGCCCGTTGGGAAAAGCTCTTGACGCTTAGGGGCGCGGTGTCGCGCTTGCTCGAAGGCATGAGGGGCGCCAAGGAAATAGGCACGTCGCTTGAGGCGCGGGTGCAGGTCAAGAAGACAAGCGACTTTGAGGAGCTTATCAGCGCGTTCACGCTTGACGAGATGGCCGACATCGCAATAGTCTCAAAGTTCGAGTGGGTGGATACCCTAACCCTTACGAAGGTCGTCAAAGACGAGGAGACGGGCTACGAGGTAGCCGTCGGTGTCGCGAGCGGCACAAAATGCCCGCGTTGCTGGAAGTATTCAGAGACGCCCGGAGAGGATAATCTTTGCCCGCGTTGCGCGAGCGTTCTGAAGGGGTAGAAACTGTTGAGTCAATAATAGCGGGCGAGGCGGCAAGGCTTGACGTCGTAGTGTCCCGCTCGCTTGGCGTTACGCGCGCTTTCGCCCGCCGCCTGATAGAAGAAGACCGCGTCACGCGCATGGCAAATATAAATTTACGCGCTTCAAAACTAAAGCCCTCGCACAAGGTTACGCCCGGCGAGGGCTTTGCCGTGTCCGTTCCGCCGCCCGACACTCTTGATATAGAGCCGGAGGACGTGAGCTTTGACGTGGTTTACGAGGACGAGTTTCTTTTGGTCGTCAACAAACCAGCGGGGCTTGTGACGCATCCCGCCCCCGGCCATTGGAGGGGGACGCTCGTCCACGGGCTTTTATTCCGCTACCCCGACATAGGCCTTATCAACAACGTAAGGCGTCCCGGCATAGTTCATCGCCTTGACGCCACGACCTCCGGCCTGATGTTGGTAGCGAGGGACGAGCGCACAATGGCCCTGCTTCAAAATGATTTTCATGACAGACGCATTAAAAAAGAATACATAGCCCTGACCGAGGCGCGCGAAGGCTTCAGACAGAGAGCCGGAGTTTTGGAGGGGCCGATAGGCCGACACCCTCAAAACCGCCTAAAAATGGCCGTGGCGGAGGGCGGGAGGGCGTCGGCTACCGAATATCGCGTTCTGTCCGAGAGAGCGGGTTACGCGCTCGTCGTCTGCGGCCTTCTCACAGGCAGAACACACCAGATTCGCGTTCACATGTCGGCGTTTGGGCATCCGCTCTATGGCGACACGCTCTACGGAGCCAAGCGGCAGGAGGGTTTCGAGCGCGTATTTTTGCACTCGTGGCGCGTCGCGTTTACCCACCCCCAAACACGCCAGACTATGCGATTCCGGCGCTGCCTGCCGGAAGACCTGACTGAGCGGTTGTATCCTACGGCAACTCCATCTTAAAATAACTCGCCGCATTGTTGTATGAAATGTCCTGAACGATGCCGCCGATGAGGTCGTAGTCCTCCGGTAGCTCCCCGCGCTCTATCTGTCCGCCGGTCATATTGCAGAGAAGGCGGCGGAAATACTCGTGCCTCGGATACGACAGGAAGCTCCGCGAGTCCGTTAGCATACCCACAAAACGGGAGAGAACGCCTATGCTGGCCAAGGTCGTCATCTGGCGCTCCATGCCGCTCTTGTGGTCGTTGTGCCACCAAGCCGTCCCGACCTGAATCTTGCCGGGCGCGGAGTTGTACATAAAAGACCCGGCTATGGATACGGCCATCTCGTAATCCTTGGGGTTCAGCGTGTAAAGGATTGTCCGCGCCAGTTTTCCTTCGCTGTTAAGCCTGTCTAAAAGGGCGACGAGCGAGTCGCCTATCGGAAATTCGCCCGTCGAGTCGTTACCCACGTCCGGGCCTAAGCTCTTGAATATAGCGCTGTTGTTGTTGCGCTTGGCTCCAAAATGAAGCTGCTGCGTCCAGTCCTGTTGAGCGTCCATCTTCAGGAACTCAAAGAGCAGCGCGGAGCGGTATTTTTCAAGCTCTTCGGCGGCGAGTGAGGTTTTTGAGACCCTCAGCTTTTTGAAAGCGTTCTCTATCTCGGAGGCGGTATAAGTGGCGGCGTACGGGCGCTCAATGCCGTAGTCCGACAGGCGGCAGCCGCTATCGTTGAAGAACTGATGCCTGCTCAGGAGCGCGGACAGAAAATCATCCCACGTTTTGATTGTAGTTTTCGACGCGCTTTCCAATTTGTCCGTCCACGCGTTGAAGAGGGGCGCGTCGGAGGCCAAGAGCAACGCCTTGTCGGGACGCCATGCCGGGTGAACGGAGACGCCCCATTTTTCTTTGGCCAATGCCTTGTGCATGGCGAGGTCGTCAACCGGGTCGTCAGTCGTGCAGACGACTTTGACGTTGCTACGCTTTATTATGGAGCGGACGGAAAAATCAGACGCGGCCAGCTTGGTTTTTGCGGCGTCGTATATGGCGCGGGAGGTTTTGGGCGAGAGAAGCTCGTTCACGCCGAAGTATCGCTTTAGCTCCAAGTGAGACCAGTGATAAAGCGGGTTGCCGATAGTACGCGGCATCACCTTGGCCCATGCCTCGAAACGGCGGTAGTCGTTTTCTTCATTATTTGTCCCGTTCCCTGTAACAAGCTCCTCCGCGACGCCGCAGGCCCTCATGGCTCGCCATTTGTAGTGGTCTCCGTAGAGCCAGACCTGAGTTATGTTCTGAAATTTCACGTCGTCTAAAATCTGCTGGATGGGTAAATGCGAATGATAGTCAAATATAGGCATATCGCGCGCGTAGTCGTGATAAAGCCGCTCCGCCGGAGCGGTATCCAAGAGGAAAGAGTCGTCCATAAAAGCCTTGGCCATGAGAAAAGAACCTCCCTTTTGATGTGATTCCTGAGAGGTATTATAGCTTGGATGACGCCGAAAACGCTTGATTCTCTCTTTCTAAAGCCGTATAATCTGAATTGTCGAAAGTTGCGGACGATTACGGAGGTGAGCGCTTTTGGATATGGTAAGCGGAATAGCTCAGATGTCTATGAATATGGCCACGGAAAGGGTCTCGACTCTTACTCAGGCCGCTATGCTGAAAAACGTCATGGATGTGCAGAAGGAGACCATGGCGATTCTCTTGGAGTCTCTCGGCATCGGCGGGAAGCTGAACGTCAAGGGGTAAGTTTTGGGATAGGTTTTTACGTAAAATACAGGCGGCTCTTGCGAGCCGCCTGTATTGATTTTTGTAGTGGCTTGAATTTACTCCGGGCGAACTTTCTTGAAGAACAAAGCCTTCTGCTGAATGGCGTCGCAGTAGAGCATAACGCCGTCCTTGTCCTTGGGGTTATGAAACTCGTCCATCGTCAGAGTGCAATGGAGGAGCGGTACGTCCTTTGTGGCTTCGAGCGCGTCGCGCACCTTGACGGGGTCGGTTGTTCCGGCGCGCTCTATGGCGTCTTTCAGCCAGTAGACGCAGTCGTAAGCCGTGACAGCGTTCATGAATTCCTTGCACTCAGTGCCGGTCTTGGACTCATACTTGTCGAAGAAGACTTTGAGCGTGGGGTCGTAGCGGTCGACATGGCTGACCCAGTAGGTGTCTTTCAGAGCGTCGCCGGTTATCTCCCACATAAAGTCGCCGTAACCGTCGCCGCCGACTATTACGGTGTTGATGCCGAGCTCGCGGGCCTGCTTTACGGCGAGGGGGAGAGATTTACCCATAAACGGGAATATCAGAACGTCAGCGCCGCTGTTTTTGATGTTGGTGAGCTGAGAGCGAAAATCGACGTCCTCGCCCCTGAACCCCTCGTCGGCCACTATGGCTCCGCCGTACTCCTTGAAGCTCTGGATGAAGAAGTCTCTTTGCCCCTGAGAATAGTCGCTCGACACGTCATAGAGTATGGCGGCCTTCGAGAGTTTGAGGTCTTTGTTCGCAAAATAGGCCATCATTTTCCCCTGATAAGGGTCGAGGAAGCATATACGGAAGTTGTAGGGGCGCACTTTGCCAGTCTCGTCCACTGTGACGAGCGGATTTGTGGGGAGCGTGCCGAGGTGGGGAACCTGTCCGCGATTGAATATCGGGGCGGCGGCTATGCAGAGCCCGCTTCCGCTGGGGCCTATTACGGCCGTGACTTTATCCTGGTCTACAAGGCGGCGGGCCGCGTTTACCATGTCCTCCTGACGGGTGCGGCAGTCGTACATGATGAGCTCTATCTGCTTGCCTAAAATACCGCCCGTCGCGTTTATCTCCTCAACCGCTATCTTGACGGACTCCATCTCGGCCACGCCGTAAGAAGCGAAGTCGCCGGTCACTGTCGCTATCTCGCCTATCTTGATAGTGTCAGCCGAATAGGCGCAACTCGCGCAAAGCATAAAAACCGCAAAAATTGCCATACATAAAGTCAATTTTCTCATGGTTATGACCCCTTTCTTTCGGGTTAATTGCCGGACATCATCCCCGCGAAAACTTTTGCGTTGTTGATGATGTATTCTATCTCCGTGTACTCGTCGGGCTGGTGCGCCGTGCCCTCGGCTTCCTGCTGCCACACGACTGCCGGGATGCCTTTCCTCCTGAAAAACGCCGCGAAAGTTCCGCCGCCGATGCCGCCGAAAACGGGCTTCACGTTAAGCACTTTTGTGAGGGATGACAGAAGCAGACGCGCTATGTCGCTGTCCTTGGACGTCGGAGGCGCGGCGTCGTCGCCCTTGGTCTCAAGCTCTATGACAGCGCCGCTGTGGCGCGAGACCTCGTCTTTCACGCGCTCCACGACTGTTAAAACGTCCTTTAGAGGCACGGACGGCAGGACGCGGCAGTCAAACCCAAAATGCTCCTTGCCGGGGATGGTGTTCAGGTTAGGGACGTTGGCATAGCGGCGAGTCGGCTCGAACGTCGAAACGGGCGGGTCGAAAAGCTCGTCTTTATCCTTAAACGCTACATGCAGAGCCTCGTCAAGCTCCGCCGAGAACAGATTCGCTACACGGCAGGCGTTGAGCCCCGTCTGTGGACGGCTGGCGTGAGCTTGTTTGCCCGTTACGGTAAACTCCATGCGCAACATTGATTTCTCGGCTACCTCTACAAAATAGCCTCTGTCGTTTCCGCTGTCGGGCGCGATTACAAGGTCGTCGTCGCGGAAAAGCCCGCGCTCCAAAAGGGGCTGTACGCCAAAGGAGCTTCCAAGCTCCTCGTCGGACAAAAACACGAGGCATATTGTGTAAGCGGGGGTTATGTTGAGCTTTTTGAGCGCGTAGAGCGCGTAAAGGGAAGAGATTATCGCCATTCCGTTATCGGCGACCCCCCGTCCGTAAAGGCGCGAGCCGCGTACGACAGGATTGTAGGGGTCAAGACTCCAGAACGAACGGTCGCCCTCCGGCACTATGTCCATGTGGCTGAGAATACAAAGGCGTCTCGGTGACGCTCCTTTATATTCAAGGAAAAGCGACGGGCGGTTTCCGGTCGGCGACTTGGCGTCGTCTACTCTCTGCCACTCCACGGGGCCAAGTCCAAGCTCTGAGATTAGCTTTTCTATCTCTTTGGCCTTGGCTTCTTCGCCATCTCCCCCGTTATGGGGGGAGATGGCCGGAACGCGGCATATACGGCTGAGAGCCGCGACCATGTCGTCGCTTTGTCGCTCTATTTCAGCAAATATGGTATCCATAAATACAAGATTCTTCTACAGGAAGTTCCCGCGTAGCTTCGTGACGTCAGCGACGCGCTGAATGGCGGCCATGAAAGCGGCGCGGCGCATCTTGACCTTCTTGGCCTGCGAGTAGTCCCAGACCGTCTTGAAGTTGCCCTTCATGATGTGCATAAGGCGATGGTTGTACTCTTCCTCCGTCCAGAAATAGCCGGACAGATCCTGAGCCCACTCGAAGTAAGAGCCTATGACGCCGCCAGAGTTGGCTAAGAAGTCGGGAACTACGATGACGCCGTTCTTGTCGAGAATTTTGTCGGCTTCCGGTGTAACGGGGGCGTTCGCGCCCTCGACGATCCACTTGGCCTTGAGTTTGTCGGCGTTCTTCTCGTTTACCGCTCCCTCAAGGGCGCAGGGGAAGAATAAGTCGCAGTCAGCCGTGGCGATATCGTAGTCGACCTTATCGGCGCCGGTGAAACCCTCAAGAAGTTTTTTGGGGTGCTTCTCTATGTGCTCAAACGCTTTTTTGATGTCGATGCCCTTGGCGGAGTAGTATACGCCCGTGACGTCGCTGATGGCGACGACTTTCGCGCCGGCCTCGCTCATCACGAGAGCCGTGTAGCTTCCGACGTTGCCGAAACCCTGAATGGCTACGCTTGCGGACGCTGGGTCCTTGCCCAAAACCTTCAGCAACTCAAGCCCGCAGGTTGCGACGCCGTAGCCAGTGGCCGCCGTGCGCCCTTTGGCGCCCCAGTAGCTAATGGGCTTGCCGGTGAATATTCCGGGCTCGACCTGAGCGTGCATTTTGCTGATGGTATCCATGAACCACACCATCTCCTGTCCGCCGGTGTTGACGTCGGGAGCGGGAACGTCGCGCCACGTGCCGATGATGGGGGCGATGCGGGCCGCGAACGTGCGGGACATGCGCTCTTTTTCTTTCATTGACATGGTGAGCGGGTCGCAGGAAATTCCGCCCTTGCCGCCGCCGTAGGGAATGCCGGCCAAGGAACACTTCCAGGTCATAAGCATGGCCAAAGCCTCGCACTCGTCGACATCGACGTCCGGGTGATAACGAATGCCGCCCTTGGACGGGCCTATAGCGCTGGAGTGCTGAACTCTGTATCCCTTAAAAACCTTGATGCTTCCGTCGTCCATCTCCGTAGGTACAGAGACCTCAAGTCTCCGCTCGGAGTTACCCAGAACAGCTATCAAATTCTCGTCCAGACGCATTTCCTCAGCCGCGCCGTAAAAGTTCTCAAGCGCCGTGTGCAGCAATACGTTTGTTGCCGTTCTTCTCGTTCCAGACATCTTCGACACCTCCATAAGTTTTTGGAAACCCTCTCACAAGGCCGCCACTCTCACACAAAAGCCCACAAGCCTCCATGAAGAATAATAGCACATACCAAACTATTTCCAAGCCAAAAGTCAAAAGATACCGTCCTATAAATTACTGACTTTTCAGAATTTTCGCCTCGCTTTCGAACGCCGTCTCTTTCCCT